>NZ_MQVK01000008.1:0-452024 GCF_002002385.1 Vibrio sp. SALL6
AAGAACTACTAGCGTAATCGAGACAGTTGTTTAAACCGGCTCTGTTGAGCGGTTGTGAGAAAAGGCCATCATGTTGATGGCCTTTTTATTGGTCTCAATATTTCCAATCTAGCGGAATACTTTGGTGAATATCTTCAAGCAGTACGGATAAGCGAAGAGGATGACGCCCTGCTGGTGTATAACAGTTGATCGTTATTGGCTCTGAAAGCCAGCCTTCAAGGCATGGGGTGATACGGCCGGGGTGATGTTTCTCATACCCTTGTGCAGTCCAAGTTGGCAAGAGACCAATGCCGTGTCCGTTGGCGATACTATCGATCTGCATAGCAATGTTGTCGCTATAGAGTCGGCTGACAAATGGTTCTAGAAAAAACTCCCCTTGTTCTGGGTGCGAGAGTAGCAAACCATTCTCTTGTATCGACCCAAAATCTATCCACGGATGTTTGTTTAGTTCTCTCGGGTGGTGGATGGGGCCATGTTTTTCGATGTAGTTTGGCGACGCGAATGGGGTGTAACGAAATACGCCAAGCGTTTCTTTGCGCCAATCCAGCCCTTTGTGTTCACCTAGCCAGATAAACAAATCTGGATCGTGGTGTGTATCGGAAAAATCACTGGTGAGCTGGACTCTGACATCAGGGTTCTCCGCCAGAAATTCATTGAGCACATCGCCTAACCAACTGCGAACTAACGCTGCGTGGCAAACGATATGTAGAGAGCCTGATACTTGATTATTTAAGCCTTGAAGCGCCTCATAACTTTCCTCGCTGAGCTCTAGGATCTGGCGGCTGTAGTCGGCAAAAATCTCCCCTGCGCGTGTCAGAATCAAGCGGTTGCCTTGTCGAGTCGTTAGCGCTTGGCCAAAGTCGGCTTCTAATTGTGCTAAGCGGCGGCTCACGGTGGATTTCGGCTGATTCAGTGCTTTGGCGGCTGCGGTCAAACTTTTGTGTTGGTTAAGCGCATCAAAAGCACGAATTGATGCTAAGTCGTGCATATCTTACTCCTTACTGCGTTATGTACGGATTCCATATATGGGAAGAACCGTTCCATAACTCTCACTATGCATCTCATTCTATTTATGAATAATTCCACTTCGAAAATAATAATCATTATCAATTATGGAGATGTAGATGTCCACTCTTAGACTGCCAGTGCTAACTGCTACTGGTGTTTTAGCCTTCGTCAGTGTCCCTCATGTATTTGCTAACGACTCAGTTTCTAAAATGGAAACCGTCGTGGTGACAGCGTCAAGTTATGAGCAATCCCAAGCGGATGCGCCTGCAAGTATTAGTGTTATCTCGCGAGAAGAATTGGACTCGCGCTACTACCGCGACGTGACTGATGCACTGAAAAGTGTGCCGGGTGTTGTTGTGACTGGTGGTGGTGATACAACCGATATCAGCATTCGTGGTATGGGCTCTAAGTACACGTTAATTCTTGTGGATGGTAAGCGCCAAAGTACTCGCGAAACTCGCCCAAATAGCGATGGCCCTGGTATTGAACAAGGTTGGTTGCCACCACTTCAAGCCATTGAGCGAATCGAAGTGATCCGCGGCCCGATGTCGACGCTGTATGGTTCCGATGCGATTGGTGGTGTGATTAACGTGATCACCCGTAAAGATGCGCTTGAGTGGACAGGTAATGTGCAGCTGGGGACGGTTATCCAAGAAAACAGCCGTTCTGGTGGTGAACAGAGTGCAAACTTCTTTGTAAATGGCCCTCTTGCAGAAAACTTGTTGCTACAGGTTTATGGTCAATACACCGCAAGGGAAGAAGATGACATTGATTATGGTTATGAAGACAAAGATATGCAGAGCATCTCTTCAAAATTGATCTATCAAATCAATGACCGTCACTCTGTGCAGTTAGAGGGTGGTACATCGGCACAAAGTCGTCGCGGTAATGTTGGTCTTTCTGTACCTACGACTGGCTGTCGTAGAGGCTGTGAAGATTCATTGAATGAATACCGTCGTAACTACGTTACGCTTAGTCACACCGGGGAGTGGGAGTTATTGGGTAACTCTGATACCTACTTGCAGCGCGAGGAGAGTGAAAACAAATCTCGCGAAATGACTATTGTAAACACCACGTTTAAATCCAGCGTAGTTAAAGGGTTGGGCGCGCATACTCTGACAACTGGTGTCGATGCGACGCATGCCGAGTTGGAAGATTTTACGTCCAACAAAGCATCATCTAAAACGAAAGCATCAAATACACAATGGGCAGTGTTCATCGAAGATGAATGGAAGATCGCAGAACCTTTTAGTCTGACATTAGGTGGTCGTTTGGATCACGATGAAAACTACGGCGCGCATTTTAGTCCGCGAGTGTATGGTGTGTGGCGTGTTGATCCTGCTTGGACGGTCAAAGGCGGTGTGGCGACAGGCTTCCGCTCTCCTCAGTTACGTGAAATTACCCCAGGTTGGGCGCAAGTCAGTGGTGGCGGCAATATTTATGGTAACCCAGATTTGGATCCGGAAACTTCACTGAACAAAGAAATCAGCGTGCTTTACCAAGGTGATTCTGGTCTTGATGTAACGTTAACCGCCTTCCACAATGAGTTTAAAGATAAGATCACTCGCGTGGTGTGCCCAGATACAATTTGTACGGATGGCCCAAACCAATGGGGGGCAGATCCTACTTACCGCATTAATGTGGATGAAGCTGTTACTCAGGGTGTAGAAGCAACGTTGGCGAAACCACTAACCGAGACTATCTACTTAAGCTCAAGCTATACCTTTACCGACTCGGAGCAAAAAACGGGTGAGTACAAAGGCATGCCACTTCAGCAACTTCCAAAGCACCTGTTTAATGTTGATGTCACTTGGCAAACAACAGACAACCTAGAGAGCTGGACGAAAGTGACCTACCGAGGAAAAGAAATGGATCCCGTCACTGGCCCATCACGCAACAGCATCGTTGAACCTGCTTATACGTTTGTAGATGCCGGCGTAACGTATCAGTTGACGGATAACACCAAGATCAAAGGTGCGATTTACAACCTGTTCGATGAAGACATCAACTACAAAGAATATGGGTACGTCGAAGATGGACGCCGTTACTGGTTAGGGTTAGACGTAGCATTCTAATTTCTTTTAAAGAAGGCTGGGCTATGTCCCAGCCTTTTTAAATCATGCTTTACTATGATTCATTAGGTGCGTTTTTCAGCCTTATCAGGTACTATCTGTGCCACGAAATTTTTGGTGGGGCGAAGGATAAATGCTAAAAGTTGCGATCAATGGATTTGGACGTATAGGTCGTAATGTTCTGCGAGCTGTCTATGAAAGCGGCAAACATCAGCAGATTAAAGTGGTAGCGGTTAATGAGCTTGCTCAACCAGAGGCAATGGCTCACCTTCTACAATATGACACCAGTCATGGCCGTTTTGGTAAGAAAATCTCCCACGATCAAGAACATTTGAATGTTCACCATGAAAGCGGTGAATATGATGCCATCCGAATTCTTCATCTCTCTGAAATTGAACTGCTTCCGTGGCGCGACCTTGAAGTCGATATCGTTTTAGATTGTACCGGCGTTTATGGTTCAAAGGCTGATGGTCTTGCCCATATCGAAGCCGGAGCGAAGAAAGTGCTCTTCTCTCATCCAGGAGCGAACGATCTCGATAACACCATTATTTACGGTGTGAACCACGAAACCCTCAAAGATGAACACCGCGTGGTGTCCAATGGTTCATGTACCACCAACTGTATTGTTCCCATCATCAAAGTATTGGATGAAGCATTTGGGATTGAGTCAGGTACCATTACCACAATCCACTCATCCATGAACGACCAACAAGTTATTGATGCTTACCATAATGACTTACGTCGTACTCGAGCTGCGAGCCAATCTATCATTCCTGTTGACACTAAGTTGCATAAAGGAATTGAAAGAATCTTCCCGAAATTTTCCAACAAATTCGAAGCCATTTCCGTTCGAGTTCCGACAGTTAACGTCACTGCAATGGATTTAAGTGTCACAATTAATACAAATGTGAAAGTTAATGACGTAAATCAAACCATTGTTAACGCATCTCAGTGTACATTACGTAACATTGTTGACTATACTGAATCGCCACTCGTTTCCATCGACTTTAACCACGATCCCCATAGCGCGATAGTGGATGGAACTCAGACAAGAGTGAGTAACGGGCAATTAGTAAAAATGCTCGTTTGGTGCGATAACGAATGGGGCTTTGCTAACCGGATGCTGGATACCGCTTTAGCAATGAAAGCTTCTTCACAAGTGGAGCTATAAAGGTGAAGAAGTGATGGAGAGAATTTTTATTTCAAGCCTTGAAATAAATCTGACGTATCTCCATATCTATAACCAGTTTGAAGAATTAACAGGCTTGGCAGGGTTGCCGAGTTTTCAAAAACTTTAATTATTAAATATTTGAGAGGACACATCATGTCTGTAATCAAGATGACTGACCTGGATCTTGCAGGTAAACGTGTATTCATCCGTGCTGACCTAAACGTGCCAGTAAAAGACGGTAAAGTAACTTCTGATGCACGTATCATCGCATCTCTTCCAACTATTAAGCACTGCCTAGAAGCTGGCGCTAAAGTAATGGTTACTTCTCACCTAGGTCGTCCAACTGAAGGTGAATACGCTGAAGAGTTCTCTCTACAACCAGTTGTTAACTACCTAAACGACGCATTAGATTGCGAAGTTAAACTTGCTAAAGATTACCTAGATGGCCTAGAGCTAAACGCTGGTGAGCTTGTTGTTCTAGAAAACGTTCGCTTCAACAAAGGCGAGAAGAAAAACGAAGAAGAGCTATCTAAGAAATACGCAGCACTATGTGACGTATTCGTAATGGATGCATTCGGTACGGCTCACCGTGCTCAAGCGTCAACTCACGGCGTTGGTATGCACGCTCCTGTAGCTTGTGCTGGTCCTCTACTAGCAAACGAACTAGAAGCTCTAGGCAAAGCAATGGACAAGCCTGCTCGTCCAATGGTTGCTATCGTAGGTGGTTCAAAAGTTTCTACTAAGCTAACTGTTCTTGAATCTCTATCTAAAATCGCTGACCAACTTGTTGTTGGTGGTGGTATTGCTAACACATTCATCGCTGCTGCTGGTCACAACGTTGGTAAATCTCTATACGAAGCTGACCTAGTAGACACTGCTAAGAAGCTAATGGACGAGTGTGCAATTCCAGTGGCAACTGACGTTGCATGTGCGAAAGCATTCGACGAGAACGCAGAAGCAGAAATCAAACACGTTTCTGAAGTACAAGACGACGACATGATCTTCGACCTTGGTCCAGAATCAACAGCTGCTCTAGCTGAAATCCTTAAAAACGCGAAAACTATCCTATGGAACGGTCCTGTAGGTGTATTCGAATTCAAGAACTTCGAAGCAGGTACTAAAGGTATCTCTGAAGCTATCGCAGCTTCTGAAGGTTTCTCTGTTGCAGGTGGTGGTGACACGCTAGCAGCTATCGACAAGTTCGGTATCAAAGCTGACGTATCTTACATCTCTACTGGCGGTGGCGCTTTCCTTGAGTTCGTAGAAGGTAAAGTTCTTCCAGCAGTAGAAATGCTAGAAGCACGCGCTAAGTAATTAAAGCAAAGCGGGGGAGTTACTCTCCCGCTTTCTTGTTTGCTGCAACGTGAGAGGAACTCTGCTAGAATAGCCTCAGTTGTGAGCAAACGTTTGCAAGATTTTCAACTTAACAAGTTTTGTTTAAAAACGACAGATAAATAGGATTACATCCATGTCTAAGATCTTCGACTTCGTAAAACCAGGTGTTATCTCTGGCGATGACGTTCAGAAAGTATTTGAAGTTGCAAAAGAAAACCACTTTGCACTTCCAGCAGTAAACTGTGTTGGTACTGACTCTGTAAACGCAGTACTTGAAGCAGCTGCAAAAGTTAAAGCTCCAGTTATCGTTCAGTTCTCTAACGGTGGCGCTGCTTTCTTTGCTGGTAAAGGTCTAAAACTTGAAGGTCAAGAAGCTCAAATCCTAGGTGCTGTTGCTGGTGCGAAATACGTTCACGCTGTAGCTGAAGCTTACGGTGTTCCAGTAATCCTACACACTGACCACGCTGCTAAGAAACTTCTACCATGGATCGACGGTCTACTAGACGCTGGTGAAGAGTACTTCGCGCAAACTGGTAAACCTCTATTCTCTTCTCACATGATTGACCTTTCTGAAGAGTCTCTAGAAGAGAACATCGAAATTTCTGCTAAGTACCTAGAGCGCATGGCTAAAATGAACATGACTCTAGAAATCGAACTTGGTTGTACTGGTGGTGAAGAAGACGGCGTTGACAACTCTGATATGGACGCGTCTGAGCTATACACTTCTCCAGAAGACGTTGCATACGCATACGAGAAACTAAACGCTATCAGCCACCGTTTCACTATCGCAGCATCTTTCGGTAACGTACACGGTGTTTACAAGCCAGGTAACGTTGTTCTAACTCCAACTATCCTACGTGATTCTCAAGCGTACGTTTCTGAGAAATTCGGTCTTCCAGCGAACTCTCTAAACTTCGTATTCCACGGTGGTTCTGGCTCTTCTCTAGAAGAAATCCGTGAATCTATCGGCTACGGTGTTATCAAAATGAACATCGATACAGATACACAGTGGGCAACTTGGGATGGTATCCGTCAGTACGAAGCTGAAAACCATGATTACCTACAAGGTCAAATCGGTAACCCAACTGGCGAAGACGCGCCAAACAAGAAGTACTACGATCCACGCGTATGGCTACGTGCTGGTCAAGCTTCAATGGTTACTCGTCTTGAGCAAGCATTTGCTGACCTTAACGCAATCGACGTACTATAATTCGTCTGAATTGAGTTATCTAAAAACCCGCTCTTTGAGCGGGTTTTTTTGTGTCTGTCATTTGGCTTTCTTCAACGTTAAATAGATTTATACCCATGCTGAATAGAATAATGGATGGGGGCATGTAAGCACGTATCAATAATGCGCCAATAATCATTAGGTTGTTTTTTAGCCGCTTCGCATGAATCTAGGTAATAGAAGTGGCGAAATGTTAAAGCATTGCGTACTCTGTAACAGGTCGATATCAGAAAATTCTGATAAAGCCTTGTTTTGCATATCTTTGCGAAACTCTGACTTTGCAAAATGTCAAAGTTGGGATATCGTGCCAAAAATCTGACACTGTTCAGTTGGGCAATAGGGATATTGTTGTAGATAAGGGCCTATAAAAAACAAGGCTCATAAGTTAACGGCAATTAGATTTATATATCTTTATTTTTGAGGATAAGAATTATGGCAGGTGAATCGATGGGTATCGATACCACTCTAACAGATGGGCTGACTCAAGCTGAGACTTGGCTTACAAACAACTCAGACCTACTTATTCAGTACGGTGTGAACATTATTTCAGCGCTGATTATCCTATTTATCGGTAATATTATCGTTAAAGCAGTCGCTGGCAGTGTTTCCAAAGTACTTGAAAAGAAAAACATGGATAAGGCGGTCGTAGAATTTATTCACGGTCTTGTTCGTTACCTACTATTCGTTATCGTACTTATCGCAGCTCTGGGCCGCTTAGGTGTTCAAACGGCATCTGTTGTTGCTGTAATCGGTGCGGCAGGTCTTGCTGTTGGTCTTGCTCTACAAGGTTCTCTATCAAACTTTGCGGCAGGCGTACTGATTGTTGCATTCCGTCCATTTAAATCTGGCGACTATGTAGAGATTGGCGGCGTAGCGGGTAGTGTTGAAGCGATTCAAATCTTCCAAACAGTTCTAAAAACACCAGACAACAAAATGGTTGTTGTACCTAACTCGTCTGTTATTGGTGGTGCAATCACGAACTACTCTCGCCATGCAACGCGACGCGTAGATTTGGTTATCGGTGTTTCATACAAAGCCGATCTTAAGCTAACGAAGAAAGTGATTCGCGAAACGCTAGAAAAAGATCCTCGTATCTTGAAAGATCCTGATATGACTATCGGTGTTCTGACACTAGCTGATTCTTCAGTTAACTTCGTAGTGCGCCCTTGGGTTAAAACTGCGGATTACTGGGGTGTGTACTTCGATTCAATGCAAGGCATTAAAGAAGCATTGGACGAGAACGGTATCGAAATTCCATTCCCACAAATGGATGTTCATTTGAACCGTGTCGAATCTTAATTCGAACGATAGATAATCTAAAAAGCGAGGCACTAGCCTCGCTTTTTTTATATTTCAAACAGAGGGTTATTACCTATCTGTAAGAGTGGTTTTAAATGAATACCTGCAATACCGAAGGTGCGCTCTGGTAGCCCTGGTGTATAAAGCAACTCTTTGTGATGATAGAGCTTGGTATCCACTACGATCGCAACCTCTGGTGGTAAACCTATTGGGCAAACGGCACCGGGTAGGCAGCCAAGTAATTCCTGCATGAGTTCATCGCAGCCAATAGAAGGTCGCTTGCCTAATATTGCTTTAATCGTTTTGGCATCAAGGCGAGAGTCTTTATCGGTAATGAACACGGCATACCCGCCACCTTTGAGTGTTAAAAACAAGCTTTTGCTATGTGTGCCTTGCCAGCCGAGTTCTTTCGCGATTTTAAGGTCGGTGTCGAAGTCGAGAATGGCTTCGTGTTGCCATTCTCGAAATGGAATCGAGAGCGAATGCAATCGCTCTTTGTTGATGCGATAGATGTTTTCCAGTGACTCCATGTCATTCATATCCTTTGGTTTGGATTACCAGTATTTAGTGATGAGCTCACTCGCGAGTACATAAGCAATGGTGAACATCATCAATGCAACGGCGATATCGATGCCTTTTTTCACTTTCGGTTTAGATAGCGTAGGCCCGAGTTTTGCGGCGCCCATCGACAAGGTATAGAACCAAACAAATGACGCCATAATAGTGCCTAACGCGAAAGCGATTCGATCATGGCCTTCAAATTGTCCACCGATTGAGCCTAAGATAACGACGGTATCTAAGTACAAATGTGGGTTGAGCACGGTGACAGCTAATGCGCCTAAAATGACCGTTCGGCGTCCGCGAGATACGACTTCCCCTTTTGATTCCGATTCATTCTCTGGCTTGAATGCGCTTTTAAGCGAAAGTAGTCCATAGAAGCTCAGGAAGGCAATACCACCAAGCGTCACCGATGTCAGTAGGATTTCATTTTGAGACAGAATAGCACCACCACCAAAGATACCTAGAGAAATGAAGATCATATCTAGGACGCTACAAATAGTGGCTGTCGTCAGGTGGTGATTGCGCTTTATGCCTTGATTCAAGACATACGCATTTTGTGCTCCGATCGGAATGATCATCGATGCCCCTAAACCAAATCCTTGCAATAAAACCCAAAAGCTCACAATACACCTCAAATAATTAAGAAAACGACAGAGAGGGGAAAGATAATGGCTTTGGTTAAATAAGTATAATTAATGATTTTAATATATTATTAGAGTTGCTTATTTAATGGTTTGATGTTGTTTTTTGGGAGAAAGTGAATGCGAGGGTTGGATTACAAATGGATAGAAGCCTTGGATGCCGTTGTTTATCAAGGCAGTTTTGAACGAGCTGCTGAGCATCTGTTTGTCTCACAATCTGCCATTTCGCAGCGTATTAAACAGCTCGAAAAATTCTTGGCGCAACCTGTGTTAATTCGAGAGCAGCCACCCAAGCCAACTCCCATTGGGAAAAAACTATTGGGGCTTTACCGCCGAGTTCGGTTGCTAGAGCACGAAATTTTACCTGAGATCAAAAACGATACTACAACGCGCCCAGTGCAACTGTCTTTGGCTACTAACGCCGACAGTTTGGCAACGTGGTTACTGCCAGCTTTGCAAGACGTCATGAAAACTCGTCAAGTAGAGTTGAAGCTGACGATTTACGGTGAATCACGTTCAATAGAAAAACTGAAAAGTGGTGAGGTCGCAGGGGCGATCAGTTTAGAGTCTCAAGCGATACCAAATTGTCGCGCCGATTACTTAGGACGAATTGATTACGTTTGTGTGGCTAACCCTGAGTTTTATCAGCGTTACTTTTCTGAAGGTGTAAACAATCAGACCTTAGCAAAGGCGCCAGCGGTTTCCTACGATCAGTATGATGACTTACATAAAAAGTTTCTCACGGAGCATTTCAATGTGCGTCCTGATAGCGTGATTCATCACAACATCAGCAGCTCAGAGGCTTTTCTCAAAATGGCGTTAGCTGGAGTGGCATATTGTTTGATCCCTCGTTTGCAAATTACTGATGAGTTAGAGCAAGGCTCGTTAATTGATATTACGCCTGGCTTCCTGATGTCTTATCGTATTTATTGGCACCATTGGCAGTTGGAAACTGGCGTATTGCAGGAGATTTCACAAGCGATTGTCAATTATGCACAGCGTCATTTACCACAGTAGTGATTGAATAGACGACCATTTCTGACGAATATTAAATGACGAATGGTTGAAATTACACCAAAGTTACACAGTCAAAGTTGTGTTAGAAGTGAAGTTAGGAGCTTGGATAATCACCGGAAGTTTCTATTATGAAACCACTTACTCCTACAGCTCGGCGACTTAACAAAGTCGGTGATGCTGATTTGTGGAGACACTTCACTATTGATATGGATGGATTTGTCGAATGAAACTGTATTCGTGTTTGCTGGCTTCAGCTCTTAGTCTTAGCAGTGTTTCAGTCTTGGCTGATGTGCCTGAATTTGCTCACGTAACAACAACGGGTTACGGTGAGGTGGTCGCAACACCAGACATGGCGACCTTTTCTGTAAAAGTGGTGGATACCACCATGACAGCGGAACAAGCAAAACAATCCGTCGATAAAACAGTCGAAGATTTTCTCCAATATCTGTCTGATGCTGGTTTATCAAAGGACAATATCACCAGCTCAAACCTGTATCTTGCGCCTCAGTATCACTACCCTAAATCGGGCAAAGCTGAGTTGGTTGGATACAGAGCATCACGCAGCATCAATGTAACAGTGACAGATTTAGCCGATCTTAACCAGTATTTGGATATGGCGTTGAAAGCTGGCATTAATCAGGTCGACAACATCCAATTGAAAGTGAGCAATCAAGCGGAATATCAACAAAAAGCGCGCATGACTGCGATCAAAGATGCGAGAGAAAAAGCGGCATCGCTTGCATCTGGCTTTGATAAAAAACTCGGAGGCATCTGGCAAATTAACTATAACCAAATGCATGTACAGCCTGTGTTGATGCGCTCAATGGCGATGGACAGCAAGCAAGGTTCGAACAGTTACCAAGATTCGACTCTTGTAATTCGTGACCAAGTGGATGTGGTTTACAAATTAAAATAATTTGTTTTGGTAACACAAAAAGAAAAGGCAGGGATAATCCCTGCCTTTGTTGTATGGATTCTTCTTAATGAAGAATACGAGCACGAATCGTGCCTTCAATGCTTTTCAGCTTAGTTAGTGCTTCTTCTGAACGCTCAGTTTCCACATCAATAACTACGTAGCCGATCTCAGCTTCAGTTTGTAGGTACTGCGCTGCGATGTTGATGCCTTCTTCTGCGAAGATGGTGTTAATTTGAGTCAGAATACCTGGGCGGTTTTTGTGAATGTGCAGTAAGCGAGAGCACTCACGACCGTGTTCAGGCAGAGATACTTCAGGGAAGTTAACGCTTGATAGTGTTGAACCATTATCTGAATATTTCGCCAGTTTACCCGCTACTTCCACGCCGATGTTTTCTTGTGCTTCTTGAGTAGAGCCGCCCACGTGTGGCGTTAGAATGACGTTATCGAATTTCTGTAGTGGAGATTCAAACGGGTCAGCGTTTGTTTTTGGTTCAACTGGGAATACGTCGATTGCTGCGCCAGCTAAGTGACCTGCTTCTAGGCTGTGGCAAAGCGCAGGAATATCAACAACGGTACCGCGAGCGGCGTTGATGAAGATTGCGCCAGGTTTCATGCGAGCAAATTCTTCTTCGCCCATCATATTCTTCGTTTCAGGTGTTTCTGGTACGTGCAGCGAAATAACATCACATTTGTTTAGCAGCTCGCTCATCGTGTGGATTTGCGTTGCGTTGCCAAGTGATAGTTTGTTTTCGATGTCGTAGTAGTACACGCGCATACCTAAGTTTTCAGCAATAATGCCCAGCTGAGTACCGATATGGCCGTAACCAATGATACCAAGGCGTTTACCACGCGCTTCGTAAGAGTTGTCTGCGCTCTTCTTCCAAATACCACGGTGTGCCAAGGCGTTCTTTTCAGGAATCCCACGAAGGAGCAGAAGAATCTGACCAAGCACGAGTTCTGCTACACTTCGCGTGTTTGAAAACGGTGCATTGAATACAGGAATGCCACGTTTTGCCGCCGCACCAAGATCGACTTGGTTAGTTCCGATACAAAAACAGCCAATCGCAACCAGTTTGTTTGCCGCATTGATCACTTCCTCGGATAGATTCGTTCGGGAGCGGATACCGATGAAGTGCGTATCTTTAACTGCTTCAATCAGTTCTTCCTCTGAAAGCGAACCTTTGTGATATTCAATGTTGGTGTAACCAGCTGCTTGAAGAACTTCAACTGAAGAAGGGTGAAGTCCCTCGAGTAAGAGGATCTTAATCTTTTCTTTTTCCAGTGAAACTTTGGCCATTTTTTCTCGTCCTTAAAATGGAAAGGTGGGCTAATGTGGCGCACATTGGGCAAAACCATTAAAAAGGGGATAATTAATAGTTTTGTAGGAGGACAAACGTTTCCTTGTGCGTCTTCTGTTCAATAAAGTAACAAAAAAAAATTGCTTTGGGTAAGAAAATTACGGAATAAGAGATAATTTTCTTAGAGAAAGGAATAAAAAACGGTGCCTTGCAGCACCGTCTGTAATGAAATAACAGAAAACTGAATCAGATAGACCGATTCATGGCTGTTATTTACTCTTCAATTTTTGCGCCTTCTGGCGTACCAGTGATCACAACATCAGCACCACGGTGAGCAAAAAGACCAACCGTTACCACACCCGCGATACCGTTGATTTTGTCTTCCATCTCTTTCGGGTTGGTGATTTGCATGTTGTGCACATCTAGGATGATGTTGCCGTTATCCGTTACAACACCTTCACGGTATGCAGGGTCACCACCAAGTTTCACCAACTCACGAGCAACGTAAGAACGTGCCATTGGAATCACTTCCACAGGAAGAGGGAACTGGCCAAGCACGTCAACCGCTTTCGTGTCGTCAACGATACATACAAACTTTTCAGAGATTGCTGCAACGATTTTTTCACGAGTTAGCGCAGCACCGCCACCTTTGATCATTTCACGCGCAGGGTTGATTTCGTCTGCGCCATCAACATATACGTCTAGCTTAATTACGTCGTTGCACTCAAAAACTTCAATACCAAGCTCTTTTAGACGCTCTGTAGAAGCAACTGAGCTAGACACTGCACCTTTGATATCATCTTTGATAGTGCCTAGTGCATCGATGAAGTGATTCACGGTAGAGCCTGTGCCAACACCGACAATGCTGCCTTTCTCAACATATTTAAGTGCTGCCCAACCAGCCGCTTTTTTCATTTCATCTTGAGTCATGCCAATCTCCTGAATAGATGTTCGTTAACGTTTGCGGGCGTGATTATAGCGGCTAAGCGTTACTTTTCCCATTGCCATATTTGGCTTGGAGTCACGATCTTAGGTAATGGAATATCCCAGCTTTCAATTGGTAAGCGTTCTACATGCTGGCAATCGTGAGCAATGCCAATCGGTTTGGCACCTTCTCCTGTCTTGAACCAATGAGAAAGAGTGCGATCGTAGTAGCCTCCGCCCATACCTAAGCGGTGCCCGATGCTGTCGAAGCCGACCAAAGGTGTGCAGATGACATCTAATTGTTTGACGGGAAGAAGGTGGCGAATGTCGAGTTTTGGTTCGAGAATGCGGTACTTATTGTAGACCAGTTGATCTTCATTCACGTATTGAAGAAACAATAACTGGCCTTTTGAGAACGGATGGATGACGGGTAAATACACCGACTTTCCCTGTTGCCATAACCATTCAATCAGTGGCTTCGTATCGAGTTCACCATCGGCAGAGAGATAAATGGCAATGTTCTGCGCTTGTTGGATTTCTGGAAGTTGGGCGAATTGAGTAACTAGGTCTAGCCCCGCTTGAAACTGCGTATCGCTACACAAGGCGTTGCGTTTTTCACGGATAAGTTTGCGGAAGTCTTGCCGGGAGCGTGATGATATGGATGGTGATGACATAAAGGAATACCCCAGGGTGCCGTTGAGGATTGTGGCCCTTGAACCAGCTGGTTCAAGGCGGATCAGCAATGATAACCGTAGGCTTCTCGGTGCATGCCAAGCTTGCTCAATAGCTATCAAGTACTAACCCTTTGGTATTGCTTATCGGCTCAGGGACTTAAATCCGTCTGACGAACACCCCAGGGTAAATTTTGTATCTACGGCTGTCCTTGCGTAACTTTGCTTAGTGCGTTCTCTAAAGACGCGGTGAGCTTTTCCATGCGCTCAGTAATTTCTTGCTGTTGACCGTTTGATTCGTATGACTTGGTGTGCAACTCATAACAAATGTTTAATGCAGCAAACGTCAGCAGTTGAATTTCATTGGTTACCTTAGTACGTTCGCTCATCTCTTTCAATCGGCGATCAAGATCTTTTGCTGCAGCAACGAGAGACTCTTCTTGCCCTGCTGGACAATTTACTCGTGTAACTTTGCCTAGTATTTCTACGTCGATCGCTTGATTGCTCATGATGAATAAACTCTATATTCGCGCTATCTAAGGTGTTGCTACGTGCAACTACCGAGGAGGAAACTATAGGAAAACCGTTATTAAGATTCAAGCATTTCCCATCACAGAAAGAGAAATGATGACGTGATCACACAGGAATTGGGCAAATTGAGCAAATGGTGTTCAAAATTGAATTTGATAGCCGTTTCAGACGACTAACCTTGATGGTAGGATATGTCGATACATTATTACGCAAGAATGAGCCAAGTTATGAGTGAAATCACCCTTCCAGAATATCAATCTATTGCTGCAGAGCTACAATCTGCAAGTTTAGCTGTGACACCTGCGGAGCTGCACGGTTTGCTTGTCGGCATGCTAAGTGGTGGATTGGCGATTAACGATCAAACCTGGCAACCAATTCTATTCGATTACACCAATGATGGCATGGGCTGGCCAACGACGGCGTTAGCTTTTGCACAGACGGTCTTCAAAGTGACGGCGAACGAGCTAACGGGTTCATCCATGGAGCTGTCACTACTTCTGCCGGATGAGTCGGGCGAAGAGGGTTTATTCGCGTTGGCAGATAGCTTGTCTGATTTTGTGAATCACTTTATCTCTGGTCTTGGTTTAGCAGGCATTGCGCTGAACAATGCATCGGATGATGCAAAAGAAGCGCTGGCTGACCTAGAAGAAATTGCCAAGTTAGGCATTGATGAAGATGATGACTTTGGTGAACAAGCACAATTGCTGGAACAAGTCATTGAACACGTGAAAGCTTGCGTACTTACCATTCATGCAGAGTTCGGAGCTCGCCCAGAAAGCAGCGAAAGCAAACCGACGATTCATTAATCTAGATAGACCAGAGGTTAACATGAAGCAATATGACGTAGTAATTGCTGGTGGTGCCATGGCTGGGGCTACACTAGCTTTAGCGATTGAGCATTTGTCTCAAGGGGCTTTGCGTGTTGCCGTTATTGAACCGTTTAAAGTGCAATCTGATCAGCATCCGGGCTTTGATTCGCGCTCGATTGCTTTGTCTTATGGTACGGTTAACCTGCTGCGTCACTTAGAGTTATGGTCTGCGATTGAACCTTTTTCGACCCCGATTGAACACATCCATGTGTCTGATCGTTCTCATGCGGGAATGACGGACATCACTAAGCACGACGTTGGCGTTGAAGCGTTAGGTTATGTTGTAGAGTTAGCCGATGTTGGTCGTGTTTACCAAGAATTGCTGACTCACAGTACCGCTATCGATTTGTACTGCCCAGACTCCGCGAAGCACATTACCCGAACTCAAGAAAATGTGACGATTGAGCTTGCTAGTGGTGAGTTGCTTAATGCGAAATTACTTGTTGCCGCCGATGGTGCGGTTTCGCAATGTTGTCAGCAAATTGGTTTGGAGCTTTCTGAGCATGATTTCGACCAAGTTGCCGTAATTGCCAATATTGTGACTCAAGAGCCGCATCAAGGTCGCGCATTTGAGCGTTTTACTGAAAACGGCCCAGTTGCCCTGCTGCCAATGAGTGATAATCGAATGTCGCTCGTGTGGTGCTTACGTCCTGATGAAGCTCAAATTGTAATGGAATTGTCCGAAAGCGAATTTCTTGAACGGCTTCAGCAAGATTTTGGTTGGCGATTAGGTGCGATGCAAAAAGTAGGGCTGCGTGCGAGCTATCCGTTGTTGCTTCGTCATCGCAAGCAAAATATTTCACACCGTTTTGCGATAGTCGGTAACGCAGCACAAACGCTGCATCCGATTGCTGGGCAGGGCTTCAACTTGGGGATCCGAGACGTGGTCACTCTCGCTGAGGAATTGGTCAAGCAAGGTGAAGATGTTGGGCGTTACCAAGGCCTGATCCGCTTTAGTCAACGCCGAGAAGCAGACCGCAACGAAACCATTTGGCTAACAAGCTCGTTAGTCCATGTTTTTTCAAACGATTTACTCGCGATGCGAATTGGGCGAAATACAGCCTTAGCCGCGATGGATAACCTTTCTATTTTTAAGCAGCCGCTCTTGCGCCATACTCTTGGCTTAGTGAAACGATGATTGACTGCAACAAACTAGGTAACAACCAGTTATTAGGTAATAAATAGCAATGATGCAAAGTGTAGATATCGCCATCATCGGCGGAGGGATGGTTGGGTTGGCGCTTGCCGCCGCATTCAAAGACAGTGACCTGCGTATCGCCGTGATCGAAGGTAACGTGCCAGATGAAACGTTGAATGAACTGCCTGATGTGCGAGTTTCTGCACTGAGCCGCTCAAGTGAAACCATTTTACGTAAGCTAGGAGCTTGGCAGGGTATTGAGCAACGCCGTGCTGCACCTTACTACGGTATGGAAGTGTGGGAGCAAGACAGCTTCGCAAAAATAGAGTTTGATGCACAAAGTATGGCGCAACCTGATTTGGGTCACATCGTTGAAAATCGCGTGATTCAGTTAGCGTTGTTGGAACAAGTGCAAAAGCTAGAGAATGTGACGCTATTCATGCCAGCGCGCTGTGCGACACTCGCGGTCGGTGAACAAGAGAGTTGGTTAACGCTCGATAACGGCCAGGCGATGACAGCGAAGCTGGTGGTGGGCGCAGATGGCGCGAATTCGTGGCTGCGTAACCAGATGGATATTCCTTTGACGCATTGGGACTACGGTCACCATGCGTTGGTTGCTAATGTGAAAACAGCGGATCCGCACCACAGCATCGCGCGTCAGATTTTTACACCTCACGGGCCTTTGGCATTCTTGCCGATGTCTCAACCAAACATGTGTTCTATCGTCTGGTCTACAGAGCCAAACCGAGCGGAAGAATTGCTGGCCATGAGCGATGAAGCGTTCAACAAAACGCTAACCAGCGAATTCGATGCTCGTTTAGGCGTGTGTGAAGTGGTGGGAGAGCGAGCGGCGTTTCCGCTAAAAATGCGTTATGCCCGAGACTTTGTAGTTGAGCGTGTTGCTCTGGTTGGCGATGCGGCTCATACCATCCACCCATTAGCAGGCCAAGGCGTGAACCTCGGCTTATTGGATGCAGCCAGTCTGGCGCAAGAAGTACTGACTCTTTGGAAACAAGGGCAAGACATTGGTAGTAAACGCAATCTGCGTGGCTATGAGCGTTGGCGTAAGGCTGAAGCGGCGAAGATGATTGCGGCGATGCAAGGTTTCCGTGATTTATTCTCTGGTGGCCATCCAGCGAAAAAACTGGTTCGCGGTATTGGCTTGAGTTTAGCGGGACAACTACCGGGTGCTAAAGATGAGATCATGAAACGTGCACTGGGTTTGAAGGGGCACCTACCAGAACTGGCTCGTCAATAGCTCTGAGTTACATTACCTAAAAACACAAAAGGCTGGATAATCCAGCCTTTGTTTTACTTGTCTTTTTGACATCGATGAAGTGCTAAGCGTATGCGCATCGGAGTTTCATTATTTCTTGGTTAATCTCTTTTACCGCTCGAAAATGACGTTGCTCCGCTTTTTCCGGTAGTATCAATTTACCGTTATCAAACTCGAATCTTCCGACCCCGTAAATATAGATTCTTCCCTTAAAAAGACGACTTATATGTTTAGCAATCATACTTGGTGTATAGCGCTTAAACAGTCTCATATTTACTTTCCTTTTCTCTTACCTAGCCCAGTTATTCTACGTTTTGGACGTAAAAATTATTGTGACAGCAATAGTATTAAGTACAGGTGAAATGTATCGCTTTGGAGAATTGTGCTGCCTTAGACAAATTGACAGACTGATATCTCAAATAGCGTGAGGATTACCCCAAAAAATTACACTGGAAGGAACCCAAATGTTTCTGTTCTCCTTCATACGTGGTGCATTAAGCAATAGTTTTGTTACAGAAATAAGAATAGAAGGAAAATGATTGTTTGCTAATTGTTTCTTTTTCAAACCTACACCTTCTATCTAAGTGTTATAGCTTGCTTACACAAGATTAGATGAGACTGCTTGAAAAAAGTTCCAAGCAAAAAAAAGCCCGCTTGAGCGGGCGAATAGTCACAGATGCATTACACAAAAGTGGATAGCTGACATCACGAGCGTGGTCATGCCTGTCAGCCGATTCACTTTATGTTGGTTAAGTGCTTGTTGAAAACTTAACCAACAGAATCAGCATATACGAGTTTTATAATGGTGACTATTTATGTTTTAATTTTGATTAAAAATTCTGCGGCGTGTTTTTATAGATATGAGGGAGATCACGCAGTGATGAGAACACTGCGCTTTATTGCATTATGAATTGGATGTTAACGACAGATTTCGGCCACGGTGGGTTGGCATAGCTGAACCAAATCGTCGATGGATAACGCCAGCCCTGCCATGCGGTCCCCACTGCTGATGGTGACTTCACGTTCTTCCAATAAGCTTGGGTCAAACACAATCGGCATCTGTCGTTTGAGTAATAACGGCGTCACAGTGCCAATTTTATAACCAGTGATGGCTTCTACATCGGCCTGGTCGACACAAGTCATGCGGCGACATTGCAGTAAAGCTCGTACCTTTTTGGGATCCACACTGCGATCACCAGGGGCGCAGGCGAGGGCGTATTGATTGCCCATGTCTCGCAGCAATATCGCTTTGACCATTTGAGAAGGGCGAATGCCGCGTTGTTGCGCGGCATCCTCAATTGTTGTGGCTGGTCTTTGATGCGGAAGCAGACGAAACGTGATGTTTTGGTCGGCAAGAAACTGCATCAAAGGAGTATGAATGGCATTATTCATCATCAAGGCTGTAAGGCAATTCTGCGATGGTCCATTCACAATCAGGCTGAGACGTCAAACGAAGGCGAGTGTCGTCATCCAGATTATTTGGTAACACGATCAAACCCATAGCTTGGTTATCACTGAATTGATAGTGAGTCAGTAACGTGCCGACTGAGCGCCAGTTGTCGCCTACGCTGCGTTCTAGTTCAATCGCATCATCGTTTAACGCGGTCGACGTTACGCCTTTCACGATGTACATAGCGCGCTTGTTTGTGCCGCGGTATTTCGCTCGAGCTACGGTTTCTTGGCCTGTGTAACAGCCTTTAGTGAAGCTAATGCCACCTAGGGCTTGAATGTTCAAGGCTTGTGGAATGTGCTCGTTTTGCGCTGTGGCAGAAACGAATGGCAGTGCAGATTCAATGTCGAACCGAGTCCAAAGCTCGCGTGTTGTCAGCGTAGCATCGCTGTTTTCGATCAGTGCTTGCGCCGCTTCTTCTGTCACAACAAGTAACCAACGGTTCGCCTCTACTTTTACCGCAGTGCCGCCATTGATGATGCGTACATCACCGGCATCTTCATTTAAAGCAGACACAAACGCATCGGCGTTGACACCTGCAACGCCAAGAATCACATCGTTAGATTCTTCAATCGTGACTTTGGAAAATACGGCGTATTTTTTTATTTCTTTCAGTTCGATTTCAATCGCAGATTTCGGCTGGATCATGCCGTAGCCATCACCATGATGGAACAAGCGGAATACACTCCACACTTTACCTTTCGCGTCGCAGTGCGCACCGAGTGTTGATTGGTCTTTTTCTAGAGAAACCACATCACAGGTAACTTGACCATGCAGGTACGATTTTTTGTCATCGCCTACCATGGTGATCATGCCTAGATGATCGAGTCGTGAGATAGACAGTTCTGGTAGAGCATCTTGAGTCGATAGGTTGAGCGGTGAAAAGCGAGTTTGCCATTCCATGATTACAATGCCTTTTGAAGATATTTTTCAGCTATGTTAAATGCAGATTCACCATTTGTCAGCTTTCAATATGCCCAAGTCACCTTAAGGTGTTCGGTTTAGCGAGAACCGCTCAGTTTTCAGATGTAGCGGTAATTTGGAAATCTAATCAACCTTGAGTAAGAAACGTCACAACGTATGCCAATCAAGGATAGGTGACGTTTTCTATCGTGATTTCATGGCAGAATAATTAGGAAAGAGCTCGCTGTTGCTAAACGTGAGGTTCAGTGGTGTTGAATCAGTGACCAGCTTTGAATCTGACACCTTGAAGTTACTTAACGTATTGTGACCCGCACACTAGTGACGTAGCACATCCCTTGTTACACTCCGCATTAATAACAAGACATCTATGAAGGAATAATGAATGTACACTCCTGAAGAAAAGGCGCGTATTAAATGGGCTTGTCGTCGTGGCATGCTTGAGCTGGATGTGGTGATTATGCCGTTTTTTGAAGAGTGCTTTGATGCGCTGAACGAACAAGAACAGCGTGACTTTGTTTCTCTGCTTGAATGTGATGATCCAGATCTGTTCACTTGGGTTATGGGACATGGTCGTAGCGAGAACCTAGGCCACGCAGCAATGGTTGATAAAATTGTTGCCCACAACCTCAGCAAAGTTCGTTAATCTTAACGTATCTTCCTCAATTACGGCTCAAGTCAGCAATCTGACCGTTTTCTTAAGCTTGACTTGGGCCGTGTCTCTTTCCGACATTCCGCTCGTATTATCGATTTATTTGTTATTACTGATTGCTAGCAAGCTACGTGATCCAGGCTTTGTCCTTTTGTCGAGTCAAGGGCATTGGTATGTGCACAGCGACGGCATGGTAAAAAATGAAACGAGTAGTTCGCATATCAAACACGTCAACCTGACGACGCTGCCTTTTAAACTCTCCTTTACGCTAGAGTCGGGTGAAATGGTGACGATTTGGCGAGACAGTTGTGATGAACGGTGCTATCGGCAACTTTCCTTGATTTTGCGTCAATGGAAAATGAAACAGGGAGCCAAAGCTCCCTGTTGATAAGCGTTAGATTCGATATTAATTATCGGTTAACTGCTTTGCTGGTACCAGAATTGTCGGACCGCTGTTTTCCAGTTGATTTGGGTAATCAAGCGTGTAGTGCAGGCCGCGGCTCTCTTTACGCTGCATTGCACAGCGAACCATAAGCTCTGCAACTTGCAGTAGATTACGCAGCTCCAACAAGTTATTAGATACGCGGAAGTTACTGTAGTACTCATGCGTTTCTTGTTGTAGCAGTTGAATGCGGCGCAATGCACGTTCTAAGCGCTTATCGGTACGCACAATGCCCATGTAGTCCCACATGAACAGGCGAAGTTCGTGCCAGTTGTGTTGAATAATAACTTCTTCATCACTGTTGGTGACTTGGCTTTCATCCCAACATGGAACACGTGAAGGCAGCTCAACGCTGGTGTGATGTTTCAGAATATCTTTTGCAGCAGACCACGCATAAACCACACATTCCAACAGTGAGTTCGATGCCATACGGTTAGCACCATGCAAGCCGGTGTAGCTCACTTCGCCAATCGCGTATAGGTTTTTCAAATCCGTATGACCGTTTTGATCCACCATCACGCCGCCACAGGTATAGTGCGCAGCTGGTACGATTGGAATAGGCTCTTTGGTCATATCAATGCCCAAGTCCATCAAGCGCGAGTAAATGGTCGGGAAGTGCTTGGTGATAAAGTCCGCTGGTTTATGACTGATGTCGAGATACATGCAGTCTGCACCCAAGCGTTTCATTTCGAAGTCGATGGCACGAGCAACAACATCGCGGGGGGCGAGTTCTTTACGCTCATCAAAATCTGGCATAAAGCGAGTGCCGTCTGGGCGACGAAGGTAAGCGCCTTCACCACGAAGGGCCTCGGTCAGCAAGAAGTTGCGAGCTTCAGGGTGGTAAAGGCAAGTTGGGTGGAACTGGTTGAACTCTAAGTTCGCCACTCGACAGCCCGCTCGCCACGCGATAGCAATACCATCACCCGATGAGACATCAGGGTTAGAGGTGTATTGATAAACCTTTGACGCGCCACCTGTCGCTAGAACCACAAATTTGGCGCGCACGGTTTCTACGTGCTCTTCGTTTCGATTCCAGATATAGGCACCGATGACTTTGTTTTTATCACCGCCGATTTTATCTTCAGTGATCAAGTCCAGAGCGTTGTGGCGTTCAAGAACATGAATATTGGGATGGTTGTGGGCGTTGTCCTGCAATGAGGTTTGCATTGCCATACCGGTTGCGTCTGCAGCGTGCAGAATACGGCGGCGGCTGTGGCCACCTTCGCGAGTTAGGTGGTAACGAGGTTCATCGTCAGAATCATCGTCTTCACGGTCAAATGGTACACCGCCGTCAATCAGCCATTGCACACATTCTTTTGAGTGTTCTGCAATGAATCTCACGGTCTCTTCGTCACAGATACCATCCCCGGCAATTTGGGTATCTTCAACGTGCGACTCAATGGTGTCGGATTCATCGAACACCGCGGCAATACCGCCTTGAGCGTAGTAAGTTGCCCCTTCGCTGCGCGGTCCTTTGCTGAGTACCATTACTTTACAGTGGTTTGCGACACGTAAAGCCAACGACAAGCCCGCAGCGCCACTCCCTACCACTAACACATCACATTCATGTTCACGATTTGTGTTCATATAACTTTTATAATCCCAAGCTAAGGTAACAACGTTACCTTGTGTATTATTTGCACACCATGTGCATTCCATATGCGTGACATCCGTCACTAAGGGCTAAGTTGGGAGACTTATCTAAATCACAGTTACTCTGGTGACTTGAGCCACTCTTCTTTTTGCATGCTTAGGTCATTGAGGCCTAATGACACACGGTTGTTTTCTGAGTTTTGGTTGAAAACGCGTTATTCAGACAGTCAATAGCCATGCAAATGAAAAGTAATAGTTTGTCAATCTCATTGCTTTTCTAGTTTCTACCCAGCACAATCTGGGACAGAGATCATCCATTATACCCATTTCCCTTTAATATGCTCGCTTGTCAAATTAGACATAAGTCAGGCAGTGCATGGGATTTGGCGCATGACATCACACTGTGAAAAAACAATGACAAAAAACTTGAGAAACCATGGAACTTTCTCATTCACATTGGAGTCACAATAGTGCTCAAGTAAGCAGTGGTGTCAATACTACGTTTTGCATAATTAGTACCCATATCTGAGAAGAGTAGGGGCATAACAAATAGGAGTATCCGCTCGAATGAACGAGCAGCTGACCGATCAAGTATTGATTGAGCGAGTTCAGAATGGTGATAAGCAAGCATTCAACCTACTGGTAACAAAGTATCAGAACAAGGTGTGTAATCTTATTTCCAGATACGTTAGTAATCCTGGCGATGTACCAGATGTAGCACAAGAAGCCTTTATCAAAGCTTACCGAGCTATCCCTAGCTTTCGCGGGGAAAGTGCGTTTTATACGTGGCTGTATCGCATTGCAGTGAATACTGCGAAAAATCACATTGTGGCTCAAGGGCGCAGACCCCCAGCGACAGATGTTGATGCTGAAGAAGCTGAATTTTACGAAACAGGTAGTGCACTTAAAGAAATTTCGAACCCTGAGAACTTAACGTTGTCCAAAGAATTGCAACGGGTAGTGTTCAGTGCAATCGAAGCTTTACCTGAAGATTTAAAAACAGCAATGACATTGCGAGAGCTTGATGGCTTAAGTTATGAAGAAATTGCTGAAGTGATGGATTGCCCGGTAGGAACGGTACGTTCACGTATCTTCCGTGCTCGTGAAGCGGTGGAAAAGAAAATCAGACCTCTTTTACAGCGCTAGTACAAGTAATAACTATGGTGAAAACAATGGCTGACAAAGAACAACTTTCAGCTCTCATGGATGGAGAATTGGTCGATAAGGCTTTAATTCAAGAGTTAGAGCAAGACCAAGAGAGCCGTGAAGCTTGGCAGAATTATCACCTAATTGGTGATGTGATGCGAGGCGAGGCGCCAGCAAAACCTGAGTGGAATATTGCTGAAAGCGTAGCGTTAGCGTTAGAAGACGAACCTGTGCATCGTGCGATCGATTCGCGCAGTGCCAATGTCATTTCAATCGCTGATGCGCCTAAAGAGTCGCAACCAGAACCGCAAAAAGCCAAACGTCAGTTGCCAGCGTGGTTAACTCAGTTTGGGCAAGTCGCTGTTGCTGCATGTGTGTCGCTAGTCGTTATCTTAGGTGTGCAGCAATACGGTGGTAGCGATCCAATGTCGCCACAAGCTGAACAGTTACCAGTTTTGCAAACCGTTCCGTTTGCAGGCAGTGCTGAACCTGTGAGCTTAACTCGTGAGTCCGTAGAGCGCTCAGTGGGTGAGGCAAATATGCAGGAGCAACGTAAACGCGTTCATGCTATGCTGCGTGACTACGAATTGCAGTTAAGAATTAACAGTGACGCATCTCAGCAAGATGCGCATCTGACTCCGGATAGTGAATGAAAAAATTTCTGATCAGCGCTTGCGCTCTGTTCAGTATGATGTCTTCGCAAGCCTTTGCTGGTGATAAGCCGGCGGAGGCTTTATTGCATCAAATGAGCGAGGCGAGTAAGAATTTAAGTTACGAACTTTCTTACATCCTTATCAAAAAGAACAGCATTGAGCCTTTGCTTTATCGTCACGCGACACACGGCGAAGATCAGTACGCTCATCTTGTTTATTTAAGTGGACCTGTACGTGAGGTGATTCGTCGCGGAACAGAAGTGAGTTATATCGAAACTGGCGTGGAACCGTTCACTATCGAATCAGGCAAAATGGTTGCACCAACGATACCGATGCTTAACACCAATATCGACGAGCTAAACCTGTATTACGACTACGTTCAAGTAGGGCGTGCGCGTGAAGCCGGTGTTCCAACTCAGGTATTACGCATTGTGCCGAAAGACGGACTACGTTATTCCTATGTCCTTTGGATTGACGAAAAGAGCAAATTGCCACTTCGCGCCGATCTTGTCGATCGTGATGGCGAGATGCTAGAGCAATACCGCACGATCTCTTACACAGTAAACCCTAAAATTGCAGAGTTGATGAGCGGCCTTGAAGACGTTCAACTTCCTGCTGTGCTTACAATGCCGAAAGGTGAAATTGGCACGAGCAATTGGACTGTGGGCTGGACTCCAGACGGTTTTCATCCAAACGATCTCAACCGCTACCGTATGGCATCAACAGACCAAATGGTAGAAAGTCAGTTGTATTCTGATGGCTTGTTCAACTTCTCTGTTTACGTAGCAAATAAAGATGAGCATTCATTAAAAGGACAACTGGTTCGTCAAGGCCGTAGAACCTTACACAGTTTTGTTAATGGTGATTATGAAATCTCGGTGGTCGGAGATATTCCGCCAGCTACGGCGCAGCGCATTGCTCAATCTGTCACATTTAATGTAACAAAGAGTAAGCAATAATGATGACTGCGTTGGCTACCGTGACCGGAGTAGAGCGTCACGGTAAGCAGTACGAGATAGATTTAAGCTGCGAGCAGCAAACGAGCTGCAGCAGCTGCTCCTCGCAAAAAAGTTGTGGCACAGGTGTTGTCACTAAAGCGATAGGTAATAAGAGCCTGTCGTGGCATCTGCGCACAGAAAAAAACGTGCAAGTCGGTCAAGTCGTGGAAATCGGCTTTCCTGAATCCAGCCTTATCAAGTCAGCCATGGCGGTGTATCTACTGCCTTTATTTGGTTTGATTCTTGGTGCTATGGTTGGTCATTTCTTACTGACTCCTCTGACCGCTGGTGGAGAAGGCATTGTTATTCTCGCATCCATGCTATTTGCAGGCGGTGGTATGTGGTTCGCAAAACGCCTATCAAAACCGCTTGAAGATGAGTCAAAACGCCAAGTCACCCTCATTCGAGTTCTCGGTGAACCTATCCAATAAGCTCTACACTTTAAATTAGGTGCGCCCGTTAACGAAATTCGGTAGAATCTGCCAACTTGATTGAAATGCCGTCAAATGATGGCTTTCTTACTGTCCCAATTTGTAAAGAGTTAGTCACCCTAAATCTATGAAGCACATTCGTAACTTTTCGATTATCGCCCACATCGACCATGGTAAGTCGACCCTATCAGACCGTCTAATCCAAGTTTGTGGAGGATTAAGCGATCGTGAAATGGCCGCACAGGTTCTGGATTCTATGGATCTTGAACGTGAGCGTGGTATCACCATTAAATCTCAGAGTGTGACGCTAAACTACACCGCTAAAGACGGTGAAACTTATCAGCTGAACTTCATCGATACTCCGGGACACGTAGACTTTGCATACGAAGTATCACGTTCTCTAGCGGCTTGTGAAGGCGCGCTATTGGTTGTTGATGCTGGTCAGGGTGTAGAAGCGCAAACACTTGCTAACTGTTACACCGCGATCGAAATGGATCTGGAAGTAGTGCCAATCCTAAACAAGATCGACTTGCCAGCCGCTGATCCTGAACGTGTAGCTGAAGAAATTGAAGAAATCGTTGGTATTGATGCGATGGACGCAACACGCTGTTCTGCGAAGACAGGTCTGGGTGTTGAGGACGTTCTAGAAAACATCGTATCAGCAATTCCAGCGCCAGAAGGTGATCCTGATGCGCCGCTACAAGCGCTGATCATTGACTCATGGTTTGATAACTATCTTGGCGTAGTATCTTTGGTACGAATCAAAAACGGTTCACTGAAGAAGAACGACAAGATCAAAGTAATGAGCACAGGCCAAGCTTGGGGTGTAGACCGTTTGGGTATCTTTACACCTAAGCAAGTGGATACTGATGTTCTAAATACTGGCGAAGTAGGTTGGGTTGTTTGTGGTATTAAAGACATCCTAGGCGCACCAGTAGGTGATACGCTAACGTTAGCGAAAAACGGCAGCGACAAGCCACTTCCTGGCTTTAAGAAAGTGAAACCTCAGGTATACGCGGGTCTGTTCCCTGTATCATCTGACGATTACGAAAACTTCCGTGACGCACTGGGTAAATTGAGCCTAAACGATGCATCGCTATTCTACGAACCAGAAAACTCAGCAGCGCTTGGTTTTGGTTTCCGTTGTGGTTTCCTTGGCATGCTGCACATGGAAATTATCCAAGAGCGTCTAGAGCGTGAATACGATCTCGACCTGATTACCACAGCGCCAACGGTAGTTTACGAAGTTGAGAAAACGGATGGTGAGCTACTGTACGTTGATAGCCCAGCGAAGCTACCTGCAATTAACGACATCGAAGAGATTCGTGAGCCGATTGCGCGTTGTAACATCTTGGTGCCTTCTGATTACCTAGGTAACGTCATTACACTTTGTGTTGAAAAACGCGGTATTCAGGTGGATATGGTTTACCACGGTAACCAAGTTGCAGTGACTTACGACATCCCAATGGCGGAAGTTGTTCTCGACTTCTTCGACCGTCTGAAGTCTACGTCACGTGGTTACGCATCTCTGGATTACAACTTCCAACGCTTTGAAGCGTCAAACATGGTACGCGTAGACGTACTATTGAACGGCGACAAAGTGGATGCACTTGCGCTTATCACGCACAAAGATCAGTCTCAGACTCGTGGTCGTCAGCTGGTTGAGAAGATGAAAGAATTTATCCCTCGTCAGATGTTCGATATCGCGATTCAAGCGGCTATTGGTAACCACATCATTGCGCGTTCTACCGTTAAGCAGCTACGTAAAAACGTAATCGCAAAATGTTACGGTGGTGACGTGAGTCGTAAGAAGAAACTTCTGAAGAAACAGAAAGAAGGTAAGAAACGTATGAAGCAGATCGGTAACGTTGAACTGCCTCAAGAAGCGTTCCTAGCAATTCTTCACGTCGGCAAAGATTAGAGTTGAACTTTGTCCCACTGTTTTTGGTCATAAGACGTTAGAACTTAAATAAGTGAAAGGGTTTAGGCTCTTTCACTTTCGTATTTTTAGATAAGGGAATTTAATGGCGAATACATTCTCACTGATGCTGGTTATCGTCACCTTGGTAACGGGGGTAGTTTGGCTACTGGAAAAGCTGGTGTTTGCAAAAAAACGTCAAGCGAAAGTAGCGGAGATTCAAGCGCAAACTACAAATGGTTTGGATGCGGTCACTCTACAGAAAGTGGAGCGCCAGCCATGGTGGATTGAAAACAGTGTGTCTATTTTCCCTGTTATCGCTTTCGTCTTAGTATTACGTTCTTTTATCTATGAACCGTTTCAAATCCCGTCAGGCTCAATGATGCCAACCTTGCTGGTTGGTGATTTCATTTTAGTTGAGAAGTACGCGTATGGTCTAAAAGACCCAGTATGGCGTACTCAGCTAGTGGAAACTGGTAAGCCTGAACGTGGTGATATTGTTGTCTTTAAATACCCACCTCAACCAAGCGTTGATTACATCAAACGTGTCGTTGGTTTGCCGGGTGATATTGTTCGTTATTCTGGTGATAAGCAGTTGTGCATTCAAAGCCAAGGCGAATCCAGCTGTAAGCCAGTTAAGCTGAGTAATGTAGAAGAGAGTCAATTCAAATCAAACGGTATCCCAATGATCCAACTGGATGAGAAATTGGGTAACGTTGAGCACAATATTTTGGTTAACCCACTTGTACGTAACCGTGTGGAGCAATACTTCCCACGTAGCGGTACAACTGAATGGGTGGTACCTCAAGGTCAGTACTTTGTGATGGGTGATAACCGTGACAACAGTGCAGACAGCCGTTACTGGGGCTTTGTTCCTGAAGCTAACCTTGTCGGCAAAGCTGTTGCCATTTGGATCAGCTTTGAGTTTGATCGTGGCGCAGATAGCGTTCTACCTTCATGGATCCCAACTGGTGTGCGTTTCAACCGCATCGGTGGTATTCACTAACTATTTAATATCGAGAGAGTATGAATTCTCCAATTGATAAACTAGAGAGAAAGCTCGGCTACCAATTTAAGGATGCTGGGCTTATCAACTTGGCGCTGACTCACCGCAGCGCCAACAGCAAGCACAATGAACGTCTTGAGTTTCTGGGCGATTCAATTTTAAGTTTTGTCATCGCTGATGATCTGTACCATCGTTTTCCGAAAGTGAACGAGGGTGACATGAGCCGTATGCGCGCTACTCTGGTACGTGGACACACATTGGCGGAACTGGGTCGTGAATTCGATCTAGGAGATTATTTAAAATTAGGTCCAGGTGAATTGAAGAGTGGCGGTTTCCGCCGAGACTCTATTCTAGCCGATGCGGTAGAAGCCATTATTGGTGCGATTTACCTAGATAGTGATATTGAGAAAGTACGCAGTATTGTTCTGAGTTGGTACAACTCGCGTCTTGAAGCCATCAAACCTGGCGTATCACAAAAAGACCCAAAAACTCGCCTACAAGAGTTCCTGCAAGGCAGAAGAAAGCCGCTGCCTGTCTACACAGTGACTAATATTAAAGGTGAAGCGCACAACCAAGAGTTTACGGTTGAGTGTGAAGTAGCAGGTGTGGATAAGCCTGTAATCGGTAAAGGCACCAGCCGCCGCAAGGCAGAACAGGCGGCAGCAGAAACAGCACTAGAGCAATTAACTAATGGCTGATAACGAATTCGACATCGATGCGTTTTTCGCATCACATGGTGAGGTGAGCTCACCGGAAAACCAGCATTGTGGTTTCATTGCCATCGTTGGTCGTCCTAACGTGGGTAAATCGACGCTTCTGAACAAAATTTTAGGTCAGAAGATTTCGATCACGTCACGTAAGCCACAAACGACGCGTCACCGTATCATGGGCGTCGACACAGATGGCGATTACCAAGCGATTTACGTTGATACTCCAGGACTTCACATTGAAGAAAAACGTGCAATCAACCGTTTGATGAACCGCGCTGCAAACTCATCGTTGAGTGACGTGAACCTAGTTTTCTTCTTGGTTGATGGTACCCATTGGACTAAAGACGATGAGATGGTGTTGACCAAGCTTCAGAAATCGAACTTCCCTGTTGTACTTTGTGTTAACAAAGTCGATAACGTGCAAGATCGTAATGAAGTGATGCTACACATGGCTGAAATGTCTAAAAAAATGGACTTTGTCGATGTAGTGCCAATCTCTGCAAAGCAAGGTAAGAACATTGATGTATTGCGCAAGCACGTACGTAATCACCTGCCGAAAGCGACGCATCACTTCCCTGAAGAATACGTAACGGATCGCTCTCAGCGTTTCATGGCTTCAGAAATCGTACGTGAAAAGCTAATGCGCTTTACTGGTGATGAACTGCCATATTCTGTAACGGTTGAGATTGAGCGTTTCGATTACAATCCAGAAACCGACGGTTTCCATATCAACGCCCTGATTCTTGTTGAACGTAATGGTCAGAAGAAGATGGTGATTGGTAAAGGCGGCGAGAAGATCAAAACCATTGGTCGTGAAGCACGTCTAGATATGGAAGAGTTGTTCGGTCGTAAAGTTTATCTAGAGACTTGGGTTAAAGTGAAGTCTGGTTGGGCAGATGACGAACGTGCACTACGCTCACTAGGTTACATCGACGATCTATAATTTGAGGCGAGAGCACTTCGTTTCAATATTAAGTAGAATCCAATATCGATTAAAATAAGGAGCCGCATGGCTCCTTATTTTTTACTATTCTGGCATTAGATTTTTAGGCACACAGATTTAGATGAGCAACTTATCCGCAGAAGGTTTTCAACGCTGCTTTGTCCTGCACCGACGCCCTTACAGTGAATCGAGCTTAATCCTTGATGTATTTAGCGAGGAGTATGGTCGTATCACGCTAATGGCCAAGGGCGCGCGTAGTAAACGCTCCAATCTAAAAGGCGCACTGCAACCTTTTACGCCTCTATTGCTTAAATGGTCTGGTAAAGGGTCGATGAAAACGTTGCGCCAAGCAGAGCCTATCAGCCTCGGTTTACCTTTATTTGGGATCAACCTGTACTCCGCCATGTACGTCAACGAGCTCGTTGGGCGAGTGCTAATGGCAGAAGTCCCAATGCCTGCACTGTTTCATGATTACCTGCATGCCTTAACCGAGCTCGCTCAGTGTGAAAACCCAGAACCCGCATTACGCCGTTTTGAGTTGGCTTTGCTCTCTTCAATGGGGTATGGCGTCGACTTTTTGCACTGTGCTGGCACGGGTGAGCCGGTCGATCCTGAGATGACGTACCGCTACCGAGAACAAAAAGGATTTATCGCATCGGTAAGGCGCGACAATCTAACATTTTTGGGTAATGAGCTGATTGCAATCAGCGAGCGGCGGTTTGTCACTAAAGAGCAGTTAAAAGCGGCAAAACGCTTTACACGTATAGCCTTAAAGCCGTATCTTGGCGGCAAACCTTTAAAAAGTCGTGAATTGTTTATTCAGACACCCAGAGCACGGAGTAATGGAAAATGAGCTCAATTTATTTAGGCGTTAATATCGACCATATTGCCACTCTACGTAATGCGCGTGGTACAAAATACCCAGATCCTGTACACGCTGCGGAAATCGCAGAGCGTGCTGGGGCGGACGGCATTACCATCCACCTGCGTGAAGACCGTCGCCATATTTTGGATCGTGATGTGCGTATTCTACGTGAGACGATTCAAACACGTATGAATCTAGAAATGGCGGTCACTGAGGAAATGGTTGAGATCGCACTAAAAACTAAGCCAGAGTTTGTTTGTCTCGTACCAGAAAAGCGTGAAGAGCTCACCACTGAAGGCGGCTTAGATGTGGTTGGCCAACTTGAGAAAGTAAAAGCGGCAACGCAAAAGCTAACGGAAGCGGGCATTAAAGTTTCTCTGTTTATTGATGCGGATCGTCAGCAAATTGAAGCGGCGAAGCAGTGTGGTGCACCATTTATCGAGCTTCATACTGGTCATTACGCTGATGCAGAAACAGAAGAAGAGCAACAAGCAGAGTTGAAGAAGATTGCTGCGGGTGCAAGCTACGCTGATGACCTTGGTATTATTGTGAATGCTGGCCACGGTCTGACTTACCACAACGTGGCACCAATTGCTGCGCTACCAGAAATTTACGAGTTGAACATTGGTCACTCTATCATTGGCCGTGCAGTGTTTGATGGCCTAGAAAAGTCTGTGGCAGAGATGAAAGCACTGATGATCGCGGCACGCAAATAACTAGGTTCTACGAATGGCTATTTTAGGTTTAGGAACCGACATTGCTGAAATCGAGCGTATAGAGAAAGCGCTAGGCCGCAGTGGTGAACCTTTTGCTCGACGTATTCTCTCTGAGGATGAAATGGCAAAGTTTTCGCAACTTAAGCAGCAAGGGCGTTATCTTGCTAAGCGTTTTGCCGCTAAAGAGGCAGCATCGAAAGCGCTTGGTACAGGAATTGCACAAGGCGTAACTTTTCATGATTTTACCGTCTCGAATGATGAGTTGGGTAAGCCAATTTTAATGCTGTCTGGCGTGGCTCAAAAAATGGCGCAGACGATGGGCGTTAATCACGTTCATTTATCCATTTCTGATGAACGTCACTACGCGGTTGCGACCGTGATTCTTGAATCCTAACCCTTTAAGCTGAATAACAAAAGCCAGAGCAAATGCTCTGGCTTTTTTGTATGAAGTTTAGTCAGAATGCTACTGCTCTAGATAAAGTTTTGCGGTGGTGGTGACCTTAATCATTTCATCTTGCAGTTCAAACATTTCAGGTTCAATTTCCTCAATGCTGGCTCCTGAACGAAGTGCGTGTTCAAGCGTAGCGCAGAGAGATTTTAGCCTTGGTACGCCACAATAAGAGCTACTGCCGTGCAGTTTGTGGATCACATGAATTAACTCTTCACGCGAATAATTGTCTTGCTCAAGTGCGTGGTCGACAACTTCTTCTACTTCTGGAATGAAATCGATCAACATACGCAGCATATCTTTGGCTAAGTCTTCCTTATTAGCGCTCTGTTTCAATGCGGCTTGCCAGTCAATAATCACATCAGGTTGTGTATTTTCAGCTGTAGCAGGTGCTTCACTTGCTGGTTCATCGACGTAGGACGGCGCAACTTTCCCTATGCTTTCTGTACAGGTATTCGGATTCCAGTGGACCAACACTTGTTGCAGTACATGCTCTTCAATTGGTTTGGTGAGGTAATCATCCATACCTGCGGCGAGCAGACGATCGCGCTCCCCGGCCATGGCGTGCGCGGTAACGGCGATCACTGGTGTGTCTTTGTTTAACTCAAGCTCTTTGATGTTCTGACAAGCGGTCACGCCATCCATTAATGGCATTTGGATGTCCATAAAGATCAGGTCGTATTTCTTCTCGGTAGCGAGATTTACGGCTTGCTGACCATTGCTACAAGCCGTTACGGTTTCAACCCTTTCTTTCAATAGTGCTGAAATCAGTTTTAGGTTTGCAGGGTTATCATCCACCGCGAGCACCGTCAGTGGCAGTCGTTCGCTTTCTTCTGTTTCAACAGGAGCGGCAATAGCTTGAGGTGCTTCAACATGTTCATTGATCAAACTTTGCAGCAGCTTACGGCGAGATAGCGGTTTGGTTAAGCACTGGATTTGATGCTCGGTCATGATTTGGTCGGCAAGCGCTAATTCGGTGCTCGGTGTACCCATGATGACACTTGGCGCCATGCGCTTCGCTTGCTCAATCCAAGCAGCGACTGATTGCTCGTCATAAGTTTGGTTAGCTGCCAAGTTCAGCAATACGTAATCGTAGTGCTCTTCGTTCTCTGGTAAGGAAGAACGATAGGTCACGAGAATACCTTCTTGACTCAAGATCTGCTGAGTCACCGATGCCGCTTGCATGTTTGGTTCTACCAACAGCAACTGTTTGCCCGTAAGTAGCTCGACTTCAATCAGATCGCTCATTGGCATTTCTGTCGAGTTGAGGCGAAGCGTAAACCAGAATGTCGAACCTTGGTGAAGACGACTGGTCAAACTGATTTCGCCGCCCATTTGACTTACCAGTTTCTGGGTGATGACTAAGCCAAGCCCCGTACCACCATATCGACGAGATATGCTGGCATCCGCTTGGCTGAATGCTTGGAATAACTGCGCTTGTTGACGCTCTGAAATACCGATACCGGTGTCTCGCACCATAAATTGCAGCTCAACCGAGTCACCTGCTTGTGAACGCATTTCGACGCTAACATCGATGTTTCCGCGCTCAGTAAACTTAATGGAGTTCCCCACCAAGTTAGTCAAAATTTGTTGGATACGTAGCGGGTCTCCGACTAGACCTGGAGGGATCTTCGGATCCACTTTCAAGGTGATCTCCAGACCTTTCTCATGCGCGCTGGTGGCTTGTAGGTTGATTACTTCTTCTAAGCTTTCGCGGAAATCAAACGGAATGTTTTCCAACGCCAACTTACCGGCTTCCAATTTCGAGAAATCGAGAATGTCATTGATGATGTTTAGTAGGTTGTTTGCGGACTTCTCAATGGTTTGCAAGTAGTCGGTTTGACTATTAGAAAGCTGCGTTTTGAGCATTTGACGAGTAAAGCCAATTACACCATTCAATGGCGTACGTAATTCGTGCGACATATTGGCCAAAAATTCTGACTTCACACGTGCGGCTTCTTGTGCGCGCTTCTTCGCAATATCGAGCTCAACGTTTTGAATTTCTAACTGTTCCAAGGTTTCGCGTAGGTCTGACGTGGCTTGGTCTATACTGTGCTGCATCTCGACATGGTATTCCGATAGCGAAACCGCCATGGCGTTGATACCGTTTTTCAGTTGGTCTAACTCGCCGTGCATTTTGCCTTCGATACGCACATCCAAGTGACCACGACGAATGCGATCAACGACGTTTTTCATGTGCGTGATTGGTTGGGTAACATCATGCATTAAGCGGGAAGCAAACACGCTAGCAAGCCCAAGACCAAGGATCAAAACAAGGAAAGCGGAGAAGACTTCTTGGTATTGCTGCAAGCGTAAAGAAGAAAGATCCATTTCTACCGCGATGTAGCCAATGGCTTTCGTGCCTTGGTTTTCGTTAGACAGTTCTGATAAATAGTGTCCTTCCGATAAAATCGGCACACGCAGGATTAGGGAGTTCTCATAGATTTCCGAATTTCCCAGCTTCGGGATCGGCTTATCTTTTGGGAACATCAGCGCTTCAAAATTAGGATGGAAGTTTGACGTGACGAACAGTTCATGGTGTTCATCAAATACGGCAATACTGCGAACGAGTTTGGAATTTTTACGGTGCGCGTAGCTAATCAGGCGACGTACGGCTTCACGGCTTTCAGCAAGTAGGTGAGATTCACTGGCGATCGCAAGAGGTTCAATAATGCTATTGCCCGTAGTGATAACTTGTTTCTCTAGGTCCTGATAGCGATTAAAGGAGAAAAAGCCGCTCAGTAATAAACCAATAATGAGAGTGGGAGCGAGAGTCAGCGTAATTACACGTGCTCGTAAGCCATATCTGGTCATGTTATCTAATTACATCGGAGTCTGGATATGGGAAAATAACGCATTATTTCTCAAGAGTAGTCATACTGCCTTGAGCAAAGAAGTGACGTCACCGGATAAACGGTAAGCATAATCAAGTCACTCGAATCACACAACGGCTGCAATCAAGAATAGTGAAGCAGCAGAGCAATTAGACACTAATCAGGCACAGAGCATGGCACGTATCTTTCAACCTAAAAAGAAAACGCAATTAAACACTCGTCACCAAGCGGTACAAGTAGAGCGTTTGGATCACCACGGCGCAGGTATTGCTTACCTTAAAAAGAAACCGTTGTTCATTGACGGCGCATTACCAGGTGAAGAAGTGGTGACGCAATTGGTGGAAGAGAAGAGCAAATTTGCTCGCGGCAAGCTGATTAAAATCCTAAAGCCAAGCGACGCGCGCGTTGAGCCATTTTGTCCGCATTATCATGAATGTGGCGGGTGCGATTTGCAGCATCTCAATTATGACCAACAATTGACGCACAAACAGCAGACGCTTCGTCAGTTAATGCGAAAATTTGCTGGCAGTGACATTGATTTGGATGCGCCAGTATTGGGCGAGTCTTTAGGTTACCGACGTCGTGCTCGCGTGAGTTTGTTTGTCGATAAGAAAACGCGTCAGTTGCACTTCGGCTTCCGCAAAAAGCAAAGCAAGCAAATTGCACAAGTGACGGATTGTCCGGTATTGGCTCCTGAGTTGAATGTGCTATTGCCTGAGATTTATTCGGTGCTAACAGCGTTCAAAAAGCCAGAGCAATTGGGGCATGTAGAACTGGTGTTGGGTGACAACGGGCCTTGTATCACGCTGCGACACTTAAGTAATTTGGCCGATGAAGAAGTCAGTGCATTAGTTGAATTAGCGACACGCCATCAAGCCTCGTTGTATCTGATGCCAGAAACTGACCAACTTAACTTAGTTGCAGGTGAGGTGCCTTTCTATCAAGAAGCGGGCGTAAAAATCCCTTTTGCTCCGAACAACTTTATTCAGGTCAACCAAGCGGTGAACCAGAAAATGGTGGAACAGGCGATTGAGTGGTTAGACCCTCAAAGTGACGAACGAGTGTTAGATTTGTTCTGTGGATTAGGCAACTTCAGCTTGCCGATCGCAAAGCGTGCTAAACATGTCGTTGGCGTAGAAGGTGTGGCTGAGATGGTCGAAAAAGCCTCAAATAATGCATCTTTGAACCAAATCAACAACGCGCAATTTTATCACGCTAACCTTGAGCAGGATTTTGACGGCCAAGTTTGGGCTGCAGAAAAGTTTGACAAAGTATTGCTGGATCCTGCACGAGCAGGAGCGAGTGGGATCATCGATCAAGTTTCTGCGCTTGGCGCTCAGCGTGTAGTTTATGTTTCTTGTAATCCTGCTACCCTTGCAAGGGACAGTCAGAGCTTGCTAGAGCAAGGCTATCAACTAACCAAATTAGGTATGCTGGACATGTTCCCTCATACCAGCCATCTAGAATCGATGGCACTGTTTGAAAAGTCTTAACTTTTAAGACGTTGGCCGTTTACTTGTGGTGGGCGGTCATAAAGCCAACACTCAACGTGGAGGCAAAGAACTAACCTGGACGGTGTTAGTCAAACCACACAAATATAATAATTAGGATGATGAGATGGTTGCGGTAAGAAGCGCGCATTTAAACCAAAATGAACAGTTTGAACTTGAAAACTGGGTGGCTAGCCTAGGACAAGAGAAAAGCACAGCATCACGCTTAATCGAAGTTTATCGAGATTGCCAAACGATTTTGGCGGGTCACGAACAAGCCGAACTCCTGTTGTGGCGAGGACGAGAGATGATCGAAATTCTGATCACCTTGTCGATGGACAAAGCAACATTAGTGGCGGCTCAACTGTTTCCTTTGGTTTCAAGTGGTGCTTTCAACAGAGAACTTCTTGAAGAAAAATACAGCAAAGAAATCATTAAGCTCATTGATGGCGTAGAAGAAATGGCCGCTATCGGTCAGCTTAACGTCACGATGGAAGGCAGCGCTGCGTCGTCTCAAGTAGACAACGTTCGTCGCATGCTGCTTGCCATGGTGGATGATTTTCGTTGCGTTGTCATCAAGCTAGCAGAACGAATTTGCAACCTTATTGAAGTCAAAAAAGCACCGGACGAAGTTCGACGTGCTGCGGCGAAAGAGTGTGCCAACATTTATGCTCCACTGGCTAACCGCCTAGGTATCGGTCAGCTTAAGTGGGAAATCGAAGACTACGCTTTCCGTTATCAACAACCGGACACTTACAAGCAAATTGCAAAGCAGCTTGCTGAGCGTCGTATTGTCCGTGAGCAATACATCAAAGATTTTGTCGAAGACTTATCTCAAGAGATGAAAGCTTGTGGCATTAATGCCGAAGTAAGTGGTCGTCCTAAACACATCTACAGCATTTGGCGAAAAATGCAGAAGAAGAGTTTGGCGTTTGATGAATTGTTTGACGTGCGTGCAGTACGTATCATCGCCGACAAACTGCAAGATTGTTACGCTGCGTTAGGTGTGGTTCATACCAAATACAAGCACTTACCGAGTGAGTTCGACGACTACGTTGCAAACCCAAAACCAAACGGTTACCAATCGATTCACACCGTGATTCTTGGCCCTGAAGGCAAAACCATCGAGATTCAAATTCGTACCAAGCAAATGCACGAAGAATCTGAGCTGGGCGTTGCCGCGCACTGGAAATACAAAGAAGGTGCGAGCAGCCGCAGTGGTTACGATGAGAAAATTACCTGGCTGCGTAAACTGTTGGATTGGCAAGAAGAAATGTCCGACTCTGGTGAGATGTTGGATGAACTCCGAAGCCAAGTCTTCGATGACCGCGTCTACGCATTTACACCACGCGGCGATGTTGTCGACTTACCAATGGGGGCAACGCCACTAGACTTTGCTTACCACATTCACTCAGAAGTCGGGCACCGTTGTATTGGTGCCAAAGTTGGTGGCCGAATCGTGCCGTTCACCCATAAACTCCACATGGGCGATCAGGTCGAAATCATCACAGCAAAAGAGCCAAACCCATCGCGAGACTGGTTAAACCCATCACTAGGCTTTGTTCATTCAGGGCGTGCTCGTGCGAAGATCAACGCTTGGTTCCGTAAACAGAGTCGTGAGAAAAACCTCGAAGCGGGACGTGAAATCCTAGAACACGAGTTGGTGAAGATTGGCGCGACGTTAAAAGATGCAGAGCATTACGCCCTAAAACGCTTCAACGTCAATACGCCGGATGAACTCTACGTCGGTGTAGGCAGTGGCGACCTGCGTATCAATCAGATCATCAACCACATTAATGCACTGGTGAATAAACCAACGGCGGAAGAAGAGGATCAGCAAGCGCTAGAAAAACTTCAAGAAGCCGAGCACAAAGCACCAGCGCAAAGTCGCCCGAAAAAAGACGCGGTAGTAGTAGAAGGTGTTGATAACCTAATGACGCACCTAGCTCGCTGTTGTCAGCCAATTCCAGGCGATGACATTTGTGGTTACATCACCCAAGGCCGAGGTATCTCAGTGCACCGCAGTGACTGTGAACAGCTCGAAGAACTGCGTCATCACGCACCAGAACGTATCATTGATACCGTATGGGGCAGCGGATTTGTAGGGTCATACATCCTCACCGTGCGTGTCGAAGCGATGGAGCGAGGCGGTCTATTGAAAGACATCACCACACTATTTGCCAACGAGAAAATCAAAGTGACCAGCATGAAGAGCCGTGTCGATTACCGTCGTCAGCTCGCCATCATGGATTTTGATCTTGAGGTGACCAATATTGAGGTGCTCTCTCGCGTTTCGAAACGTGTCGAGCAGATTAAGGATGTTATGTCGGTAAAACGCTTAGGCTAACTTTCACGTCGTACTTGTCACTTTTACTGCGTTTACTCCGGAGTGCCGGCCCAGGCTCATCACATAGGCGAGCTATGCTCAGGAGTCGCGAAAACTTGTTGCCTTGTCAAAGTAACAATTACTTAGTGAAGCTGCTGAGAAAATATAATGTAGAAGGTGAGTGGTTTTGGCTGCTCACCTTTTTCTTTAGATAGAAAGGTTTAAAGGAACGAAAATGAGTCATCCAATTGAACAATTAGAACAAATCATGGCGAAGCTACGTGACCCAGAAAGCGGTTGCCCTTGGGACTTAAAACAAACCTTTGACACCATCGTTCCGCACACCATCGAAGAAACCTACGAAGTGGTGGATGCGATTCAGAATCGTGATTGGTCAAATCTGAAAGAAGAGCTGGGTGATTTGTTGTTCCAGGTGATTTTTTACAGTCAATTAGCGAAAGAGCAAGGGCTGTTCGAATTTTCGGATGTGGTCGAAACCGTGAACGAAAAACTGACTCGTCGCCATCCGCATGTTTTTTCGGATGTTGAGTTTGAGTCTGACGAGGAAATTAATGCCAACTGGGAAGCGGAAAAAGCAAAAGAAAAAGCGCAAGTAGGCAAAGCTGAAGAAAGTATCCTAGACTCAATACCAAACTCTTTACCGGCGCTTTCTCGTGCTACAAAGATTCAGAAGAAATGTGCGAAATACGGATTCGATTGGGATTCGCTTGGGCCAGTAGTCAGTAAGGTTCAAGAAGAAGTGGATGAGGTGATGGAAGAAGCGCTTCAAATCGATCCAGATGAAGAGAAAGTCGAACTTGAGTTAGGGGACTTGTTGTTTGCCACGGTCAACTTAGCACGTCATCTTGGCAAAGACCCAGAAGTGGCATTAAGCAAAGCGAACATTAAGTTTGCCAAGCGTTTTAAGCAAGTTGAAGGTAAGGTCGCACAATCAGGAAGAACACTCACCGAGTGTACGTTGTCAGAACTCGACAATTTTTGGAATGAAGTGAAAAAAGAAGAGTGAAGTTGCAGACAAAATAGTCACAGCGCGATTTATGGGACAAGTCTGACTCAGAACATAAATAAGCACTTTGCTTTGTCTCTACCCACTTTGATTTGAAGCAAAAAATAAAAAATTACGGTGTGATAGATTTCACGTTGTGGCGGTAAGGAGCTTCTGGTATATTTATCTCCCGTCCAGAAGCACTCCATTTCCCTCATTCAACCAATTTCAGGTTAAACATGACGACAAATTACATTTTTGTTACTGGCGGGGTTGTATCCTCTCTAGGTAAAGGTATTGCAGCAGCATCTCTTGCAGCTATTCTAGAAGCTCGTGGTCTTAAAGTGACTATGATGAAGCTTGACCCTTACATCAACGTTGATCCAGGCACAATGAGCCCAACTCAGCACGGTGAAGTGTTTGTTACGGAAGATGGCGCAGAGACTGACCTTGACCTTGGTCACTACGAGCGTTTCATCCGTACCAAGATGACCAAGCGTAACAACTTCACTGCAGGTCGTGTTTATGCCGACGTACTTCGTAAAGAACGTCGTGGTGACTACCTAGGCGCAACAATTCAAGTTATCCCTCATATCACTAACGCTATCAAAGACCGCGTAATTGCAGGTTCTGAAGGCCACGATATTGCTATCGTTGAAGTTGGTGGTACGGTAGGTGATATCGAATCGCTACCATTTATGGAAGCAATCCGTCAGCTAGCAGTAGAACTTGGCCGTGAACGCGCAATGTTCATGCATCTAACTCTTGTTCCTTACCTAGCAGCAGCTGGCGAAGTGAAAACTAAACCGACTCAGCACTCTGTTAAAGAGCTACTGTCTATCGGTATCCAACCAGACATCCTAGTTTGCCGCAGCGATCGCATGATCCCAGCAAACGAGCGTAAGAAGATTGCACTTTTCTGTAACGTTCCTGAAAAAGCGGTAATCTCAATGAAGGACGTAGATTCAATCTACAAGATCCCTCAACTTGTTAAGTCTCAAGGTCTTGATGACCTAGTGTGTACTCGTTTCGGTATTGATGCGCCAGAAGCTGACCTTTCTGAATGGGAACAGGTTATCTACGAAGAAGCGAATCCAACAGGTGAAGTAACTATCGGTATGGTCGGTAAATACATCGAACTACCAGATGCGTACAAATCTGTGAACGAAGCACTTAAGCACGCAGGCTTGAAAAACCGCCTAAACGTAACCATTAAGTACGTAGACTCTCAAGACATCGAAACTAAAGGCGTTGAGCTTCTAGAAGGTCTAGACGCTATCCTAGTTCCAGGTGGTTTCGGTGATCGTGGTGTTGAAGGCAAGATCCGTGCGGCTCAATACGCACGTGAAAACAAAGTGCCTTACCTAGGTATCTGTCTAGGTATGCAAGTTGCCCTTATTGAATACGCGCGTAACGTTGCGGGTATGGAAGGTGCACATTCAACAGAATTTAACAAAGACACGAAGTACCCTGTGGTAGGTTTGATCACAGAATGGGTTGATGAAACAGGTAACGTGGAAGAGCGTACTGAATCATCTGATCTTGGTGGTACGATGCGTCTAGGTTCTCAGCTATGTCACCTAGAAAAAGGTACAAAAGCTCGTGAACTGTACGGTAGCGCGACGATCCATGAACGTCACCGTCACCGTTACGAAGTGAACAACGTTCTTCGTCCACAAATTGAAAAAGCAGGTCTTAAAGTGTCAGGCCTATCTGCGGACAAGAAGCTAGTGGAAATGATTGAGAACCCAGCTCACCCATGGTTTGTAGCAGCTCAGTTCCACCCTGAATTCACATCGACTCCTCGCGATGGTCACCCATTGTTTGCAGGTTTCGTTAAGGCTGCGGGTCAATACTCACGCGGCGAATTCGAGAAGTAAAAGGATACGGGCGGCGGCGAAGGTTGTGCTGCTGCCCTTTAAAATTGACATTTATATTTGAAACGAGAGGAAACATTAATGTCTAAGATCGTTAAAGTTCTAGGTCGTGAAATCATCGACTCACGTGGTAACCCAACTGTAGAAGCTGAAGTACACCTAGAAGGCGGTTTCGTAGGTATGGCGGCAGCTCCATCTGGCGCATCTACTGGTTCTCGCGAAGCTCTTGAGCTACGTGACGGTGACAAAGCACGTTTCCTAGGTAAAGGTGTTCTTAAAGCAATTGAAGCTGTAAACGGCCCAATCGCTGAAGCTCTAGTTGGCAAAGACGCTAAAGACCAAGCTGCAATCGACGCAGTAATGATCGAACTAGACGGCACTGAAAACAAATCTAAATTCGGTGCGAACGCTATCCTAGCAGTTTCTCTAGCAAACGCTAAAGCTGCAGCAGCAGCTAAAGGCATGCCTCTATACGAGCACATCGCTGAGCTAAACGGTACTGCTGGTCAGTTCTCTATGCCTCTACCAATGATGAACATCATCAACGGTGGTGAGCACGCAGACAACAACGTTGACATCCAAGAATTCATGATTCAACCAGTTGGCGCTGCAACTCTTAAAGAAGCTGTACGCATGGGTGCGGAAGTATTCCACAACCTAGCTAAAGTTCTTAAGTCTAAAGGCTACAACACAGCTGTTGGTGACGAAGGTGGTTTCGCTCCTAACCTTAAATCTAACGCTGAAGCTCTAGAAGTTATCGCAGAAGCTGTTGCTGCTGCTGGTTACGAGCTAGGCAAAGACGTTACTCTAGCTATGGACTGTGCTGCATCTGAGTTCTTCGACAAAGAAGCTGGCATCTACAACATGAAAGGTGAAGGCAAAACTTTCACTTCTGAAGAGTTCAACCACTACCTAGCTGGTCTAGTTGAGCAATTCCCAATCGTATCTATCGAAGACGGTCTAGACGAGTCTGACTGGGATGGTTTCGCACACCAAACTCAACTTCTAGGCGACAAGATCCAACTAGTTGGTGACGATCTATTCGTTACAAACACTAAGATCCTAGCTGAAGGTATCGAGAAAGGCATCGCTAACTCTATCCTAATCAAGTTCAACCAAATCGGTTCTCTAACTGAGACTCTAGCTGCAATCAAGATGGCTAAAGACGCAGGTTACACAGCAGTAATCTCTCACCGTTCTGGTGAAACTGAAGATGCAACTATCGCTGACCTAGCGGTAGGTACAGCTGCAGGTCAAATCAAAACTGGTTCTATGAGCCGTTCTGACCGTGTTGCTAAGTACAACCAACTAATCCGTATTGAGGAAGCTCTAGGTGAGCGCGCTCCTTTCAACGGTCTTAAAGAAGTTAAAGGCCAAGCTTAATTCTTATTGAATTAGTTTAGCTAAATAGCTTTTTGAAACCCTCGCTAAGGCGGGGGTTTTTGTTTATTGGCGTATGTTTAAAAGCAGATGGTTAAGAGCGATGAGCTGTTTTGACCGTGTTGCTGCTATACCCAAAAGAAAGCAACCAACTAATCCGTATCGAGGAAGCTCTAGGTGAGCGCGCTCCTTTCAACGGTCTTAAAGAAGTTAAAGGCCAAGCTTAATTCTTAATTGAATAAAGTTTAGCTTGAAAGCTTTCTAAAAACGCCCCACTTCGGTGGGGCGTTTTTGTGTTTAAAGGCCGGTATTTTAGAGTGATGAGCTGTTCTGACTGTACTGCGGTAATACCTAGAAGCAACCAACTCATCTGTATCTAGCAAACTCTTAGTTAGCTAACCGCCCTGATTTCTCAGGTAATTGAAACCGAATCTTCCTCTTTCTAGCACGTAAACGGTTCTTTACTTTCTCGATTAAAGAGTGCCATCGAACTTAGGCATTTTTTATTTTCGTGCTTATTTCCTGTAAGGAGCGTGTGAGTCTCCCTTTATCCCCTAGAGGCAACTCGGCATTTATGCTATATATGTCATCTTATCTAATTCCTTCCGGTACAGAATGTTAGCAGCGATATGCGAATCTTTGTTATAGCCCTTACGTTACTGTTTGGTTGGCTTCAATACACTCTATGGTTTGGTAAAAACGGGGTGTCTGACTACTACACAGTAAAAGATGAAATTGAAGTTCAACAGCAGGTGAACAGCAAGCTACAAGCTCGCAATAATGAAATGTTTGCTGAGATAGATGACTTAAAGCAAGGACTTGATGCGATTGAAGAAAGAGCACGTCATGAACTTGGCTTGGTGAAAGAAGGAGAGACCTTCTACCGCATAGTTGGTGAGGAAAACCCGTAAGATGTCAGAGAACGTTTCATCTCATATCGCTATTGTACCAGCGGCTGGTGTTGGTAGCCGAATGAAAGCAGATCGACCTAAACAATATTTGTTAATCGATGGAAAAACGGTATTGGAACATACCGTAGAGAAACTGCTTGCTCACCCTCAAATCGCGAAAGTTGTGGTTGCGGTTACAGAAGGTGACCCATACTACCCTGAACTATCGATTGCCCTGCACCCAGACGTAATACGTGTCGCTGGTGGTAAAGAAAGAGCCGATTCAGTGCTTTCAGGGCTAAACTATGTAAGTGCGCAGCTTCCGTGTGAATGGGTTCTGGTCCATGATGCCGCGAGACCTTGCGTAACATTAAACGATATTGATCGTCTGATTGATGTTTGTTGTGCTCATCCTACTGGTGGCATTCTTGCCTCGCCCGTGAGAGATACAATGAAACGAGCGAACAAAGAAAACAACATCGATCATACCGTAGACAGAGAAGCATTGTGGCATGCACTGACTCCACAAATGTTTAAAACTCAGCAGCTAACAAGAGCACTGGCAGACGCATTGCAGCAAGGTGTTGCGATCACTGATGAAGCATCGGCTTTAGAGTGGTTGGGAGAAACGCCAGCTTTAGTTCAAGGTAGTGCGAATAACATTAAAATTACTCAGCCAGAAGATCTCGCCTTAGCCGAGTTTTATCTTAGCCGTGAGCGCGGCTAGAAAATAAAGGATAAAAAATGATTCGAATTGGTCATGGTTTCGACGTACACAAATTTGGCGGTGAAGGCCCTGTGATTATTGGTGGTGTTGCAATTCCTTACGAACAAGGCCTGATTGCGCACTCAGACGGCGACGTTGCTCTGCATGCTCTCACCGACGCTTTGTTAGGTGCGATTGCTGCGGGTGATATTGGCCGTCATTTTCCAGATACCGACGATAAATGGAAAGGTGCGAACAGCCGCGAATTATTGAAAGACGTTTACCGTCGAGTAAAAGAACAAGGCTACCGCCTTGGTAATGCAGACGTCACCATCATGGCGCAAGCGCCGAAAATGGCGCCTCACATTGATGCAATGTGTGCAGCCATTGCCGAAGATCTAGAAACCGATATTAGCAACATCAACGTAAAAGCAACGACGACAGAACGTCTTGGTTTTACTGGACGCAAAGAAGGCATTGCTACAGAAGCAGTCGTGCTTCTATTTAAGCAATAATCGAATAATTTGCTCCTTAAAGCTGCATAAGCAGTGGAAATACATCATGTCGAATATTTTATCCTCATTGGCTTACCTCACAGGCAAGCCAGTCGCATCAGCAAAAATTAAAGCGCAACCAGAACACTTTCAGGTTCGCGAAGATTTGGGTTTTGCCTTCACGGGAGAAGGTGAACACTTAATGGTGCGCATTCGAAAAACAGGTGAGAACACCAGTTTCGTCGCTAACGAGCTAGCGAAAGCTTGTGGTGTTAAGTCTAAAGACGTTAGTTGGGCAGGCCTGAAAGATCGCCATGCAGTAACCGAACAATGGCTAAGTGTTCATCTGCCTAAAGGTGAGACTCCAGATTTTTCGACATTTTTGGCGCAATACCCAAGTATTGAAATTCTGGCGACCGATCGACACAACAAAAAACTGCGTCCTGGTGACTTAATCGGGAACGAGTTTGTGGTTACCTTGTCTGAAGTGACAGATGTGGCGGATGTAGAGCAACGCCTTGAAAAAGTTAAACAAGTTGGTGTGCCAAACTACTTTGGTAGCCAACGCTTTGGTAACGATGGAAATAACCTCGACGAAGCTCGTCGTTGGGGACGAGAAAATGTTCGTACGCGTAACCAAAACAAACGCAGCATGTACCTGTCTGCCGCGCGTTCATGGATTTTCAACCGCATCGTTTCTGCTCGTCTAGAAAATGGCGTGTTTGATAAATTCATCGATGGTGACATCGCACAGACATCACAAGGATTGTTGGCTGTTGATGCGAATAACCTTGCTGATATGCAAAACAAGCTTGCATTGAGTGAAGTTGAGATTACTGCCGCTTTAGCGGGTGATAATGCGTTACCGACCCAAGCTGATGCACTTGCATTAGAACAGCCATTTATTGATGAAGAACCTGATTTAATGGCTCTAATCCGTGGGAATCGTATGCGTCACGATCGTCGTGAAATCGCACTCAAACCAAAAGACTTAGCTTGGAACGTTGAAGGTAACAATATTACGTTGACCTTCTCACTCGATGCAGGCTCTTTTGCCACATCCATTGTTCGTGAGTTGGTGAATGAGGTCAAAGTAGAAAGAGAATACTAATGGAACTGGATTCACTAAATACAAAACCTTTAAGAATTCTAATTAGTAATGACGACGGTGTGCATGCTCAAGGAATTCACGCGTTAGCGGATGATCTGAGAAGCATCGCGGAAGTGATCATTGTTGCCCCAGACCGAAATCGTTCTGGTGCATCAAACTCACTGACATTGGAACAGCCTCTGCGAGTCACAGAAATTGCTCCTAATACTTATTCGGTTCAAGGGACACCGACAGATTGCGTTCATTTTGCTCTAAATGAGCTGATGAAAGATGACCTGCCAGATCTTGTATTATCTGGCATTAATCATGGTGCAAATCTGGGGGATGACGTTCTGTACTCTGGTACCGTCGCTGCAGCAATGGAAGGGCACTTTCTTGGCGTGCAAGCCATTGCATTTTCACTGGTTGGTAAACGTCATTTTGAGTCGGCTGCTGAAATTGCTCGACAGTTGGTTGAGCAACACTTGTCAGCGCCAATCCCAACCAACCGTTTGTTGAACGTAAACATACCTGATTTGCCTCTCGAGAGTCTTGGTGAAATCGAAGTGACCCGTTTAGGTGCTCGTCATCACGCAGAGAATATGATCAAGCAGAAAGATCCGCGTGGGCATGATATCTATTGGTTAGGGCCTCCGGGGAAAGAACAAGATGCGGGTGAAGGTACCGACTTCTATGCGATTGAGCACGGTCGAGTTTCTATTACCCCACTGCAAGTAGACCTCACGGCTCATGAGTCTCTGCGTGCGATGGATAGTTGGTTGAAGGAAGAGAAGTAATGAGTAACCCACATGCTGACAGGTTGATAGCGTTTCTTATCTCCAGTGGCATCAAAGATCAACGCGTTTTGGATGCAATGCATTGTTTACCGAGAGAGAGCTTTGTTTCTCAAGCGATGATGCACCAAGCCTACGATAACAATGCGCTACCGATTGGTCAGGGACAAACTATTTCTCAACCTTACATCGTCGCTCGCATGACCGAGCTGCTTGAGCTTCAACGTGCTAGTAACGTTTTGGAAATCGGAACCGGTTCTGGGTACCAAACCGCAGTTTTAGCACAAATCGTTGACCATGTTTATTCCGTTGAACGCATCAAATCTTTGCAATGGGAAGCGAAACGTCGTCTTAAGCAACTTGATATCTACAATGTCTCGACGAAGCATGGTGATGGCTGGTTAGGATGGGAAACGAAAGGTCCGTTTGACGCCATCATTGTTACCGCTGCTGCAGAAGTGATTCCCCAAGCTCTTCTCTCACAGTTAAAAGATGGCGGTAAAATGGTGATTCCTGTCGGAGATGCTGAGCAGCAACTACTTAGAATTGAACGCAAGGGTGACGAGTACCTTTCTACCGTTGTGGAAATGGTTCGCTTTGTTCCTCTTGTCGCGGGTGATTTGGCTTAAGGATCTGAGGTTAGGTGAGTAAGTTACTGCGTCATATTGGTATTAGCTTTGTATTAGCTGCGGGACTCGTTGGTTGCGCGGCTCACTCACCTGCGCCTGTTTCCAGCCTAAAGAAGGATTATTCGAGCGTTGAGCGTGGCAGTTATAGAGGGAGTTACTACGAAGTAAAGAAAGGTGACACACTTTATTTCATTGCTTACGTCACAGATAAAGATGTAAATGATCTTGTACGTTACAACGAACTCTCTCAGCCTTACACCATTTATCCAGGTCAAAAGCTAAAACTTTGGGCTCCGAAATATGTCGCGCCAAAATATGGCCAAAAAGTTGAACCCGTTGTAGTACCTGTAGTTACAACGACACCGCCTCCAGTGGTGAAGCCAACGACGACGACAAAGCCTGTGACTTCAAGTAAAAACTCTAGTCAAAAGCCTACAACAACTCCGACTAAAGTCGCACAAAAAGAGCCGCCAAAGAAAGTTGAACAAACCAAAGCAAAGGAGTATGTTGGTTCAAAAGATAACCAACCTACTAAACCGAAGCCGCCAACAACGACGGTACAAAACGACAAAGTATCGAAGTGGTTGTGGCCGACAAAAGGGAGAGTAATCAAGAGCTTCTCGGCGGGAGAACAGGGAAATAAAGGCATTGACATCGCAGGACAGCGTGGTCAGCCTATCGTTTCAACCGCAGCCGGCACGGTCGTTTATTCGGGTAATGCGCTAAGAGGTTATGGCAACCTAATTATAGTGAAGCATAACGACAATTATTTAAGCGCATACGCACATAACGACAAACTGCTGGTAACAGAAGGTCAGAGTGTAAAAAGCGGACAGAAAATTGCGACCATGGGTAGTTCAGGCGCAAAATCCGTCAAGCTGCACTTTGAAATTCGCTACCAAGGTAAATCAGTGAATCCAAAACGCTATTTACCGTAAGACTTTGAAAAACAACTTGCGAAATCATTTAGCGACATATTGAGTTGTCATGTCTTGCTAACTCGCCAGGGGGAGGCGTTATGAGTATCAGCAACACAGTATCCAAAGTTGAAGAGTTTGAATACGACAATGCGTCAGAGACGACCATTGATAACGAACTCGAAAAATCATCATCTACTACCGAAGGCAAAACAGCTGTCCGTGAAGAGTTTGACGCGAGCAGTAAAAGCCTAGACGCAACTCAATTGTATCTAGGTGAAATTGGCTTCTCACCTCTACTTACTGCTGAAGAAGAAGTCCTTTACGCCCGCAGAGCATTGCGTGGTGATGAAGCGGCTCGTAAGCGCATGATCGAAAGTAACTTGCGTTTAGTAGTAAAAATTTCTCGTCGGTACAGCAACCGTGGCCTAGCGCTACTCGATCTTATTGAAGAAGGTAACCTCGGCTTGATCCGAGCGGTTGAAAAATTCGATCCAGAAAGAGGCTTCCGTTTCTCAACTTACGCAACATGGTGGATCCGTCAAACGATCGAACGTGCGTTGATGAACCAAACTCGCACCATTCGCTTGCCTATTCATGTCGTGAAAGAGCTGAACATTTATCTGCGTACTGCGCGTGAACTTTCTCAAAAGCTCGATCATGAACCAACTGCAGAAGAAATTGCTGCTCAATTAGATATACCAGTAGAAGATGTCAGCAAAATGCTGCGTCTTAACGAGCGTATTAGCTCCGTTGATACCCCAATTGGTGGTGACGGTGAAAAAGCGCTTCTGGATATTATTCCTGACGCAAACAACTCTGATCCAGAAGTGTCGACTCAAGATGATGACATCAAATCGTCTTTGATCCATTGGTTGGAAGAGTTGAATCCAAAACAAAAAGAAGTGCTTGCACGCCGTTTTGGTTTGCTTGGTTATGAGCCGTCTACGCTTGAAGAAGTGGGACGAGAGATTGGTCTTACCCGTGAGCGTGTACGTCAAATTCAAGTGGAGGGTTTACGTCGACTTCGTGAAATCCTAATTAAACAAGGCCTAAATATGGAAAACTTGTTTAACGTCGAAGACGATTAATACTAAGCTTTCTCGAAACATAAAGGGCTATGGATAACCATAGCCCTTTTCTGTTTTAGGGGAGATTAGATATTCTCGTTAAAGCATTTTCTTCAAACGATACAGCTCTTCAAGGGCTTGACGAGGTGTTAAGTCGTCTGGATCGATGTTTGATAACGCTTGTTCAATTTCGCTAGGTTCAGGGATTAAGCTGAGCTGATTTGCTACATCCACAGTGCTTGGACGAGGCGAGTCGCTAGCTTGGCCGAGTTGCTCTAGTTGAGACAGTTTAGCACGAGCATTTTTGATGACCGTTTTAGGTACGCCAGCTAAGCCCGCAACCGCCAAGCCGTATGATTTGCTTGCGGCGCCTTCTTGAACTGCGTGCATGAAAGCAATGCTGTCGCCATGTTCTACCGCATCTAGGTGAACATTCGCTAAGTTTGGTAGCAAGTTCGGTAATTCGGTTAGTTCAAAGTAGTGCGTAGCGAAAAGTGTCATCGCACCAATTTGTGTTGCAAGCCATTCGGCACTTGCCCATGCCAATGAAAGACCATCGTAAGTACTGGTACCGCGACCGATCTCATCCATTAACACCAAGCTGTTCTTGGTTGCGTTGTGGAGAATGTTGGCCGTTTCTGTCATCTCTACCATGAAGGTTGAACGACCTGATGCCAAGTCATCTGAAGCACCGATACGAGTAAAGATGCGATCCAATGAGCCAATTTGTGCTGATTCTGCAGGTACATAAGAGCCGATATGAGCCATCAACGCAATTAGCGCAGTTTGGCGCATGTAGGTTGATTTACCCCCCATGTTTGGACCCGTGATGATGAGCATTTTACGGCTTGGGCTTAATTCTATTGGGTTAGCAATGAACGGGTCCGAGGTGACTTGCTCTACTACCGGGTGGCGACCTGCTTGAATGTGAATACCTGCGTCTTTAACTAGAGTAGGGCGGCAATAATCCAATGAGTCTGCGCGTTCTGCTAGGTTTTGTAACACGTCCATCTGTGAAACGGCAGAAGCTAGGTTTTGCATTTGTTCAAGATGAGGCATCAGCAAATCGAACAGCTCTTCCCACAGTTTTTTCTCTAGTGCGAGTGCTTTTGATTTTGAGTTCAGAACTTTGTCTTCATGCTCTTTAAGCTCAGGAATAATGTAGCGCTCGGCATTTTTCAGAGTTTGGCGACGCACGTAATGTGGCGGTACCAAATGGCTTTGGCCACGACTTACCTGAATGAAGAATCCATGTACGGCGTTGTAGCCAACTTTCAGCGTATCGATGCCATGACGCTCGCGTTCATCCGCTTCGAGCTTTTCTAGATACTCGGTTGCACCATCAGCGAGCTTGCGCCACTCATCCAATTCTTCGTTATAGCCTTCTGCAATCACACCACCATCGCGGATCACTACCGGCGGGTTTTCTTTGATAGCACGTTCAAGAAGCTCACATACTTCATCTATTGGCGCAGCATATTGAGCCAACTTCACTAGGTATGGATGAGTTAAGGATGTAGTGAGCGATTCTAGTTCAGGAAGTTGTTGCATGGCATGGCGTAGGCGAGCCATATCACGTGGACGAGCAGAACGTAGAGCAAGACGCGCTAAGATACGTTCAATATCGCCAATCTGTTTTAAAGTTGGCTGAAGATCGGTAAATAAGCCTTGATCTTTAATTTCACCAATCGCATCCAGACGGTTGTTTAGCGTATCAATACAACGCATCGGTTGATGCAGCCAACGCTTTAACATGCGGCTGCCCATCGGGGTTGAGCAATGGTCGAGAACTGCGGCGAGTGTATTGTCCGTGCCGCCAGCTAAATTTTGGGTGATTTCTAGATTGCGACGCGTAGCTGCATCTAAAATTACAGAGTGATCTTGGCGATCAAACGTTAGTGAGCGGATATGTGGTAGAGCAGTGCGTTGTGTGTCTTTTACGTATTGGATCAAACAACCTGCGGCGCACAAACCAAGAGAGGCGTGCTCAACACCAAAACCGACAAGATCACGGGTGCCAAACTGCTGGTTCAGCTGTTGTTTGGCAGTATCTAGTTCAAACTCCCATACAGGGCGACGACGGTTACCGTTACGGTTCGACATCAAGTGGACTGGCTCGAAATCTTCAGGGAACAACAACTCACGCGGTGCGGTGCGTTGTAGTTCTGCCATCATGGATTCTTCGGTTTCTGGCTCCGTTAATTGAAAACGGCCAGAAGTAACGTCTAACGTCGCATAACCAAACTTACCGTTGTGATGGTAAATCGCAGCGATTAAGTTATCGAGACGTTCAGAAAGCAGTGCCTCATCGGTTACGGTGCCTGGCGTGACAATGCGTACTACTTTACGCTCAACAGGACCTTTGCTCGTCGCAGGATCCCCAATTTGTTCACAGATTGCGACTGACTCACCAAGCTGAACTAGTTTCGCGAGATACCCTTCCACTGCATGGAATGGCACTCCCGCCATAGGAATAGGTTCTCCGGCCGATGAGCCGCGCTTGGTTAATGAAATATCAAGCAGTTGAGACGCTCGTTTCGCGTCATCATAGAAGAGTTCGTAGAAATCGCCCATGCGGTAGAACAGCAAAATTTCTGGGTTCTCAGCTTTTAGCTTGAGATATTGCTGCATCATCGGAGTGTGTTTTTGTTCAGCTTTCACAGGTAAGTTCTTTTGTTTATTTCCGTAGCGGCTTAGGATACGTGAATCCCTATCAAGTAAAAAGAGACAAAGGGCATTTTGGCTATGGAAAAAACAACAAAATTAAGTGCTGATTTAGGTGTGTTACTTGCGCGACATGGGCATGTGCTGACCACAGCAGAGTCCTGTACTGGCGGTGGCGTTGCAGCCGCAATTACTGATATTGCAGGTAGCTCCGGTTGGCTTGACCGCGCTTTTGTTACGTACAGTAATGAGGCCAAAATGGAGATGCTTGGAGTGCAGCTTCAAACACTCGAAGCGTATGGCGCAGTGAGTGAGCCAGTTGTAACTGAAATGGTGCAGGGGGCATTAAAACATTCCAATGCAACAATTGGGGTGTCTATCAGTGGCATCGCTGGTCCTGGTGGTGGCAGTGAGGAAAAGCCGGTTGGAACGGTGTGTTTTGCCTTTGCAGATAATCAGGGGTGGCAGTTAGTAGAAACCATGCATTTTTCTGGAAATCGAGCAGAAGTTCGCGAACAAGCGGTGATTCATGCATTGAGTCAATTGCACCAACACTTAATCTAGATTTTTTGGATCTGCGTAAGCCCAGAGAAAACAAGGGCTAGAGAAAACTGCACGATATTGTGAGCCAAATTTTTTTCATACAGGTATAGACACTGTATGAATCAACAGTATAATGACTTTCATTGCTGAGCAGAACTTCTGCTTAAGAAAAATGAATTACTATTCGTCGCCCAAAGAAGATGAATAAATCGGAGAAAGTAATGGACGAGAACAAACAGAAAGCGCTCGCCGCTGCGCTAGGTCAAATTGAAAAGCAATTCGGTAAAGGCTCTATCATGCGCCTTGGTGATAACCGCGCAATGGATGTAGAAACCATTTCAACGGGTTCGCTTTCTCTTGATATCGCTTTGGGTGCTGGTGGTCTACCAATGGGTCGTATCGTTGAGATTTACGGTCCAGAATCTTCAGGTAAAACAACACTAACTCTTGAACTTATTGCTGCTGCGCAACGTGAAGGCAAAACTTGTGCGTTTATCGATGCAGAGCACGCTCTAGATCCTGTATATGCAAAGAAACTTGGCGTTGATATCGATGCACTATTGGTTTCTCAACCAGACACTGGTGAGCAAGCTCTAGAGATTTGTGATGCATTAGCTCGCTCTGGCGCAATCGACGTAATGGTTGTTGACTCTGTTGCTGCTCTAACACCTAAAGCTGAGATCGAAGGCGAAATGGGCGACAGCCACATGGGTCTCCAAGCTCGTATGCTTTCTCAAGCAATGCGTAAGCTTACAGGTAACCTAAAACAGTCTAACTGTATGTGTATCTTCATCAACCAAATTCGTATGAAGATTGGTGTGATGTTCGGTAACCCTGAAACGACTACTGGCGGTAACGCGCTTAAGTTTTACGCTTCTGTTCGTTTAGATATCCGTCGTACTGGCGCAATCAAAGAAGGCGATGAAGTTGTAGGTAACGAAACGCGTATCAAAGTGGTTAAGAACAAGATTGCAGCACCATTTAAAGAAGCAAACACGCAAATCATGTATGGCCAAGGCTTTAACCGTGAAGGTGAGTTGATTGACTTAGGCGTGAAGCACAAGCTAGTAGAAAAAGCGGGCGCTTGGTACAGCTACAATGGCGATAAGATTGGTCAAGGTAAAGCAAACGCTTGTAACTACCTGCGTGAGCATCCAGAAATCGCGAAAACAATCGATACCAAACTGCGTGAAATGCTACTTTCTCCAGCTCAACCAGAAGCACCTGCTGCCGGTGAGAAGCCTGAGCAAGAAGAAGAGTTTTAATCTTCTGATAGACTAAAAATAAAGCCCTGCGTTGCAGGGCTTTGTTGTATTTGTCGAAATCAAAATCGAAGAAATTTAAGGCAAACGAAAAGCCTGTACAGCCAAATTACCTTTAGGATCACTATGTACCAAAAGCGACAAGCACCGACGCTATCTAGCAAAGAAGCCGCGATTCAGTTACTTAGTCGTCGAGATCATGGCTTATATGAGCTCCATCAAAAGCTTGCGATGAAAGGCTATGAAGAGGCTGATATTGAAGCTGCGATTAACTTTTGTTTAGAACACGATTATTTGGATGACTTGCGTTACGCCAAAAGCCAAGTGCGTCAACACGTTTACAAAGGTCATGGTGAGCGTCGTATTCGCCAAGAGCTTAACCAGAAGCGCGTTGCAGAATCTGTCATTGAACAAGCAATGGCAGAAGAGCCCCAAGATTGGTTTGAATTGGCAAAGTTGGCAGCAGAGAAGAAATTTAAAGGAATAAAGGCCAAAGACCAGAAAGAGTACGCTAAACAGGTTCGTTTCTTACAATATCGCGGCTACAGTTTTGACCAAATTAGCTATGCATTAAGCTTTGAAGACGAAGATTAGGCGTGAATTATTCACGCTGATTTTTGTTTTGCTTCAAATTTTTTCTTCTACCCCCTCTTTTCCGCAAGAAAACTAGTCTCAGCTGATTGCATGATCTACAATACGGCAAAATTCTAACTCGACTATTTTCAGGAAGAGCTGCATGTACATGAGCACTGACGAGGTTCGTAACGCGTTCCTCAAGTTCTTTGAAAGCAAAGGACACCAAATCGTAGAAAGTTCATCGTTAGTTCCACATAACGACCCAACCCTGCTGTTCACAAACGCAGGTATGAACCAATTTAAGGATTGTTTCTTAGGCTTGGAAAAACGAGCCTATACTCGAGCGACTACGGCTCAACGTTGTGTACGTGCTGGCGGTAAACACAACGACCTGGAAAACGTGGGCTTTACAGCTCGTCACCATACTTTCTTTGAAATGCTAGGTAACTTCAGCTTTGGCGATTACTTCAAAGAAGACGCGATTTCATTCGCTTGGGAATTTCTAACAGACGTTCTTAAGCTGCCTGCAGACCGTCTATTGGTGACCGTTTACGAAACTGATGACGAAGCATTCGATATCTGGAACAAGAAAGTAGGCGTTCCTGCAGACCGCATCATCCGCATTGGCGACAAGAAAGGTGGCAAACCATACGAGTCAGACAACTTCTGGCAAATGGGTGATACTGGTCCTTGTGGTCCATGTACTGAAATCTTCTACGATCACGGTGAGCACATCTGGGGGGGCCGTCCTGGCACACCTGAAGAAGATGGTGACCGTTTCATCGAGATCTGGAACAACGTATTCATGCAGTTCAACCGTCATGCTGATGGCACGATGGAACCGCTACCAAAACCGTCGGTAGATACAGGTATGGGTATCGAGCGTATCTCTGCAATCATGCAAGGCGTTCACTCAAACTACGAAATCGACGTATTCCAAGCTCTTATCAAAGCAGCCGCAGAAGTGATCGGTTACGAAGACCTATCAAACCAATCGCTACGCGTTATCGCTGACCACATCCGTTCATGTTCATTCCTGATTGTTGATGGTGTTATGCCTTCAAACGAAGGTCGTGGCTATGTTCTACGTCGTATCATTCGTCGTGCTGTTCGTCACGGTAACAAGCTAGGTGCGCAAGGTGCATTCTTCCACAAATTGGTTGGTGTACTAGCTGACATCATGGGCACTGCAGGTGAAGAACTGAAACGTCAGCAAGCTGTCGTAGAAAAAGTACTGCGTATCGAAGAAGAAAACTTCGGTCGTACGCTTGAACGCGGTATGGCGATTCTAAACGAAGCGCTAGATAACTTAGATGGTAAAGTGCTCGACGGTGAAACCGTATTCAAACTTTACGATACTTACGGCTTCCCAGCTGACTTGACTAATGATGTTGCGCGTGAACGTGAGTTCGCGATTGACGAAGAAGGCTTCGAGAAAGCAATGGAAGAGCAGCGTCAGCGTGCGCGTGAAGCGGGTCAGTTCGGTACAGACTACAACGCAGCAATTAAAGTTGATACACAAACTGAATTCTGTGGCTACGTTGGAACAAAAGGCTCTAGCTCAGTGGCGGCAATGTTCGTTGAAGGCAACGAAGTGGATTCTCTATCTGCTGGCGACAAAGCGATCATTGTGCTTGGTGAAACCCCATTCTACGCTGAGTCAGGCGGTCAATGTGGTGATGCGGGTGAAATCCGCACTGAAGCTGGTGTGTTCCGAGTAGAAGATACTCAAAAGCTAGGCAACGCAATCGCACACCACGGTGTTATGGCGGAAGGCGTTCTAGCGAAAGGCGATGAAGTCGCTACTATCGTTGACGCAGAACGTCGCGCAGCTATCTCTCTAAACCACTCAGCAACGCACTTGCTACACGCCGCACTTCGTCAAGTTCTTGGTGAGCACGTGACGCAAAAAGGCTCTTTGGTTAAAGCAGAAAACTTACGTTTTGACTTCTCTCATCTAGAAGCGGTAACGGCGGCAGAGCTAAAAGAAGTTGAACGTCTAGTTAACGCGCAAATTCGTCGCAACCACGTTATTGAAACCAACGTGATGGACATTGAGTCTGCGAAGAAGAAAGGCGCAATGGCACTATTTGGCGAGAAGTACGATGATGAAGTACGCGTACTGTCTATGGGCGATTTCTCTACAGAGCTTTGTGGTGGTATCCACGCTTCTAACACTGGCGATATCGGCTTATTCAAGATCACCTCTGAGAGCGGCATCGCGGCGGGCATCCGTCGTATTGAAGCAGTAACAGGTGAAGCAGCTCTAGATGCGATCGAAGCTCAAGCAGCAAAATACGAAGAGAAACTAGCAGAATCTGCACAAAAAGCGAAAACGCTAGAAAAAGAACTTCAGAAGCTTAAAGACAAGATGGCTGCTGCTGAAAGCGCAAACATCATGGGTAAAGCAGTGGAAGTAAACGGCACGAAAGTACTGGTTGCTGCACTAGAAGGCGCGGATAGCAAAAACCTACGTACTATGGTTGACGACATCAAGAACCAAATGGGCTCAGGTGTTGTGCTTCTAGCAAACGTAACAGATGACAAAGTTGGCTTGATTGCTGGTGTGACGAAAGATCTGGTAGGCAAAGTTAAGGCGGGCGACCTCGTTAAAATGGTTGCAGAGCAGGTTGGTGGTAAGGGCGGTGGTCGCCCTGACATGGCGCAAGCTGGTGGTACTGATGTGTCAGCATTACCAGAAGCGATCAAAACTGTTCAGCCTTGGCTAGAAGAGCGCTTATAAGCATTACATAACGAATTTACGCTCAATCAAGTTTCTTTGATTGGGCGTAATTTTTTTACGGTAACCAAGTGGTTTAATTGACCGAAAAATAACCAGGTCATTTAAGCTGCTTGGTTTTTGTTGTAACTACCGCTTATATAATTTCAACTAGTGGAATATAAGTGGTCCGAATGAGACTTTGGTCTTGGGAAGGTGAAGACTGGTGAAAAAGCCCCTTATCGTGCAAAAGTTTGGTGGAACCTCCGTGGGTTCAATTGAAAGAATCCACCAGGTCGCTGAACACATCATTAAGGCGAAAAATGATGGTAATCAAGTTGTCGTAGTTGTGTCTGCAATGTCAGGCGAAACAAACCGACTAATGGACCTAGCGAAACAAGTAGATAGTGTTCCTACGGCTCGAGAACTTGATGTTTTGCTCTCTGCTGGTGAGCAAGTGTCAATGGCGTTATTGGCGATGACACTCAATAAACTGGGCTATGTAGCTCGCTCACTTACCGGAGCACAAGCGAACATTGTGACGGATAATCAACACAATGACGCGACGATTAAACATATTGATACCTCAACGATTACGGATTTACTTGAACAAGATCAAATCGTCATTGTCGCAGGTTTTCAAGGTGTGAATGAAAATGGGGATATCACCACATTAGGTCGAGGCGGCTCTGATACGAGCGCCGTGACGCTTGCAGGCGCATTGCGCGCTGACGAGTGTCAAATCTTTACCGACGTTGATGGTATTTATACTTGTGACCCACGTGTAGTGAAAAATGCTCAGAAAATGGCGGTCATTGACTTTCCTTCAATGGAAGCAATGGCAAGTCGAGGAGCAAAAGTTCTACATTTACCTTCCGTGCAGTTCGCATGGAAGAATAATGTACCGCTACGCGTGCTTTCGACCTTTGAAGTTAATGAAGGCAGTTTGGTTAAGGGGGAATCAGGCCATCAAGCCGTCTCTGGTATAGCCATTCAACGTGACCTTGCCATTATTGAAGTCGATAAAGAACATTTATCTAGTGCTACAAAACAATGTCAGATGTTAGGCATAGACATTTGGAATGTGATCGAGGAAACAGAACGAACAGGTATCATGATAAAACAAGAAGCATGTGCCAAGTTCGATCTGGTGTTCAGCGATAAAATCCGTAATAGTGAAGCAGTAAGTCTGTTAACCGCAGTAGGGCTTGAAGCCAATGGAATGGTGGAACATGCATGCGGTTTGTTGGCTCAGCAAGATATTGCGATCAATTTCTGCGCAACGAATGCACTCACTATGATGCTGGTATTGCCACCTGAGAGTGTGGATACAGCAGCAAACATTCTTCATGATGCTTACATTACGTCTAGTGAAGCATTGAACATTCAGCAAAAACATGCCTTTTTAGGCTGATTTTCCGTGACAAGGTAGTTTACGAAAATATAACTTTTGTTGGATAATAGCTTTGTAGCAAGAAAATTTAGAGATTACTCAAGGAGCAAAGAATGCTAATTTTGACTCGCCGCGTAGGCGAAACACTTATGATTGGTGATGAAGTGACTGTAACTGTACTAGGTGTTAAAGGTAACCAAGTACGTATCGGTGTTAACGCTCCGAAAGAGGTTTCAGTTCACCGTGAAGAAATCTACATGCGCATTCAGGCTGAAAAAGGCAATGGCAACGTTGCTTCAGGTAACTACTAAGTCGCTCCTGTTTACAGAGCTTAGTTTGAATGAAAAAGGCTAGCCGATCGGCTAGCCTTTTTAGTTTCTGATAAATGTCATTTTTTAAGAGAAGATTCTCTTTTTTTCATCATAATAGAGTGATAAGGTTTGTTTTATAGTCACTTTGATTAAATCCGCATCGGTTAAGCGTTTTTTGCGTTTTTTTTCAAAGAAAGTGTTTGACATATTTTCGGTAAAACGTAATATGTGCCTCCGCAAGACGGTGAGGTGGCCGAGAGGCTGAAGGCGCTCCCCTGCTAAGGGAGTATACGGTTTATCCCGTATCGAGGGTTCGAATCCCTCCTTCACCGCCATTCTTGCAACGTTGATTTATCAACAAAAAGTGCGTCCTTAGCTCAGCTGGATAGAGTACCTGGCTACGAACCAGGCGGTCGGAGGTTCGAATCCTCCAGGACGCGCCATATCTCTTTTGAGATATAACAATGAAAACGGTGAGGTGGCCGAGAGGCTGAAGGCGCTCCCCTGCTAAGGGAGTATACGGTTTATCCCGTATCGAGGGTTCGAATCCCTCCTTCACCGCCATTCATTGACTGGCCCGATGGCCTTTTTTTTGTTTCGCAAGAAATGAATGTGATTTACTTCACAACTTCCTAGCAAGAAGATCTGCGCGTCCTTAGCTCAGCTGGATAGAGTACCTGGCTACGAACCAGGCGGTCGGAGGTTCGAATCCTCCAGGACGCGCCACTATTTAATAATTCGTTTGATAAACGGGTTATACAAAGTAAAATAAAGATTATTGCGCGTCCTTAGCTCAGCTGGATAGAGTACCTGGCTACGAACCAGGCGGTCGGAGGTTCGAATCCTCCAGGACGCGCCACTCTTTAGGGTTTCCTTGTGAACTCCTGATATTGGTAATACTGATATCGAAAACTGCGCGTCCTTAGCTCAGCTGGATAGAGTACCTGGCTACGAACCAGGCGGTCGGAGGTTCGAATCCTCCAGGACGCGCCACTCTTTAGGGTTTCTTTGTGAACTCCTGATATTGGTAATACTGATATCGAAAACTGCGCGTCCTTAGCTCAGCTGGATAGAGTACCTGGCTACGAACCAGGCGGTCGGAGGTTCGAATCCTCCAGGACGCGCCACTCTTTAGGGTTTCCTTGTGAACTCCTGATATTGGTAACACTGATATCGAAAACTGCGCGTCCTTAGCTCAGCTGGATAGAGTACCTGGCTACGAACCAGGCGGTCGGAGGTTCGAATCCTCCAGGACGCGCCACTATTTAGGGTTTCCTTGTGAACTCCTGATATTGGTAATACCGATATCGAAAACTGCGCGTCCTTAGCTCAGCTGGATAGAGTACCTGGCTACGAACCAGGCGGTCGGAGGTTCGAATCCTCCAGGACGCGCCACTTTTTAGGGTTTCCTTGTGAACTCCTGATATTGATAATACTGATATCGAAAACTGCGCGTCCTTAGCTCAGCTGGATAGAGTACCTGGCTACGAACCAGGCGGTCGGAGGTTCGAATCCTCCAGGACGCGCCACTTATCAAAAAGCCTCGCTTATGCGAGGCTTTTTTTGTATCTGAAAAACAAACACTCACTACTTATTCTCTAGTCTGCGCTGTCAAAGTAGGTTTCTTTTCTTATCTGATTGAACTGCAATGTCACTTTGCGTATCTAGTCAATCATCTCTAATAATTCATCATCGGTGCTCCATGCTTTCTTCGTTTCCAGCAAAATGATGACTAGCGTGATTTAAATAAAATATGTTAATCACATGTTGTAATGGTGTTTTTGTTTTGATCTTTACTCCTATCTTTTTGTTTTAATAGTTCTTTCTTTTAATCTCACTTGTTTTGTTTTGAAATCTTAATCGCAGTTTTCTCGTGCTCTTTGAATTAACCTGTTTATATATTGAGCATTCGTTCTAACTCGATGGTTTAAGTTTGAATTGTGATCTGGGTAGTGAATAAATAATCAATTATGGAGATTATTTAAATCCTTCCTTAAACAAAATTGACAAAATTTAACCAATCGAGATAATCCATTGGTCGGGATTTGACGCTAATAAAGTCCTGCACGTTGTCAGGATGACAAAGAAAGGAAGCAACATGACGAATATAGGAAGCCTGCTAGTAGATGCGGCCACCCTTATGGTTACGGGGATGGCGGTCGTATTTATTTTCCTCACCATTCTTGTTTATCTCGTTCGGCTATTGTCGAAACTGGTGCCAGAAGAAGTACCAGAGCCGATCGCAGCACCAAAAACAAATACCAAAGTTCAATCAACCTCTTCAGCTGTTAGTCCACAAGTAGTGGCAGCGATTTCAGCGGCGATTCATCAACATCGCGCTTCAATCGCGAAGTAGCCGAATATAGGATTAAAAAGGAGTTTAAGAGCATGTCTAAACCACTAGCTATTACCGATGTGGTCCTTCGAGACGCCCATCAATCACTGTTTGCTACGCGTATGCGTATCGAAGATATGCTGCCTATCGCAGCTGAGTTGGATAAGATTGGATACTGGTCCCTAGAAACCTGGGGTGGTGCAACGTTTGATTCGTGTATTCGATTCCTTGGGGAAGACCCTTGGGAGCGTCTACGTGAGTTGAAAAAGGCGATGCCAAATACACCAATGCAAATGCTACTTCGTGGTCAAAACCTTTTAGGATATCGCCATTATGCTGATGACGTAGTAGAGAAGTTCGTTGAGCGTGCTCATGCCAACGGTATGGATGTATTCCGTATCTTTGATGCGATGAACGATGTTCGCAATTTCCAAAAAGCGGTGAAATCGGCGGTAGATGTTGGCGCTCATGCGCAAGGCACCCTGTCATACACAACAAGCCCTGTTCACAATACGGATACTTGGGTTGATTTAGCAAAGCGTTTGGAAGATCTCGGTTGTCATTCTCTGTGTATCAAAGACATGTCTGGCTTGCTAAAGCCTTACGAAGCGCAAGAGCTAATCACACGCATCAAAGCCTCTTGTGATGTACCACTGGCACTCCACTGCCATGCAACCACTGGTCTTTCTACCGCTACGGCAATCAAAGCGGTAGAGGCTGGTATCGACATCCTCGATACGGCTATTTCTTCGATGAGCTGTACTTACGGGCATACTCCGACAGAAACGGTTGTAGCAATGCTGCAAGGTACTGAGCGCGACACCAATCTGAAACTTGATCAACTAGAACCTATTGCAGCTTACTTCCGTGAAGTACGTAAGAAATACGCGAAGTGGGAAGGGCAACTAAAAGGCGTGGATTCTCGTATCCTTATCGCTCAAGTGCCAGGTGGTATGTTGACGAATATGGAAGGTCAGCTAAAAGAGCAAGGTGCAGCGGATCGTATCGACGAGGTGTTAGAAGAAATCCCACGTGTACGTGAAGATCTTGGCTTTATTCCTCTCGTAACACCGACGTCTCAGATCGTTGGTACTCAAGCCGTCATTAACGTACTGACCGGTGAGCGCTACAAGAGCATCACTAAAGAAACCGCTGGTGTTCTCAAAGGTGAGTACGGTGCCGCTCCTGCGGCAGTGAATGCCGATCTACAAGCTAAAGTCCTTGAAGGTAAAGAGCCAATTACGTGCCGTCCTGCTGATTTGTTAGAGCCAGAAATGGAAGCTCTAACGGTGGATTTAATGGATAAGGCTCAATCAGAAGGCATTAAGCTTGCGAGTGAACGCGTTGATGACGTACTTACTTATGCGTTGTTCCCTCAAGTTGGTCTGAAGTTCCTTAAAAACCGTGGTAACCCTGACGCTTTTGAACCAGCACCTACATTGGAAAGTGCAAAACCAGTTGCAGCGCCTGCGGCTCCAGTCGCGTCTGGTAGCGTAGAAACTTACAGTGTTCGCGTTGATGGACAAGTCTACGAAGTTGAAGTGGGGCCAAAAGGACAATTGACTTCTGTGACGCCAAGTTCAGCTTCTGCACCAGTGGCCGCTCCAGTTGCGCCTGTGACGACAAATGCGGAATCAGTTCCTGCACCGCTTGCAGGAAACATCTTTAAAGTGAACGTTCAGCCGGGTGCTGAAGTCGCAGAAGGTGATGTCCTACTGATCCTTGAAGCAATGAAGATGGAAACGGAAGTTCGTGCAGCTCGCGGTGGTATCGTTCAAGAACTGAACGTTAAAGAGGGTGATGCCGTTACCGTTGGTGCACCTCTTCTCAGCTTGGCGTAAGGGAGTATCATGGACGGATTGATGACCTTATGGTCAGAAACAGGGATCGCTAACTTTGAGTTTGGCCAAATCTGCATGATGCTGGTTGGCTGTACGCTGTTGTTTTTAGCGATTCGTAAAGGCTTTGAACCATTACTTTTATTGCCAATTGGCTTTGGTGCTATCTTAGCTAACATTCCTAATGCGGGCTTCACTGAGCCAGGCGGTTTGTTGTACTACGTCTACTATATCGGGATCGAATCGGGAGTTTTCCCATTGTTGATCTTTATGGGCGTTGGTGCGATGACGGACTTTGGCGCATTGATCGCGAACCCGAAAACACTTTGGTTAGGGGCGGCAGCGCAGTTTGGTATTTTTGCGACCTTGTTTGGGGCGATTTTGCTTAACTTTGTGCCGGGGATGGAATTCTCGATGGCAGATGCATCATCGATCGCCATCATCGGTGGTGCTGATGGTCCAACGGCGATCTTCTTGGCCAGCAAGTTGTCGCCAGACTTATTGGGGGCGATTGCGGTAGCGGCATACAGCTACATGGCATTAGTTCCGATCATTCAACCGCCAATTATGAAAGCGCTGACTACCAAAGAAGAGCGTGAAATCAAAATGGCGCAGCTTCGTCATGTTGGTAAGTGGGAAAAAGTGTTCTTCCCGATGGCCGTGCTGTTGATGACGATTCTGTTCCTACCTTCTGCGACACCATTGGTTGGTATGTTCTGTCTCGGTAACCTGATGCGTGAAGCGGGTGTGGTGGATCGTTTATCGAAAACTGCACAAAATGAACTGATCAATATTGTGACTATCTTCTTGGGTTTAGGGGTAGGCTCGAAACTGCAAGCTGACCAGTTCTTAAATTTGGAAACATTAGGCATTCTTGGTCTAGGCGCTGTAGCGTTCAGTATCGGTACAGGCGCAGGTGTTCTCATGGCTAAGCTTCTTAATAAGTTCTCAGAAGAGGACATCAACCCACTCATTGGCGCGGCAGGGGTGTCTGCCGTACCTATGGCTGCGCGTGTGGTGAACAAAGTCGGGCTTGATGCAAACCCTCAAAACTTCTTGTTGATGCATGCGATGGGACCAAACGTAGCTGGTGTACTTGGCTCCGCGGTAGCGGCAGGTATTCTGTTGGCCTTGGTTGGATAAAGACTCTTGTAACACGTAAATACAGTTATCGTGTTGAAGATAAAATTATCAACCAATTTACATGCTTGCCATTAACTTGGTTAAACAAAATGGTTTATAGTCAAAGGGATGCTCCGGCATCCCTTTTTTATTTGTCCCTCAGGGAGTGAGTTATGGAACATAAACAGATTGTTATCACTGAGTTTGGCGACGCCAATGTTCTGGCGATTCAAAGCGCTGAAACTCCGATCCCTAAGTCTGGCGAAGTGTTGGTCAAGGTGCATTATGCTGGCGTGAATCCTATCGATGTCAAAACACGAGCGGGACTTGGCTGGGCTGCTTCCCAGAATAAAGACAAACTGCCTTGGGTGCCAGGTTACGATATTTCTGGGAAAGTCGCCTCTTGTGGAACTAAGACTTCTCGCTTTGCTGTGGGAGATGAAGTGGCCGGTTTTATTGGCTTTCCTCTCCAAGGTGGTGGTTATAGCCAATATGTTTGTGTTCCGGAGTCGGAGCTAAGTCACGTGCCAAGTTCGGTCACGCTAGAAGCGGCGGCGGTTTTACCATTGGCAGGGCAAACCGCAGCTCAAGCATTAAGCAAAGCGAATGTCAGCGAATGCGATAGAGTATTAATTCTCGCAGGAGCGGGTGGCGTAGGGCACTTAGCGGTGCAGATTGCTGTGGCGACAAAAGCCGAAGTGTTTACCACCTGCAGTGAACGAAATTTAGACTACCTCGCCACACTTGGCGCTCATGCAGTGAACTATCAATTTGCACCAGTGTCAGAACGTGTTGAAGGCGTTGATGTTTTAATTGATTTGGTTGGTGGTGATGCGGCTCTAGATGCTCTCAAGTGCCTAAAAGACAATGCCCGCGTGATCACGGTACCAACGATTAGCGCTGAATTAATTTATGACAAGGCCAAGCTGTTAGGCTTCGAGGCAAGCGGTATGTTGGTTGAGCCAGAACCTTCACAGTTAGACACGTTGTTGTACATGGTAGGTGTGGGATTACTTAAAACAGAAGTGCAACACATTTACCCAATGACTGAAGTTATCGCCGCACACCAACAAGTGGAATCGGGGCGAACGAGAGGCAAGGTATTACTTGATATGACATGCTAGACGCATTCAATTCAGCTTTTGAACATTTAGCCCTTTGGTTTTCTGATTCAGCATTGTGGGTGCTTTTTTTAACGGGCTTTCTGAGCGCCACCTTACTGCCTGGTGGCTCTGAAGCTGGGCTGATAGCAACTCTCTCACTCAATCAATATGCGGTTTCTTCTATTCTATTGGTTGCCACAATAGGTAATACGCTTGGTGGCTTAACCAATTACTGGCTTGGGTTATGGATCCCCAATAAAACCCAAGAAGAAAAACATGGTCATACCGCTTTAAAGTGGCTAGCAAAATATGGCTACTGGGGATTATTTTTCAGTTGGTTACCAATTATTGGTGATCCGTTGTGTCTCGCGGCTGGATGGTTAAGGATGAAATTTCTGCCGTGTGTGATTTTAATATTTTTAGGAAAAGCCGCTCGGTACAGCTTGTTGGCGGCCATTTATCTCGGATTATTTTAAGGAAAGTACATGAGAATGTTTTGGGTTGGCGCGTGCTCACTGTTAGTGATCACGGGCTGTGCATCAAATTCCCCTGTTTCATCGTTGCCAAAAGGGGTGACTTTCGTCGAATCATCGAAAGCAGAAGACGGCAAAGTTAAGATCCCATATCAAAAATACAAACTCGATAACGGCTTGACCGTAATTCTAGCGCCAGAGGGCTCTGATCCATTGGTACACGTTGATGTCACGTATCACGTCGGCTCAGCTCGTGAAGAAATCGGTAAGTCGGGCTTTGCGCACTTCTTTGAACATATGATGTTCCAAGGTTCAGAGAACGTTGGCGATCAAGAGCACTTCAAAATCATCACAGAGGCGGGTGGTACGTTAAACGGTACGACCAATCGCGATCGCACCAATTACTTTGAAACCGTTCCTGCGAATCAGCTGGAAAAAATGCTGTGGCTTGAATCGGATCGTATGGGCTTTTTACTTGATGCGGTTTCACAGCGCAAATTTGAAATTCAACGATCTACGGTGAAAAATGAGCGTGCGCAACGTTATGACAACCGTCCGTACGGTTTGATTTGGGAACGTATGTCTGAAGCGTTATACCCAGAAGGTCATCCTTACTCATGGCAAACCATCGGTTACGTTGAAGATCTTGACCGTGTTGATGTGAATGATCTTAAAGCATTTTTTCTGCGTTGGTACGGTCCAAATAACGCGACGATCACGATCGGTGGTGACTTAGATGTCGAGCAAACACTGGAGTGGGTAAACAAATACTTCGGTTCCATTCCTCGCGGTCCAGAGGTTGAAAACGCACCGAAACAACCAGCTAAGTTGCAAGAAGACAAATACATTACGTTGGAAGATCGTATCCAACAACCGATGGTAATGATTGCGTGGCCAACCACATACAGCGGCGAAGAGAGCCAAGCATCTCTGGATACGCTATCGGAAGTATTAGGTGGTGGTACCAACAGCGTGCTGTACCAAGATTTAGTGAAGACGCAAAAAGCGGTTGATGCGGGTTCCTTCCATGACTGTGCAGAGCTTGCGTGTAATTTCTATGTCTACGCGATGGGAGATTCTGGAGACAAAGGCGATCTTTCGACCTTGTATGATGAGCTTATGAAGTCGATGAGCAAGTTTGCAGAGAAAGGCGTCACTGACGATCGTCTGGAGCAGTTGAAAGGTAAAGCTGAAGCGGATGCGATTTTTGCGCTTGAAAGCGTGAAAGGTAAAGTCACACAGCTAGCGTCGAATGAAACTTTCTTTGGCCAAGCTGATTTGATTGAAAAACAATTGGAACAGATTCGCGCCGTGACTCCTCAATCTGTTGAGAAGGTGTACCAAAACTTTATTCAAGGTAAGTCGAAAGTCACCTTGAGCGTGGTACCAAAAGGCAAAACGGATCTTGCTGTTAAGTCTGCGACATTTACAACGCCAGAACGTACCTTGCCAGAGTACAAAAAAATTACCGATGATCAGTTAGCCTATCGCCGCGCAACGGACAATTTTGATCGTTCAGTGCAGCCACCGGTCGGTGAGCCAGTGAAAGCAACAATGCCAGAACTGTACAATGTGCACTTTGACAACGGCTCTGAACTACTCGGCACCGTGAGCAACGAAACTCCGACAGTCATGATGCAATTCAGCTTGCCTGCGGGCACGCGTTTTGTGGAAAAAGGCAAAGAAGGCCTAGCGCAACTGACGGCTGCTATGTTGCAAGAAGGAACGACCAAACGTAGCGTGGAACAAATTCAAGCTGAGCTCGATAAACTCGGCAGCATGATCTCTGTCGATGCAACAGGCTACACGACGAACATCAGCGTTTCTTCTTTAGAAAAGAATTTAGAGCCAACACTGAAAATCGTTGAAGAGATGCTGCTGTCGCCAGCGTTCAAACAAGAAGATTTTGATCGTGTGAAAATGCAGGCACTCGAAGGGCTTGTGTACGAACATCAAAATCCAAGTTGGATGGCATCTCAAGCAAGTCGACAAGTGCTGTATGGCGATTCTGTTTTCGCTCGTCCGAAAGACGGCACGCAAGCCGGGGTCAGTGCGCTAACGCTTGATGATGTACGTGAGTTCTACGCTAAGCACTACACACCGCAGAGTGCACAAGTCGTGGTGGTGGGTGACATTGCTAAACAAGACATTGAGCAGAAGCTTGCGTTTTGGGCTGAATGGAAAGATGAAGCGGCACCACTTTATGCTCCTCAAACAATACCAGCATTAGGTGAGCAGAAAATTCATCTTGTCGACAAACCAGGTGCACCGCAAAGTGTGGTTATGATGGTTCGTCAAGGCATGCCTTATGATGCCACGGGTGACTTTTATCTAAGCCAGCTCGCGAACTTTAACCTAGCGGGTAACTTTAACAGTCGCATCAACCAAAACCTGCGTGAAGACAAAGGCTACACCTACGGTGCTTACGGTTACTTCTCGGGGAATCCTGAAACCGGTTCGGTTGTATTTACCGCGCAAGTTCGTGCCGATTCGACGGTCGCATCGATTATCGAGATGGAAAATGAGCTGAATGAATACGCTCAATCTGGAATGACTGATGAAGAAATGAAATTTATGCGCCAAGCGGTCGGTCAAAAAGATGCACTGAAATATGAAACGCCGACACAAAAAGCGGAACTCATTAGTGATATTCTCAAATACAACCTCGATCAAGATTACTTGCAGCAAAGAAACGCTATCGTTGAGAAAGTGGATAAGCAAACTTTGAATGCATTAGCTCAAAAATGGTTTGATCCGAATGACTATCAAATCATTGTCGTTGGTGATGCTAAATCACTTCGTCCTCAACTAGAAAAGTTGGGGAAAGACGTAGAAGAGCTTGAAATCATTCGATAGAGTACACATTTAATAGCGGAGAGTGATCTCTCCGCTATTCATCTAGATAAGCGACTTTTAATGGGTTGTTTATCTAGATGCATGAACTATCAATAACTTAGCTTTCACTTGTCCCGAGCGACAAGTGTCCTGCTCCTAATATAAGCGAACCTCATTTTGACTGATTTTGCTGCGCGACTAAAAAAAGTTGCATCAAACCCCGAAGTATTTAAGCAGTTTGGACGCGGTGTTGAGCGAGAAACTTTGCGCTATCGTCAGGATGGACACCTAGCAACAACACCTCATCCAGAGGGTTTGGGCTCAGCGTTCACAAACAAATGGATCACCACCGACTTTTCTGAATCGTTGCTGGAGTTCATCACTCCGGTTTCTCATGACATTCCAGAATTGATGGCGCAACTGAAAGACATTCACCATTTCACTCAAACCAAAATGGGCGAAGAAAAGATGTGGCCACTTTCTATGCCATGTTATGTCGGCAGTGAAGATGATATTCAGCTTGCTCAGTACGGTTCATCGAACTCGGCGAAAATGAAAACATTGTACCGTGAGGGGCTAAAACGCCGTTACGGTAGCTTGATGCAGATTATTTCTGGTGTTCACTTCAACTTTTCATTCCCTGAGTCATTTTGGGATGCGCTTTATGGTGAGCAGGATGAGCAAGCTCGCCAAGACACCAAATCAGCTGCTTACTTTGCTTTGATTCGTAACTATTACCGTTTTGGTTGGATGATCCCTTACTTCTTTGGTGCATCGCCAGCGTTATGTGGTTCGTTCATTCAAGGCCGTGAGACTAAACTCCCGTTTGAAAGCATCGGTGGGACACTGTATCTCCCTAAAGCGACGTCTCTTCGCTTGAGTGATCTTGGTTATACCAACAGTGCTCAAAGCGTATTGAAAATTGGTTTCAACAGTATTGACCAATATCTTGAAGGTTTAGGTGATGCGATTCGTCGACCATCTGAAGAATTCGCAAAAATTGGAGTAAAAGTGGATGGTGACTACCGTCAGCTCAATACCAACATTCTCCAGATTGAAAATGAATTGTACGCACCAATTCGTCCGAAACGCGTAGCGAAAAGTGGTGAGAAGCCATCAGATGCATTGAGTCGCGCGGGCGTGGAATACATTGAAGTGCGCTCATTAGATGTGAACCCATTCAGTGCCGTTGGTGTTAGCGAAGAGCAAGTTCGTTTCTTAGATCTTTTCCTAACGTGGGCGGCGTTGTCAGATTCTGACCCAATGGATAACTGCGAACTAGAATGCTGGCGTGACAACTGGAACAAAGTGATCATCTCTGGTCGTGAAAAAGGTTTGATGCTGCAAATCGGTTGCCAAGGTGAACGCTTATCTTTGCAAGATTGGGCGAAACGAGTATTCGTTGAGTTGCGCCAAATTGCAGTAGAGATGGATTCTGCGGCTGGTGGCGACGCTTACCAAGCTGTATGTGACAAGCTAGAAGCATGGATTGATAACCCTGAACTGACGATTTCTGGCCAATTGCTTGAGCTAACCAAAGAACTTGGTGGACTTGGCAAAGTAGGTTGTGCTCTTGGCATGAAGTTCCGTGAAGAAAATCTGGCTCACGGTTACCAACATTACTCGCAAGATATAATGGAAACGGAAGTGGCTTCTTCAGTTGAGAAACAGCGACAAGCGGAAGAAAGCGATACGTTATCTTTTGACGAGTTTCTGGAAAACTACTTCGCTTATCTAAAACAATAATCAATAAGTAAGGATTGGGTGGGATTGAACATTAAGCCGTTGGTTGTATCGGTGCTAGGAAGTGTGTTGCTTGCGGGATGTGCGACAGCGCCACCAAAACAGCAAGATAACCTGTGTGAGATATTCCGAGAAAAATCTGGTTGGTATGATGATGCGAAAGACATGGAAAAAGAGTGGGGAACCCCCATTCATGTTGCCATGGCCATCATCAAGCAGGAAAGCAGCTTCCGCCATGATGCCAAACCACCCAAAGATTACGTATTGGGTTTCATCCCTTGGGGACGCGTAAGCAGTGCGTATGGCTATGCACAGGCTCAAGATCCAGCTTGGGATGACTTCCAAGATTCCACCGGGCAAGGTGGTTCGCGCACCAATTTTGATGATTCGATAATGTTTGTTGGGTGGTATACCCACGAGACTCGTCGCCAGTTAGGCATTTCATTGTGGGACCCTTATAACCAGTATCTGGCCTATCATGAAGGGCGAGGCGGTTATAAACGTGGAACTTACAAAAGAAAGCCTAGTTTGATGAAAGTGGCTCGGCGAGTTGAGCAAACCGCAAAGACTTATGGCTGGCAGCTGAAACAATGTCGTCAGGAATTGGAAGACAACAGCAGCTGGTTCTTTTAACCCCATTTGGGTATAAAAACCAAACCAATACCTCAAGGTGTTGGAATTACGATCAGGAGAGATGTAATGCCTTTACTCGATAGCTTCACCGTAGACCACACTCGCATGAATGCACCAGCAGTGCGTGTCGCGAAAACCATGCAAACTCCAAAAGGAGATACCATTACGGTTTTCGACTTACGCTTCACTGCGCCTAACAAAGACATTCTTTCAGAGAAAGGCATTCATACACTAGAGCACTTGTACGCAGGTTTCATGCGCAATCACCTAAATGGTGACAGTGTGGAAATCATTGATATCTCACCGATGGGATGTCGCACTGGTTTTTACATGAGTCTCATTGGTACGCCTTCTGAACAGCAAGTCGCAGACGCATGGCTTGCTTCTATGGAAGATGTGCTAAAAGTGGAAAGCCAGAACAAAATCCCTGAGCTAAATGAGTACCAGTGTGGTACTGCAGCGATGCATTCTTTAGAAGAAGCACAGCAAATTGCCAAGAACATTCTAGCCGCAGGTGTGTCTGTTAATAAAAACGACGAGTTGGCTTTGCCAGAATCAATGCTAAAAGAGCTGCGCGTAGACTAAGTTCTTTTGGAACGGCAACACAAAACAAAAAGCCTGACATGAGTCAGGCTTTTTGTTTTGGTTATTTGGACGTTGATTTTTTCTTCTTCGGATAGACTCGAACTAACTTGATTCGGTTTTCTTCGATTTCAACAATTTCCATTGGGTGGCCCGCGACACGGACACTTAAATGACTCTCTGGAATATCTTCTAGGTGTTCCAAAATCAGACCATTCAAGGTTCTAGGGCCATCGGTAGGTAAATCCCATTTCAAACCTTTGTTGATATCGCGGATATTGGTGCTGCCTTCAATTAAGAAACTACCATCGCCTTGTGGGCTGATTTCATCAGACAAACTAGGAGAAATAGACGTCGTGAACTCACCAATGATCTCTTCTAGGATGTCTTCAAGAGTGATTAGACCGATGATATCACCGTACTCGTCTACGATCAGACCGATGCGCTGCTTGTTGCGCTGGAACTTCAACATTTGTACGTTCAGCGGCGTGCCTTCAGGAATGTAATACACTTCATCTGCCGCGCGCAGTAACGTTTCTTTGTTAAACTCGTTCTTTTCTAGCATCAAACGGTACGCTTCACGTAAACGCAGCATACCAACCACTTCATCGATTTGGTCGCGATAAAAAACGATTCGACCGTGTGGCGAGTGTGTTAACTGACGAACAATGGATTTCCAGTCATCGTTAATATCGATACCCGTAATCTCATTACGTGGCACCATAATGTCATTTACAGTAACGTGTTCGAGATCGAGAATAGACACCAACATGTCTTGGTGACGACGAGGGATAAGTCCGCCAGCTTCATTTACGACCGTGCGTAACTCTTCCGAACTCAGATGATCCTCTACCGTGTGATCAGCTTTCACGCCAAGCAAACGAATGAAACCATTAGTAATAAAGTTCACCAGCATTACGAGCGGTGATAGCACTTTCATTAGGATAGTGAGCAAGATGCTGCTCGCGTAGGAAACACGCTCTGGATACAACGCTGCAACGGTTTTTGGTGTGACTTCGGCAAACACCAAGACAACCATAGTTAACGCACCCGTTGCGATCGCGACACCTAAATCGCCGTATAGGCGCATGCCGATGATGGTCGCAATTGCTGAAGCAAGAATGTTCACGAGGTTGTTGCCGATAAGAATAAGACCGATCAAGCGATCTGGTCGGTCTAATAACTTTTCGACACGTTTGGCGCCCTTATGCCCACTTTTCGCTAAGTGCTTCAAGCGGTAACGGTTCAAAGACATCATCCCTGTTTCTGAACCAGAAAAATAACCTGATATGACGATAAGACACGCGAGTAGCGCAAATAAGATACCCGTAGATATGTCGTCCAAAACGTAGCTGTTCCTTGTATGTTTTTGGCAATTCAACAGCAAAGTGAGCTGCGAATTCAATGAATTAATGCGTACTGTATTTTATCTGTCCGCGAATATAAAGGATAAAGGAGCCCGAGAGCTCCTTAATTCAAGATGATTTCTTTTACAAAACGACTGCCAAAATAGGCCAACGTTAATAACGTCGCACCAGCAACCGCAAACCACGTTACTTTTCGACCGCGCCAACCTTTATGGTAGTGGCCCCAAAGTAAGATGGAATAAACGATCCACGCAATGAAGGAAAGAATACCTTTATGCGCTTTGCCTTGCGCAAACATGTCTTGTACAAACACAAAACCAGTGATGAGTGTGCCTGTCAGCAGTAAGTTACCAATCAGAATGATTTTAAATAGCTGACGTTCAACCATTAAAAGCGGTGGTAAATTAGGGTTAATAGCCAGCGACTTCTTCGCTTTTAATTTGTGATCGAGCCAAGCCAATTGCAGCGCGTACAAAGCGCCGATGGTGAGCGTTGCATAGGAAAATAGTGCAAAAGAGATATGAATGAGCAGCTTCGGGTCATTTTCTAAGTGCTTGACAAACGTGCTTGGTAAAAATGTGGCAGCAGTTAAGTTGATGGCAGCAAAGCTATAAACGACAGGCAGTAAAAACCACAGTCGGTTTTTCAACATTGCAATGCTCATGACCAGCGAAATAATAAAACTGATCAAAGACGCGACGTTAAGAATACTCAGGTTTTGACCAGAACCATCAAATATCAGGTCACTCAAAATCCACGCATGAAAAACAAGCGCACAGGCAGCACTGGCAAACACTGTTTTTGCTTTGATTCCTGACTGTTGAGAGAGTCCAGGTATGATGGTCGCAATCGCCAAAACGTAGAGCATGGCGGCCGCGATGGCAATTAAGCTATCCATGAATCCTAAATGTTGTTGTGCACGGTGACGAAATTATACCTTGCATTACTCTTTGGGGCTACGTTATATGCGTCATCAATCATGAGAGATGAGATATTGAAATTAACAAGTTAGCCCTCAACTTAGTTATAAGAGTAGTGTTCGGGTATGACTGTGACGTTGGCTAAGGTATACTCACCCTAATTAATCGCCATTTTAGCGAAGAGACAAAGATGTTTGAGAATTTAACGGATCGATTATCCAAAACGCTGAAAAATATCAGTGGCAAAGGTCGTCTGACCGAAGACAACATTAAAGAAACCCTACGTGAAGTTCGTATGGCCCTTTTAGAGGCTGACGTTGCACTTCCTGTTGTTCGCGAATTCGTAAACCGCGTTAAAGAAAAAGCGGTTGGCGTAGAAGTTTCTAAATCCTTAACTCCGGGCCAAGAATTCATCAAGATCGTTCAAGCAGAGCTTGAAGCGGTAATGGGTGAGTCTAACGAAGCGCTTAACCTAGCAGCACAGCCGCCAGCAGTACTTTTGATGGCAGGTCTACAAGGTGCGGGTAAAACCACATCGGTAGGTAAGCTATCTAAGCTTCTAAAAGAGCGCGATAAGAAGAAAGTGCTTGTGGTGTCTGCCGACGTTTACCGTCCTGCGGCGATCAAACAGTTAGAAACACTAGCATCAGACATCGGTGTCGACTTCTTCCCATCTTCACCAGATCAAAAGCCACTTGATATTGCTAACGCAGCAATCGACCACGCGAAGAAGAAATTCTACGACGTATTAATTGTCGATACCGCGGGTCGTTTGGCTATCGATGAAGAAATGATGGGGGAGATCAAAGATCTTCACTCAGCTATCAATCCTGTTGAGACGCTGTTCGTTGTTGATGCAATGACAGGTCAAGATGCGGCGAACACAGCAAAAGCCTTTGGTGATGCACTACCACTTACTGGTGTGATTCTTACCAAGGTTGACGGTGACGCGCGTGGTGGTGCGGCGCTGTCAGTTCGTCATATCACGGGCAAGCCAATTAAGTTCTTAGGTGTCGGTGAGAAAACTGACGCACTAGAGCCGTTCCACCCTGATCGTGTTGCATCGCGTATTCTTGGCATGGGCGACGTTCTGTCTTTGATTGAAGACCTACAACGCAATGTTGACCAAGAAAAAGCAGAGAAGCTAGCGAAGAAGTTCAAAGAGAAGAAAGGTTTCGACCTTGAAGACTTCCGTGAACAGCTAGGTCAAATGCAAAACATGGGTGGCATGATGGGCATGCTAGACAAGCTACCAGGTATGTCTCAGTTACCATCTGACGTGAAAGACAAAGTCGATGACAAGATGTTCAAGCAAATGGAAGCGATCATCAGCTCAATGACGATGAAAGAGCGTCAACGTCCTGAAATCATTAAAGGCTCGCGTAAAAAGCGTATCGCTGCAGGTTCAGGTGTACAGGTTCAAGATGTTAACCGTCTACTGAAGCAGTTCACCCAAATGCAGAAGATGATGAAGAAAATGCAGAAGGGCGGCATGAAAGGCATGATGCGTAACATGCAAGGCATGATGGGCGGTATGGGTGGAGGCGGCGGCTTCAATCCATTTGGTCGATAATTCATCGATGTGACTATAGTTTCAGGGTGTTAGCTGCGTCACAAACTTGAATTTCGATTTATGTTGGTGAAAAAGTAACTAAACCCTTGCATTGCTCCGGGATAAGAGTAAAATTCCGGAGCTTTATTTTGGCACGAGACCCCAGATTGTTCAGGTTATTGAACGGTTTTTGGGGTTAATTTTATTTTTGAGAAAGCAAAGAGGACGACATGGTAACCATTCGTTTGGCACGTCACGGCGCTAAGAAGCGTCCATTTTATCAAATCGTAGTAGCGGACAGCCGCAACGCTGCAACTGGCCGTTTCATCGAGAAAGTTGGTTTCTTCAACCCAACTGCTAAAGGTCAAGAAGAAGGTCTACGTCTAGACCTAGACCGCGTTAACCACTGGGTTGGTCAAGGCGCGTCTGTATCTGACCGCGTTGCTAAGCTAGTTAAAGACGCTCAAAAAGCGGCTTAATTTTTACTTCAGAAGTAGAAACTAGTTTATGTCGATGAAAGGTAAAGAAACAATGAGCAACGAAAAGATTGTTGTAGGCAAGTTTGGTGCTACTTACGGCATTCGAGGTTGGCTTAAGGTTTTTTCCTACACAGACAATGCTGAAAGCATTTTCGATTACAGCCCTTGGTATATTAACCAAAAGGGCAAGTGGGTTGAGTACAAAGTAGAAAGCTGGAAGCGCCATAACAAAGGTATGGTGGCTAAGCTGGAAGGCATGGATGTTCGTGAAGACGCGCATTTAATGACTAACTTTGAAATTGCTATTGACCCTGCAGTACTTCCTGAATTGTCAGAAGATGAATTCTACTGGCGTGAATTGTTTGGAATGCACGTAGTAACCACTAAAGGTTACGATCTAGGTGTCGTTACTGACATGCTAGAAACTGGCTCAAACGATGTTCTGGTTGTTAAAGCAAATCTTAAAGATGCTTTCGGGCAAAAGGAACGACTAATTCCGTTCCTTGAAGAGCAAGTGATCATCAAAGTTGATCGCGAAGCTCAACGGATCGAAGTTGACTGGGATCCTGGATTCTAATCTCCAAAATTACAGAGCGAGATAAACATGTGGGTTGGCGTTATTAGCCTTTTTCCTGAAATGTTCCGTTCTGTTACTGATTTTGGAGTAACAGGTCAAGCGGTTAAAAAAGGTCTTTTGTCGATTGAGACATGGAATCCTCGCGATTTCACTCACGACAAACATCGCACTGTCGATGACCGACCTTACGGTGGTGGCCCTGGTATGTTAATGATGGTTCAGCCTTTGCGCGATGCCATTCATACCGCTAAGAAAGCCTCACCGGGTAAGACGAAAGTCATTTACCTCTCTCCTCAAGGTCGTAAGCTCGACCAAAAAGGAGTCGAAGAACTGGCAACAAATGAGAATTTGCTTCTGATTTGTGGTCGTTATGAAGGGGTAGATGAGCGCATCATTCAATCTGAAGTCGACGAAGAATGGTCGATTGGGGATTTTGTAATGACGGGTGGTGAGATACCAGCCATGACGTTAATTGATTCTGTATCTCGGTTTATTCCGGGCGTATTAGGAGATTTTGCGTCAGCAGAAGAAGATTCTTTTGCTAATGGCTTACTAGATTGCCCTCACTATACGCGTCCAGAAGTATTGGATGACAAAGAGGTGCCATCGGTACTGATGTCAGGCAATCACAAGGACATTCGTCAATGGCGACTAAAGCAGTCGCTGGGCCGAACTTGGCTTAGAAGACCAGAGCTCCTGGAAAACCTAGCTCTGACTGACGAACAGGAACAATTACTTGCAGAGTTCATTAGTGAGCATAATGCAAAGTAACCTAATTTATTTAGTATCAGTTTATTCTAGGAATTTTAAAAATGAGTAACATCATCAAGGCTCTTGAAGAAGAGCAAATGAAATCAGGCCTACCTAAATTTGCACCAGGTGACACTGTTGTAGTTCAGGTTAAAGTTAAAGAAGGTGACCGTGAGCGTCTACAGGCTTTCGAAGGCGTTGTAATCGCAATCCGTAACCGTGGCCTGCACTCTGCTTTCACTGTACGTAAGATCTCTAACGGTGAAGGTGTTGAGCGTACGTTCCAAACACACTCTCCAATCGTTGATAGCATCGAAGTTAAACGCCGTGGTGCAGTACGTCGTGCCAAGTTGTACTACCTACGTGAGCGTTCTGGTAAGTCAGCTCGTATCAAAGAGAAACTTGCTAAGAAGTAATGCTATAACTAGCGTTCTCATTAAACGGAGTCCTTTTGGGCTCCGTTTTTTTATGTTTGCCTCATAACTGGCTATTTCTCTTTCTACCGTTGTCATCGGTGCTCAGTACTGGCGTAAACTCCGTTCCTTATCCTTGCTATAGTAAAATACACCTTCGCTTAATCCTCTGAAATTAAGCCGAATTGCAGATAGAAAGGCTGTAAACCAAGAGAGAAAGAGAACTGTTTTCCGACAGGCAATAAAAAAGTTGACGCTTTCACGCCAACTTCCTCAACTTTTAGAACCTAGAACCTAGAACCTCTAGTATTGATCTTCTGACCAGCCATCACTGTCTGACATATCTGGGGCGCCAGCAATGGCATTTTCTTCATCTGCCCATTCACCAAAATCGATCATTTGGCACTTTTTACTACAGAAAGGGCGATGAGGACTTTGTTCTCCCCACTCAACGTCGGTACCACATTGAGGGCATTGAACGATAGTAATTTTAGACATAGTTGAATCGTCCCATTGTAATCTTGGTATTAAAGCGAAGTATTTAGAATAATAGCCTGATGTTTTGATTAGCTACAAACGGCTAATTCAAACTCGACATCTTGTGTGCATGCCTGACCATTTTCAAAAGCCATAAATTTAATCGCAAAACGATTTTTATGACCTGAAATCATAGGGTAGACGCCATACTTCATAGGAATATGAAGTCGGAGGATATTTGCTTCATCTGCGTCACTTTGGAAGAATCCTGCGCGCGCGATTTGGGCTTTAAAATGGCCGGTTTCACGAGCAAGTTTTAGCCACAAGGTGAGCGCATCGGAAAGCGGTTTCAAACTCTTTTGCCATTGGTTGGCATCTTGCTTTTTACGTTCAATAGGCAGATGAAGCCAATAGTGTAATGCAGGTAAATCAAAGCAGCACGAGCCTCCTGGCAGATTGAAACGTTGGCGAATAGAGCTAAGGAAGCGATCTTCTTTTAACGCTTGACCAAAACGCTCCGCACCCATTAATTGACTATGAACCACATCAATTTCATTGAGTAACGAATTGAGGGCTTCTTGATCAACACCTTCTACATTTAGCCAATGGCGATAGGAGAGTCGCTGTTTCTCAAGATCTTTAGCCAATTCACTTTTTAGTTGGATCTGCTCGAAGATCTCTACCATGTCAAAAAGGGCACGGAAAAAAAGTTGATACTGGTGATTATCGGCAAAACCAGAGGCCAAGTGAGCCTGACGCAGCAGAGACTCTACTCTTAGATAAATACGAGTTTTCTCATTTAACGGATGTTCAAATTTGTGCGTGGTCATCGACATAAGCCTTGGTGAGTTTCATTCCTATTTTCGCAGATTTTTCTTACACATGGCTAGGTACTTTTCGTGCAAATCTGTGATTTGAAGCAAAAGATCTGGGTCATTTGGATTGTTTTTAACCACATCGTCAGCGATATCGAGTCTCTGCTGTCTCGAAGCTTGAGAGGCGAGAATCGCATGTGCTTGCTCTTCACTTACGTTGTCGCGTTTAACGGTGCGAGAAATTTGAGTTTCAGGTTCTACATCTACAACGAGGACACGATCGCACAAACTATCGAGGTTGTTTTCAACGAGTAATGGCACGACCAATAACGCATAATCCGACGTGACCTGTTGAAGGTCTTCTATCATTTTTTCTCGAATGATCGGATGTAACAATGCATTGAGCCAAGCTTTTTCTTCTGGATTAGAAAAGATTTTTTCGCGTAACTTGGCACGATCTAAGGTGCTGTCGTCATGCGTAATGTCTTGACCAAAATGTTGAATGATTGCATTTAACCCGGGAGTTCCAGGTTCGACGACTTCTCGTGCGACAATATCTGCATCGACAATATCAATTTTAAACTGCTGCTTGAACAGATTCGCTACGGTAGTTTTACCGCTGGCGATACCACCCGTTAAGCCTATTACCAAAGCCATTTACACCCCTAAAATTGACGTGAAGTACCAACTTAGAATTTGGTCGCCCCAGATTAAGCTTACCCATCCTGCAATCGCTAAATATGGGCCGAAAGGGAAAGCTCTCTCTATACCTTGTTTTTGTAGTCGTAACTGAACGAGCCCGAATATCACACCGACGACGGAAGAAAGTAGGATGATCATTGGTAATGATTGCCATCCTAGCCAAGCGCCAAGGGCAGCCAGCAATTTAAAATCACCGTAACCCATGCCTTCTTTACCAGTAAGCAGTTTGAACCCCCAATATACTGACCAAAGACACAAATAACCGGCAATCGCACCAATTACGGCGTCTTGTAGACTAACAGGGCTTATTTCTGTTAATGCTAACGCAATGCCAGCCCAAGTTAATGGTAATGTTAATTGGTCCGGTAGCAGCATAGTATCGAGATCGATAAAAGTCGCGGCTATTAAGACAAATGTGAAAAAGATTAACGCAACCGTAAAGTAGCTAAAGCCGAAATGATAAGCCACAAAACCAGCGCACGCAGCAGTGAGTAATTCTATCAGCGGATAGCGAGGACTAATTGCGGTATGACAATGATGGCATTTTCCTTTTAACAATAGCCAGCTGATTACAGGAATATTGTCTCGAATACGAATTGGCGTCGCGCAGTTTTGGCACGAAGAGCGAGGCACGCTTAATGTCAAAACTTCTTGAGGTGGCTTAATCTTATATTCAGGGAATGATTCGGCGCATTCACGGCGCCATTCTAATTCCATGATTTTAGGTAGCCGATAAATGACCACATTAAGAAAACTACCCACAATTAAACCGAAGATACTGGCAAACACAACGAATAGCCAAGGGTAGTACTGCAACACTTCCATATTTGTCTCTTGAGCGATAAGTCAAATCAGCAACATGCTGTTTTGAAGGGATTAAGGGCTCATTCTAGCCCAATACACTCATTAAGTTAAAGATTGGCAAGTACATCGCTGTGACCAAGCCACCGACAACGATACCTAAAAAAACGATAATCAATGGCTCTAAGATTTTACTGAGGTTATCGACGGTGTTGTCCACTTCAAACTCGTAAATTGTGGCGACTTTATTGAGCATGTCATCAAGTCGGCCGGATTCTTCGCCGATCATAACCATTTGCAGCACCAACTCAGGGAACACGTTGCAATTGCGCATTGCAACATACATCGGCATTCCTGCTGCGGTATCGCGATAAACCTCTTCGATAGCCAATTGATAATGCATATTTCCGGACGTTTTCGAGGTGGTTTTTAAACTGGTTAAAATCGGAATGCCCGCCGTAAAGCTCGTAGCGAGGGTTCGACTAAATTTTGCGATAGCGGCTTTCGATAAAACTGCCCCAAGGACTGGAAACTTAAGCACAGAGCGGTTGAGCATTAAGCGAAAAGAGTCAGAACGCATAGAGAGTACTCTCGCGGAGATAAATAAACTGATGGAGCCAAGTGCGATAAATGGGCTCCAGTTTTGTGTCCAAGCGGAAAGATCTAAGACTTGCCTTGTAAACCATGGCAATTCAGCGCCAAAGCCAACAAACATTTTTTCAAACTCGGGAATGACCTTGGTTAGCATGATAAACGATACTCCCAGTGCAACTAGAATAACCATGGCTGGATATATTAGAGCCTTGATCACTTTGGCTCTAAGCTGCTCATTTTTTTCCCTGTAGGTAGCTAAGCGTTCGAACACTTCGGCTAAGTTGCCCGATTGTTCTCCTGTCGCAATCAGGTCGGTATATAGCGGGTCAAAATGGTTGCTGGCGGTACGCATCGCTTTGGACATCGGCGTACCCGCTTCAACAGCCCGAGTTACACTCATCAAAATGGATTTCATTTCCGCTTTTTTGTGGTTATCAGAGACCAATTTCAATGCTTGTACTAGCGGCACACCGGTTACTAGCATCGTTGAGATTTGACGAGTGAAAACCGTGATTTCTTTTCCTTTTACGCGATGGCTAAGTTTGGTCAAAAAAGAGATGCTGCTTTTCTTTAGCTTTTTGATTTTGATGTGCTGGGCATCTAAGCGCTCTCGTACTTCGATTTCGCTCATTGCCAGAGTTTGACCAGAGGTCTTTTTCCCTGAGCTGTTGACGCCTTTCCAACGGAAGTTCTTTAATTGTGGTGTCGTAGTTTTCATAGGGGGTAACTGCTGATTTAAGGATTAGAAATAGAGCACTCGTTGTAACTCACTAAAGCTTGTGATGCCTTGTTTGAGTTTTGCTATTCCGGACATTTGCAAGGTGCTCATGCCGTTCGCAATGGCAAGTTTTTCCAGTTCATGTACCGAGGCTCCTTTAATAAGAGCTTCGGATAGAGATTCATCAAAGCGCATGACTTCATAGATACCCGTTCGGCCAGAATAACCATGGGTGCATTCGTTGCAACCATCTGGATTGGCTCTAAAAATTTTGTCAGTTGTTTGAATGCCGAGGTGCTGAAGTTGAACGGTATGCTCTTGCGGTTGTTTACAATATGGACAAAGTTTGCGAGCTAGGCGTTGGGCAATAATCAAGCTAAGCGAAGAGGCGAGGTTAAAACTTTCTACGCCCATGTTTGATAAACGAATGATGGTTTCAGCTGCAGAGTTGGTATGCAAAGTAGAAAGCACTAAGTGACCGGTTTGAGACGCCTTAATCGCGATTTCCGCAGTATCTAGGTCTCGAATCTCACCCACCATTACCACATCGGGATCTTGACGCAGAAAAGAACGTAGAGCTTCTGCAAAGCCAAAACCAATCTTAGGTTGGACTTGAACTTGGTTAATGCCCGATAAGTTAATTTCTACCGGGTCTTCCGCTGTGGAGATGTTGATCTCTGGTTTATTGAGAATATTTAACCCAGTGTACAAAGAAACGGTTTTGCCGCTTCCTGTTGGGCCTGTCATCAGAATCATACCTTGTGGGCGACGCAGAGCCTCTAAATACAGCTGCTTTTGTTGCTCACTATAACCAAGCTTGTCGATATTCAGTGATGCTGAGCTGCTATCGAGCAGTCGGAGTACGATTTTCTCTCCAAACAAGGTTGGTAGCGTAGATACCCGCATATCAATCGCGGTGTCTTGATTCAGTTTGAGTTTAATTCGCCCATCTTGTGGTAAACGTCGTTCTGCAATATCAAGTTTAGAGAGAATTTTTATACGAGCTGATAAGCGACGACTCAAGTGATTTGGCGGTTGCTGAGTTTCGATCAAAATGCCATCGCAACGTAGACGAACTCGGTACATCTTTTCATAAGGCTCAAAGTGGATATCGGATGCGCCTTTACGCACCGCGTCCAACAGAATTTGGTTGATGTAGCGGCTAACGGGCGACTCGTCTTGGCTCAAGTCTTCGATGTTGTCGATTTCATCTGCACCGACATCCACCAGACTCGCTAGCTCTTCTTGGTTGATCTCTTTGATCTGGGATCGTTCTTTACCAAGCGCGCGACCATAAAGACGGCGTATTGCTGCACTGAGTTCGCGAAAATCCGCCAACACCAATTCAACCTGTAAACCAGTGGCAAAGCGGAAATCATCTTCAGCTTGTTGATTGGTGGGGTCGGCAATCGCTAATAATAACGTTGAAGGCGTGCGGTGGAGCGGGAGTGCATTATGTCGTGTGATTAATTCACGTAGGCCGAGTTGTTGGCAAAGCGAAGCATATTCATATTGAGATAACTCGGGCTGACTTAAGCCAAAAATAGAACTTAAGTGCTCGACCAGTTCGCTTGACGTGAAGAATCCAGAACTGAGTAAAGCTTCCGGCATCGAAATGCCAGAAGCTTTGACGTGCTCTATTAACGTTTCTTCTTGGGAAAACGTCAGTAACCCTTTTTGGCGAAGAACGGTTGATAGGTTGGTTAACATATTCTACAAATTAGCATCCTTAGAACATGATTTTGGAAGTAGTTTAGCATCTAGGGTGGCTTTACATGTCCATGTACCACCAGCCGCTCTGTTTAGTGCTATTTTTGCATTATTTACGTCAGGGCTATTTCCAGAGCCAGCAAAAGTTAACAGGATGTTGCTATTGGCGTCATCAAAAGTTATTGCACCATTGTTTGGCTGAATCACTCCTAAGTCTGTTGTTAGCTGGCCAGCAGTTTTGCCATCAGGAAAACTACCATTTGTAACAATGTAATCTTCAACATTAGTTCGAACTGAGGTTATTGTTGCTAGTCCAGCCCCCAACTCTGACTTGGCCACATAGTTTTGGTATTGAGGGATAGCAATCGCCGCCAAAACACCAATTACCGCCACCACAATCATCAATTCAATTAGCGTAAAACCTTGCTGTTTTTTCTGTTTACTGTGTTTCATTTTCTTTCCTTCTTAATGAAATAAATAATGCCCTTGCATTAGCGAAGGATTATGGAGACTTCATAAAGGTTGAAAATGGGGAAGAGATGGGGTCTCGAGTGAGGTAAAACTCTTTGGTGGAAAGTTGCATATCGTATGCAGAGTTTTGCGAGTAGTGCTATTTTTTTAGTGGATAAAAAGAAAGGGCCTAGTGGCCCTTTTTAATGATGAATTACTCACAACTTACTGAGTTAGTTGAAGTAATTGAAAATTGTTGCTTTTATTATTTGAAGCGCATCGAAAGATCCATCGCTTTTAGATGCTTAGTTAGTGCGCCTACCGAAATGTAATCGACGCCGGTTTCTGCGTATTCAGCGATAGTATCTAGAGTGATGTTGCCTGAGTTTTCTAAAGCGGCACGGCCTGCGTTAATCTCTACGGCTTCGCGCATCATTTCTTTCGTGAAGTTATCTAGCATGATGATGTCGGCACCTGCGTCGATCGCTTCTTGTAGCTCAGCCAAGCTTTCTGTTTCTACTTCTACTGGTTTGCCAGGATTGAGCTCTTTTGCTGTGGTGATTGCTTGAGTAATTCCGCCACAAGCGATGATGTGGTTTTCTTTGATGAGGTAAGCGTCGAACACACCGATACGATGGTTAAAACCGCCACCGCAAGCAACGGCGTACTTCAGAGCACTTCGAAGACCCGGAATGGTTTTGCGTGTGTCTAACAAACGACAATCGGTATGCGCGATTTTTGCTGCATACTCAGCGGTTGTTGTTGCACAGCCAGAAAGGGTTTGAATAAAGTTCATTGCGTTGCGCTCACCCGTTAACAGGTCACGAGCTGGGCCAGTCAGCGTACAAAGTGTTTGGTTTGGCTCGACTTTATCGCCATCTTTTACATGCCATTCGATAGTGACTTTGCCGCCAAGCTGTTTAAATACTTCATCTGCCCAAGCTTGACCACAAAACACGCCGTGTTCACGAGTGATGATGGTTGCGGTATTCATTGCATCAGCAGGAATAAGAGATGCAGTGATATCTTGTGACGCATCCAACGTGCCACCTAGATCTTCTTTTAAGGTATCGGCGACAGAGCGGGTGATTTCTAAAGGAAGTTGTTGCTTGAGGTATTCTAGGCGTTCTTGGCTGTTGTGTGTGTTCTTCATCGCAAATCTAGTCTTGAAAGGGAGATGGCATCGAATGATACTCTCCGGTGTCAATAATTTCAGCAGTTAATTTGCAAACTATAGAGGTTGATATGTCCCCAATTATCGATAATGGATGGTTGACTCACGCAAAGCATGTTCCATCACCATTTTTTGACGCACGCAACAGCGAACACGATATCTCTCTATTAGTTGTTCATAACATCAGTTTGCCACCTGGCCAGTTTGGTGGGCCGTATATTGAAGACTTTTTCAGCGGCAATCTTGATCCTAACGCGCACCCGTTTTTTGAGGTAATTCACAAAATGGGCGTTTCAGCGCATTGTTTAATAAAGCGCGACGGTGAGATTGTTCAGTTCGTTTCATTTCTTGATAGAGCATGGCATGCGGGGCAATCAAGCTTTGCCGGGAGAGACCGTTGCAATGATTACTCTATTGGCATTGAGCTAGAGGGAACAGAATTTGTGGCGTATACAGAAGCGCAATATCAATCACTTGCTCGATTAACTCAAGCCATCATGCATCAATATCCTCAAATTACCTTGCCACGAATTACCGGCCATCAATACATTGCTCCCTTGAGAAAAAGCGATCCTGGTCTAAGCTTTGATTGGGTTAAATATAGGCAGCTGGTTCAACGTTGATTTGTAGCAAAACTGTAAATTCAAAAAACGGAAATAAATAAGGCATACGATCAGGTATGCCTTTTTTTGATACGAGAAATATTAATGGTTGTTAAAAATTAACTACATTTTTACGACTAATGAGTTCGTTTTGGTGAATAAATAGACTGATCATTTTGTCATTTTTTGTATTTCTTTTCCAAAACCGCTAGCACGTCGAATTCCCATTTGTTTTGTTAATGTAATTGGTCAGACCAATTTTTTTGCCGTTTTAATAGTCAATTGTTATCAGACTGTTGGTTGTAAGTCTGTTCTATGATTTAGGTCAATTTTTGGCTGGACAGTTGCGTTTTAATTATGTTAATTTCTGCACCAACTTAAAATTGGTATTACCAATTACCTGCAAGAGTAGAAGAACAATAAATTATGGCTTATCAAAGGATTCGTCAGCCAAAGCTCTCTGATGTTATTGAACAAGAGTTAGAAAGGTTGATTGTGGAAGGAACATTGTCTCCGGGGCAACAATTGCCACCAGAGCGCGAACTGGCGAAACAGTTCGATGTGTCTCGTCCTTCAGTCCGTGAAGCCATCCAACGCTTAGAAGCGAAACGTTTGTTAACTCGTCGCCAAGGTGGCGGTACTTTCGTTAGCGAAAACATCTGGAAAAGCTTTTCCGATCCTTTGCTGAATTTGTTGTCTAGCCACTCTGAAACCCAACTTGATTTGCTTGAGTCACGTCATGCAATGGAAGGGATTTCGGCGTATTTTGCAGCTTTGCGTGGTACCGAAGAAGATTTTGCACGCATTCAAGGCTGCCTTGAGCGCATTAGTAAAGAGCAAGCAAACAACGATATCGAAGCGGAATCAGCGGAAGTTATGCAGTTTTTAATTGCGATAACAGAAGCGGCTCATAATGTCGTGTTACTGCACATTGTGCGTAGCTTAGCTCCTCTACTTGAGCAAAACATTCTACAGAATTTTAAATTACTACGTCGCCGCCCTGAGGCGGTCGAGAAAGTGAGTAAACACCGAGCTAACATTGTGGATGCGATTGTTTCTGGTCAGCCTGAAAAGGCTCGTGAGATGTCTCATTCGCACTTGGCTTACATCGAAGAAACATTGTTGGATTTGACTCGAGAAGAGTCTCGACGAGAGCGTTCTCTGCGTCGAATTCAGCAGGGTAACAACTCGTAAGAGTGTTACTTAAATAAGTAGATCCAACCAACAGAAGGATAGATCGCCATGTCTGATATGAAGCATGACGTAGATGCACTGGAAACTCAAGAATGGCTACAAGCACTTGAGTCAGTTGTACGTGAAGAAGGTGTAGAACGCGCTCAGTACCTACTAGAGCAGGTTCTAGACAAAGCACGTCTAGACGGTGTTGATATGCCAACAGGTATCACAACTAACTACATCAACACGATTCCTGCAGACCAAGAGCCAGCTTACCCTGGTGACACAACGCTTGAGCGCCGTATTCGTTCCATCATTCGCTGGAACGCAATCATGATCGTTCTTCGCGCATCTAAGAAAGACCTAGAACTAGGCGGCCACATGGCGTCTTTCCAGTCTTCTGCTGCATTCTACGAAACATGTTTCAACCACTTCTTCCGTGCGCCAAACGAGAAGGACGGTGGTGACCTAGTTTACTACCAAGGTCACATCTCACCGGGTATCTACGCTCGTGCGTTCGTTGAAGGTCGTCTAACTGAAGAGCAGCTAGATAACTTCCGTCAAGAAGTGGATGGTAAAGGTATCCCATCATACCCGCACCCTAAACTAATGCCTGAATTCTGGCAGTTCCCAACCGTATCTATGGGTCTAGGTCCGATCTCTGCGATCTACCAAGCTCGTTTCCTTAAGTACCTTGAAGGCCGCGGCATGAAAGATACTTCTGAGCAGCGCGTTTACGCGTTCCTAGGTGACGGTGAGATGGATGAGCCAGAATCACGTGGTGCTATCTCTTTCGCTGCGCGTGAGAAGCTAGACAACCTATGTTTCCTAATCAACTGTAACCTACAGCGTCTAGACGGCCCTGTAATGGGTAACGGTAAGATCATTCAAGAACTTGAAGGTCTGTTCAAAGGCGCTGGCTGGAACGTAGTGAAAGTAATCTGGGGTAACAACTGGGATTCTCTACTAGCTAAAGACACAACTGGTAAGCTTCTACAGCTTATGAACGAAACAATCGATGGCGATTACCAAACGTTCAAAGCGAAAGATGGCGCATACGTGCGTGAGCACTTCTTCGGTAAGTACCCAGAAACTGCTGCACTAGTTGCTGACATGACTGACGACGAAATCTTCGCACTTAAGCGTGGTGGTCACGAGTCTTCTAAGCTTTACGCTGCTTACAAAAACGCGGCAGAAACTAAAGGCCGTCCAACGGTTATCCTAGCTAAGACTGTTAAAGGTTACGGCATGGGTGAAGCGGCTGAAGGTAAGAACATCGCGCACCAAGTTAAGAAGATGGATATGACTCACGTACTACACCTACGTGATCGTCTAGGTCTACAAGACATCCTAACTGACGAAGCGGTTAAAGAACTTCCGTACCTGAAACTTGAAGAAGGTTCAAAAGAGTACGAATACCTACACGCTCGTCGTAAAGCGCTACACGGCTACACGCCACAGCGTCTACCAAACTTCACTCAAGAACTAATCGTTCCTGAGCTAGAAGAATTCAAGCCACTACTAGAAGAACAGAAGCGTGATATCTCTTCTACTATGGCATTCGTACGTGCACTTAACGTTCTACTTAAGAACAAGAACATTGGTAAGAACATCGTTCCTATCATTGCTGACGAAGCGCGTACATTCGGTATGGAAGGTCTGTTCCGTCAAATCGGTATTTACAACCCGCACGGCCAGAACTACACACCACAAGACCGCGACATCGTTTCTTACTACAAAGAAGCAACGTCAGGTCAGGTTCTACAAGAAGGTATCAACGAGCTAGGTGCTATGTCTTCATGGGTTGCTGCTGCGACTTCATACTCGACAAACGACCTACCAATGATCCCGTTCTACATCTACTACTCAATGTTCGGCTTCCAACGTGTTGGCGACATGGCGTGGATGGCGGGCGACCAACAAGCACGTGGTTTCCTACTAGGCGCAACTGCTGGTCGTACAACGCTGAACGGTGAAGGTCTACAGCACGAAGACGGTCACTCGCACGTCATGGCGGGTACGGTTCCTAACTGTATCTCTTACGACCCAACATTCGCGTACGAAGTAGCAGTAATCATGCAAGACGGTATCCGTCGCATGTACGGTCCTGATCAAGAGAACGTGTTCTACTACCTAACGCTAATGAACGAAAACTACGCAATGCCAGCAATGCCAGAAGGCGCTGAAGAAGGCATCCGTAAAGGTATCTACAAGCTAGAAACTTACACGGGCGATAAAGCGAAAGTTCAGTTAATGAGCTCAGGTACTATCATGAATGAAGTACGTAAAGCAGCTCAAATCCTAAGCGAAGAGTACGGTGTTGCTTCTGATGTTTACTCTGTAACGTCATTCAACGAACTAACTCGCGACGGTCAAGATGCAGAGCGTTTCAACATGCTTCACCCAGAAGCGGAAGCGAAAGTACCTTACATCCAAACAGTAATGGGTACTGAGCCAGCTATCGCAGCAACTGACTACATGAAGAACTACGCAGAGCAGGTTCGTGCATTCATTCCTGCTGAGTCTTTCAAAGTTCTTGGTACTGATGGCTTCGGTCGTTCAGACAGCCGTGAAAACCTACGCCGTCACTTCGAAGTGAACGCAGGTTACGTAGTAGTAGCAGCACTAACTGAACTAGCGAAACGTGGCGAAGTTGAGAAATCTGTAATTGCTGAAGCAATTAAGAAATTCGACATCGACACTGAGAAAACAAACCCGCTATACGCTTAATTAAGAAGGTAGATAAGAAATGGCAATCGAAATTAATGTACCAGACATCGGTGCGGATGAGGTTGAAGTTACTGAGATTCTTGTAAGCGTTGGCGACAAGGTTGAAGAAGAGCAGTCTCTGATCACTGTTGAAGGCGATAAAGCTTCTATGGAAGTTCCTGCTTCTCAAGCGGGTATCGTTAAAGAAATCAAAGTTGCAGAAGGCGACAAGGTTTCTACTGGTTCTCTAATCATGATTTTCGAAGCCGAGGGTGCAGCTGAAGCTGCACCTGCTCCTGCGGCGGAAGCAGCTCCAGCAGCAGCTCCAGCTCCAGCAGCAGCGGCAGAACTGAAAGAAGTTCACGTACCAGATATCGGTGGTGACGAAGTTGAAGTTACTGAAATCATGGTAGCAATCGGCGACAGCATCGAAGAAGAGCAATCTCTGATCACTGTAGAAGGCGACAAAGCTTCTATGGAAGTTCCTGCACCATTCGCAGGTACGCTTAAAGAGATCAAAGTAGCAGCAGGCGATAAAGTATCGACTGGCTCTCTAATCATGGTATTCGAAGTAGCAGGTTCAGGCGCTCCAGCAGCAGCTCCTGTGGCAGTAGAAGCACCAGCGGCAGCAGCTCCAGTAGCATCTGCGGCAAAAGAAGTTAACGTTCCAGATATCGGCGGCGACGAAGTTGAAGTGACTGAAATCATGGTTGCAGTTGGCGACACAGTGGAAGAAGAGCAATCTCTGATCACTGTAGAAGGCGACAAAGCTTCTATGGAAGTTCCTGCACCATTCGCTGGTACAGTTAAAGAAATCAAGATTGCAGCTGGCGACAAAGTGTCTACTGGCTCACTAATCATGGTATTCGAAGTAGCGGGCGCAGCACCTGCTCCGGCAGCGGCTCCAGCTCAAGCGGCAGCACCTGCAGCGGCTCCTGCTCCAGCGGCAGCACCTGCAGCGGCTCCTGCTCCAGCGGCAGCAGCTCCAGCAGCTGGCGACTTCCAAGACAATGATGAGTACGCTCACGCGTCTCCAGTTGTTCGTCGTCTAGCTCGTGAGTTCGGTGTAAACCTTTCTAAGGTTAAAGGTTCTGGTCGTAAGAGCCGTATCCTGAAAGAAGACGTTCAGAACTACGTGAAAGAAGCGCTTAAGCGTCTTGAGTCTGGTGCAGCAGCATCTGGCAAAGGCGACGGTGCAGCTCTTGGTCTACTACCATGGCCAAAAGTGGACTTCAGCAAGTTCGGTGAGACAGAAGTTCAACCGCTATCTCGCATTAAGAAGATCTCTGGTGCTAACCTACACCGTAACTGGGTAATGATCCCGCACGTTACACAGTGGGATAACGCAGACATCACGGCTCTTGAAGCATTCCGTAAAGAGCAAAACGCGATTGAAGCGAAGAAAGACACTGGCATGAAGATCACTCCACTAGTGTTCATCATGAAAGCGGCGGCTAAAGCACTTGAAGCGTTCCCAGCGTTCAACTCTTCTCTATCAGAAGACGGTGAGAGCCTAATTCTGAAGAAATACGTGAACATCGGTATCGCGGTAGATACGCCAAACGGTCTAGTTGTTCCTGTATTTAAAGACGTGAACAAGAAAGGCATCTACGAGCTATCTGAAGAGCTTATGGCTGTTTCTAAGAAAGCTCGTGCTGGCAAGCTAACTGCTGCTGACATGCAAGGTGGCTGTTTCACTATCTCTAGCCTAGGCGGTATCGGCGGTACGGCGTTTACTCCAATCGTAAACGCGCCAGAAGTTGGTATCCTAGGTGTGTCTAAGTCAGAAATGAAACCTGTATGGAACGGTAAAGAGTTCGAACCGCGTCTACAACTTCCACTGTCTCTATCATACGACCACCGTGTGATCGATGGTGCTGAAGGTGCGCGCTTCATCACTTACCTAAATTCATGTCTATCTGACATTCGTCGTCTAGTTCTTTAATAGAAGTTAGATGAATGAGAGGCGGCAATTTAGCCGCCTCTGCTAATAATAATTACCGGACAATTTGGTTATCTCCCTTATTCTCTACAGGGTTTTCACAATCGAATTGTTGTCTAGCTCACAGGCTAAATTGATTTACTTTTCACACCATTAACATCTCTGTAAACTGTTGGCGGTCTGAAAATAATTGTTTAAAACGAATAACTCTTAAACAGAAAAAATCGATACCCACTCAGCCTGTTAGGGATAATGACTACAAGAGGTCAAAATGAGCAAAGAAATTAAAGCCCAAGTTGTTGTACTTGGTTCTGGTCCTGCTGGTTACTCCGCTGCCTTCCGTTGTGCAGACTTAGGTCTTGAAACTGTACTTGTTGAACGTTACAGCACTCTAGGTGGTGTGTGTCTGAACGTGGGTTGTATCCCATCTAAAGCACTTCTACACGTTTCTAAAGTAATTGAAGAAGCGAAAGCGATGGCTGATCACGGCGTTGTGTTCGGCGAACCGCAAACAGACATCAACAAGATCCGTATCTGGAAAGAAAAAGTTGTTAACCAACTAACTGGCGGCCTAAGCGGCATGGCTAAGATGCGTAACGTAACAGTGGTAAACGGTTACGGTAAGTTCACTGGCCCTAACTCTATCCTTGTAGAAGGTGAAGGCGAGTCAACAGTGGTTAACTTCGACAACGCAATCGTTGCGGCTGGTTCTCGTCCAATCAAACTGCCATTTATCCCGCATGAAGACCCACGTATTTGGGACTCTACTGACGCTCTTGAACTGAAAGAAGTGCCAGAAAAACTGCTTATCATGGGTGGTGGTATCATCGGTCTAGAAATGGGTACGGTTTACCACTCTCTAGGTTCTAAAGTTGAAGTTGTTGAGATGTTTGACCAGGTAATCCCTGCAGCAGACAAAGATATCGTTAAGGTTTACACCAAGCGTATCAAAGACAAGTTCAAGCTAATGCTAGAAACGAAAGTAACAGCAGTTGAAGCGAAAGAAGACGGTATCTACGTTTCAATGGAAGGCAAAAAAGCACCTGCTGAAGCAGAGCGCTACGATGCGGTTCTAGTTGCTATCGGTCGTGTACCAAACGGCAAACTTATCGACGGTGAAAAAGCGGGTCTAGAAATCGACGAGCGCGGCTTCATCAACGTTGATAAGCAAATGCGTACTAACGTTCCTCACATCTTCGCGATCGGTGATATCGTTGGTCAGCCAATGCTTGCTCACAAAGGTGTGCATGAAGGCCACGTAGCGGCTGAAGTTATCTCTGGTAAGAAGCACTACTTTGACCCTAAAGTTATCCCTTCAATCGCGTACACTGAGCCAGAAGTGGCTTGGGTTGGTAAGACAGAGAAAGAAGCGAAAGCAGAAGGCATCAAGTACGAAGTGGCGACATTCCCATGGGCTGCATCAGGTCGTGCAATCGCATCTGACTGTTCAGATGGTATGACTAAGCTAATCTTCGACAAAGAAACTCATCGCGTAATCGGTGGTGCTATCGTTGGTACTAACGGTGGTGAACTACTAGGCGAAATCGGTCTGGCGATCGAGATGGGTTGTGATGCAGAAGATATCGCTCTGACTATCCACGCTCACCCAACTCTACACGAGTCTGTGGGTCTAGCTGCTGAAGTATTTGAAGGTTCAATCACTGACCTGCCAAACAAAAAAGCAGTTAAGAAGAAGTAAGTTCTCTTACTGAAAGAATAATAAAAACCGCTGAATATCAGCGGTTTTTTTGTATTTGAATGTTCGAAGCGGACAAACATAGAAAAGCCCACCATGTGGTGGGCTTGTTCGTGTTCAAATCTGAGCTTTAGTGTTCGCGATTGTAGATGCAAAGCATATCTAGGTAAGCGCTCACGAGCTCTTTCAACTCGGCTTCACCTTTGAAGCGGTTTGCTTGTACGAACAGCGAGTAACAAATACCGTGGAATAGGTTTGCCAAGTGTTCTGAATCGTGTTGGTCACACACTTCACCGCGTTCAATCGCTTTAATGAACATGTTTTGAACCAATAATTGGTTAGTGCGGTTGGTAGACACAAATAGAGGCCAAACTTCATCACGAGTTGATGCGCTCCACTCGAACCAAACTTTCAGCCAGTGACAATCTTGGCTTACGAGCTCGATCATCGCATTGGTGATGTTTGCGATGTTTTCACGAGCGTGTATGTCTAGGTCGATATTATCCGAAAGGAAATTCGAGAACTGACGGACAACATGGTTGAGAACTTCATCAACCAAATCTTCGCGAGTTGGGAAGTAGTTAAAAACGGTTGCAACAGACACTTGCGCAATTTCAGCAATATCTGCGTGACCACCACGGCCAATACCACGGCGTGCAAATACTTCTAACGCGATTTCCATGAGTTGTTGCTTACGTTTAAGAGGAGAAAGCCTAGTTCTAGGTCTCTTTGCAATTGAGTCCATATCCATTTTCCTTGCCATTTGAGTTGTTGTTGGGGGTAACCCCCTAATTGATTATTTTAATAATTGCTTTAAGCAGTGATGAGTGTAATGGTGCATATGCACAAGGTCAACATCTGATGGATAATTTATAGACAGTAATGTCATTATTATTGATAAGTTTTGCTGTAAACTTTCGAAAATTTGGCAGCGCTCCCAAGAATTTTCCGCAAAAGGATGTGACTTTCAACCCACTCTTCGTGGTGATACACTACACGCCGTAAGATTAGGTGATCGTTTGCGTGCGACCTACCTCAACCCACAAACTAAATTGAGCACAGTATGAAACATACAATAGAAGTCATGATTTCTGAGCAAGAAGTTCAGGAACGAATTCGTGAATTAGGCAAACAAATTACAGAGCGTTACCAAGGCAGTGAAGACCTAGTTTTGGTTGGCTTGTTGCGTGGTTCTTTTGTATTTATGGCCGACCTAGCGCGTGCTATTGAACTGACTCATCAAGTTGATTTTATGACGGCATCAAGCTACGGCAACACGATGGAAAGCTCACGAGATGTACGCATCTTGAAAGATTTGGATGATGACATTAAAGGCAAAGACGTTTTGCTTGTTGAAGACATCATCGATACAGGTAACACGCTAAATAAAATTCGCGAAATCCTATCGCTACGTGAACCTAAATCTATCGCGATTTGTACGCTACTAGACAAGCCATCTCGCCGTGAAGTAAATGTGCCAGTTGATTGGATTGGTTTCGAGATCCCTGACGAGTTCGTTGTTGGTGTTGGTATCGATTACGCTCAAAAATACCGTCACCTACCATTCATCGGTAAAGTGGTTCCTCAAGAATAATTGAGTTCACTATTCGAAATACAAAAAAAACGCCCATATAAATGGGCGTTTTTTATTTATTCAGATTTTATGGCTTAGCGACACAGAAGCTTATTGTCAGGGTTCAAAATCGTCGACAGTGCTTTCTGGTACGATGCTTCAACGGTCTCTTTAGAATTAGATCGAATACCCAAATATTCAAGGCGACCATCTTCAATTCCGTATACGACACCATGAATTTCGACATCTTGCCCGCGCTCCCATGCGTTTTGCATGATGGTTGAATTGCCTAGGTTATAAACTTGTTCTGCAACGTTAATTTCACCAAGCTTATCGGCACGATCTTCAACAGGCATTTGATCTAAGTAAGAACGATGCTTGAAGTAAAGATCTCTGATGTGCAGTAGCCAGTTATTGATAAGCCCGAGTTGAGGGTTATCTATCGCCGCGTTAACACCGCCGCAACCATAGTGGCCACACACAATAATGTGCTTCACCTTGAGTACATCAACGGCGTATTGAACAACGGAAAGGCAATTGAGGTCTGTGTGAATGACTTGGTTTGCAACATTGCGGTGAACAAATAATTCACCGGAGTAAAGGCCGGTTAATCGTTCTGCGGGTACTCGACTATCGGAGCAGCCAATCCAAAGAAAATCAGGCTTTTGGCCTTCGGCGAGCTTAGCGAAATATTCAGGACGATCAGATTTGATTTCTTCCGACCATTTTGAATTATTCTCAAATAACTGTTTAATTTCCGGCATCTTGCAAACTACTTCCCTTAAATGACAAAAGCACTCATCGCAATTGAAACATATCAAGCGATCAGTGTTGTAACTATACACAATGTTACAATTTCGATCCCGTTAAATATGCGTCAGACAGGACTCATCTGACGTGTTCTTGGAAATAAATTCGTACAATTCAGACCGCTTATTAGATAACGAATTAAGCCATAATTTATTTATGGTTTAATTTTTCACATTCCTCGTTAAAGTAATGACATTTTACTTATTTAATTTTGAAATTAATGCAGGGAGCTAAACGGTGTTCGGTAGTCGTTTTAAAGATATCAATTTCAAAGGGGATATATTTGGCGGGGTGACCACTGCCATTATTTCTCTCCCTTTGGCGTTGGCGTTCGGGGTTGCTTCGGGGGCGGGCGCAGAAGCTGGCCTTTGGGGCGCCATAATGGTGGGCTTGTTTGCCTCCTTATTTGGTGGCTCAAATACACTTATCTCAGAACCCACGGGTCCGATGACGGTGATCATGACAGCCGTATTGACCAGTATGATGGCGAAGTACCCTGAAACAGGTATGGCGATGACGTTTACTGTTGTCATGATGGCGGGTGCATTTCAGATCTTGCTTGGAACGCTGAAGATGGGTAAATACGTCACCTTAATGCCTTACAGCGTGATCTCCGGCTTTATGTCGGGTATTGGTGTCATACTCATCATTCTTCAATTGTCGCCACTCCTGGGGCACGCTGCGCCTACGGGAGGAGTGCTAGGGACATTGTCAGCGCTGCCTGAAACCATTTCTAATCTAAAATTTAACGAGCTTTTCCTTGGCTTGCTGACATTAGGCATTCTGTTCTTTTTCCCAAAGAAGTATCGCAAATATGTACCCGCCCAATTGGTGGCACTGGTTGCAGTTACCTTATTGTCGGTGATGTTGTTTGATACGGAAGATATCCGCCGTATCGGGGAAATTCCGGCTGGCCTGCCATCTTTGGTCGCGCCACATATCGACCCCGATATGTTCGTTGAAATGGTCATCGATGCATTGGTGTTAGGTACGCTCGGTTGTATTGATACCTTGTTAACTGCGGTTATCGGTGACTCACTTACCCGTAAAGAGCACGATTCCGACAAAGAGCTTCGTGGTCAGGGCTTAGCGAATATGATTTCAGGTTTATTCGGCGCACTTCCAGGAGCTGGCGCGACGATGGGCACGGTGACAAACATCCAAGTTGGCGCTCGCTCTCCATTATCTGGTGTGGTGCGAGCCTTAGTATTGGCTCTGGTTGTTTTGGTGGCTGGTGGATTAACCGAACCTATCCCAATGGCAGTGCTAGCAGGCATCGCGGTGTACGTTGGCTTTAACATCTTAGACTGGAGCTTTATCCAGCGCGCGCATAAGGTCAGTTTTTCTGGCATGGCGATCATGTATGGCGTGATGCTACTGACAGTGTTTGTTGATCTCATTGTGGCCGTTGGTTTGGGTGTGTTTGTTTCAAACATCATGATTATTGAGCGCTTGAGTCGCGAACAAGCTCGTCAGGTAAAAGCCATCAGTGATGCCGATGAAGATGATGTGCCACTGACGGACAGTGAACGAGGATTGTTAGATCGCGCCAATGGGCGAGTGTTGTTCTTCTATCTCTCTGGCCCAATGATTTTCAGTGTGTCTAAGGCCATTTCTCGTCAACACACCAGTATTTCAGATTACGACGTGATGATCTTGGATTTGACCGATGTTCCTATGCTGGATGTTACGGTGGGCCTAGCACTCGAAAACGCCATTAAAGACGCGTTAGATGCTCGCTGTGAAGTGTACTTGTTGTGTCCGAATCAGCGTACTCGTGAGCAACTAGAGAAGTTTCATGTCATCGACCTAGTGCCGGATAACAATATGTATCAGTTCCGCTACGAAGCTTTGAATGCGGCTGTCGCGCATGTTGAATCGGATCACTACCAGCGAATGACAGCTTAATTTTTACGCTCTGTATGAAAGCGCTGCTCAGTCTGTTTAGCGGCGCTTTTTTTGTTTCCCCTTAACCCCCTCAATTGAAAACCTTGAAGATTACAAGGTTGATATTTCCAATATTGTCGAAAGGTTTAATTGTAATCATCGTTATTCGACGATAAACTAATGAAACTTTCTCCAGCTTCCTACTAAGCTTCAGGTGATGCTTATCTTGGAACTGGTCATCCCAATTCACTAACAGATGGCAATCATTACGCTATGTACGCATTAGAAATTGAACAATTACGTAAAACGTATGCGGGCGGCTTTGAAGCGTTAAAAGGCATCAGTCTACAAGTTAAAAAAGGTGACTTTTACGCGCTTCTTGGACCTAACGGTGCAGGAAAATCAACCACGATCGGCATCATCTCTTCTTTGGTTAATAAGACCTCTGGAGTGGCAAAAGTTTTTGGTTATGACATTGATACTGACTTAGAACTTGCCAAGCAAAACCTTGGTTTAGTGCCTCAAGAATTCAACTTCAACCAATTTGAAACGGTTGAGCAGATCGTCATTCAACAAGCGGGTTACTATGGTGTTTCTAAAATTCTGGCAAAAGAGCGAGCCGAAAAATACCTGAAGAAGCTCGATTTATGGGAGAAGCGCAAAGAGCGTGCTCGTAACTTATCGGGTGGTATGAAGCGTCGTTTGATGATTGCTCGCGCGCTCATGCACGAGCCAAAACTGCTGATTTTGGATGAGCCGACGGCTGGGGTGGACATTGAGCTGCGTCGTTCAATGTGGGATTTCCTCAAAGAAATCAATCAGCAGCAAGGGATCACTATCATTCTTACTACGCACTATTTAGAAGAAGCGGAAATGCTGTGTCGCAACATAGGCATTATCAATCGCGGCGAGTTGATTGAAAACACCACCATGAAAGCGTTGCTCAGCAAACTCAGCGTAGAAACCTTTATTCTAGATATCGAGACTGACGGCGAAGTGCCTGAGTTGAATGGTGTCAATCGTCAAAGCTTAATCGATGGCTCATTAGAAATTGAGTTAGATAAAAGCCAAGGTCTCAATGCGGTGTTTGCTCAATTAACGGAACATGGCGTGAAAGTGCTGTCGATGCGCAATAAAGCCAACCGATTAGAAGAACTGTTTGTCAGCATTGTCAGAGAGGGGAGCAAGTAAATGTACCAACTGTATTGGACGGCATTTCGTAGTTTGCTGGGTAAAGAGGTGACGCGCTTCTCGCGTATTTGGGTACAAACTTTGGTGCCTCCAGCGATTACGATGACGCTGTACTTCATCATCTTCGGTAATCTGATCGGTTCTCGAATTGGTGAAATGAGCGGATTTAGCTACATGGAATACATCGTGCCGGGTTTGATCATGATGTCGGTGATCACCAACTCATATTCAAATGTCGCATCTTCATTCTTTAGTGCAAAACTGCAAAAGAACATCGAAGAGTTGTTGGTTGCACCTGTGCCAAACTACGTCATCATCGCAGGTTATGTCATGGGTGGTGTAACCCGTGGCTTGCTGGTTGGTGCTATTGTGACGTGCGTGTCGCTGCTGTTTGTGGATCTACAGGTTGAGCACTGGGGCATTATTGTGGCGACGGTATTTATGACGTCGGTGGTGTTTGCTCTTGGTGGATTGATCAATGCGGTTTACGCAAAGACGTTTGATGACATCTCAATCATTCCTACGTTTGTATTAACACCGCTTACCTATCTTGGCGGTGTGTTTTATTCGATTAGCCTGTTGCCTGAGTTTTGGCAAGGTGTATCGAAAATCAACCCAATTGTTTACATGGTGAATGCATTCCGTTACGGATTTTTAGGCGTATCGGATGTCGGTATCGTGACTTCATTTAGTGTACTTGGTGTGTTTGTTGTGGTGCTGTACGCCATTGCCCACTACTTGGTAACAAAAGGGATTGGGCTACGAAGCTAAGCCATGCTCATAAAGAAAAAGAGCAGCTATTTACGCTGCTCTTTTGCATGCACAACAATACATACCCATACAATCTTCCGGTTTTTATCATGATAGGTTTCAATCATTTGTAATAAATGAGTGATCCTATGAATATTGTCCCGCCGCCGCTTTTTTCCTATCAGTTACTTAAGCCCAAATATTGGTCTGTTTGGCTGGCATTTGGATCTCTAGCAATCATTGTTAATGTACTGCCGTATGTGGTTTTACGAATCTTAGGTAGAAGCATCGGTTGCGTTGCGATGCATTTAATGAAGCGCCGATACAAGATCGCTTTGCGTAATCTTCAGCTATGTTTTCCTGATTACACAGATTGGCAATGCAAGGATGTGGTACGAAAAAACTTTCAATACACGGGAATGGCGCTCATCGAAACTGGTATCGCTTGGTTTTGGCCAGACTGGCGAATTAATCGCATAACTTCTATTGTTGGCAAAGATCGTCTGCTTACAGAGGAAAAGAACGGTCGCGGTGTATTAGTGGTGTGTAGTCACCATTTGAACTTGGAAATAACCGCTCGTATCTTCAGCCAATTTGCCAAAGGCTATGGTGTTTACCGTCCAAACTCAAACCCTGCTTATGAATTTATTCAACATCGAGGCCGAACTCGTTTTGGGCATCAAATGATCGATCGAAAAGACGTGAAATCAATGCTCAAAGTTCTGAAAAATGGCCATCGACTTTGGTATTTACCTGATCATGATTATGGTGCCAGTCATTCTGTTTTTGCACCGTTCTTTGCCGTTGAACAAGCTGCGAGCACTGTGGGGTCTAGTGTGCTTATTGACGCAACAAAGTGCGCGGTCATATCAGGTGTCACAGTGAGCAGGAATCATCACTACACGTTGTATATTGGGAAAGACCTCAGTGAGTATTTTGAAAAGCGTAATGCGATGAAAGCGGCAAGTATCTTGAACCAAGAACTCGAAAAAATGATAAGACGCGATATTCCAGCGTGGATGTGGTTGCACAAACGGTTTAAAACACGTCCTGAAGGATTTGATTGCGTCTATTCGTAGAACATAAAAAAGGTCGACACAAGGTCGACCTTTTTCTTTTGAGCGTTTGGCTTATTCAGCGTTTGCTGTGGTGCCATCATTAGATTCTGCTTCATCTTTCGATTCTACAACCATATCAACAGTTTGGTTGTCGATAAGACGAGCTTGACCTAAGAATGCCGACATCAGAATGACAGCTTGCGTCGTTTCTGGTGTGATCACTTGCAGAGTACGAGCATCACGAATGAAGATCTCATCAGGATGAAGACCGGCAGCGCGTAGCTGATCATTTGCATCTTCAATGATGGATGCGTAATCATCGCGGCCACCACGAATGGCACTGCTGATCCAACGCATTGTGCGAGCCAGCACTGGAGCACGTTGACGTTCATCCAATGTCAGCAGGCCATTACGTGAACTCATTGCTAAACCGTCCATCTCTCGTACGGTTGGTACACCAATGATTTCAATATCCATTGCTAGGTCATCAACCATCTTGCGGATAACAGCAAGTTGTTGGAAGTCCTTCTCGCCGAAGCATGCTACATCCGGTTGTACGATGTTAAATAGCTTATTCACAATGGTCGTCACGCCACGGAAGTGACCTGGGCGAGACGCGCCTTCTAGAATCGTTGATAGGCCAGGAACATCGACGAAGGTTTGCTTATCCAGGCCTTCTGGGTAGATGATTTCTGGAGTTGGCGTGAATACCACATCGACGCCTTCTGCCGTCAACTTGCTTAAGTCTTCTTCAAGCGTACGTGGGTAGTTATTTAAATCGTCTGCGCGATCAAATTGCATCGGGTTTACAAAGATGCTTACGACAACGATATCAGCATATTCGCGTGCTTTACGCACTAAAGTTAAGTGACCTTCGTGAAGGTTGCCCATTGTAGGGACGAAGGCAATTTTACGACCTTCACGTTTAAAGGTTTTAAGGTGTTCACGAACTGCTGAGATTTCCGCAAAAGTTTGCATGCTTTTATCCTCTAGGCAATGGTATGAGCGTCGTCTGGGAATACACCGTTTGCTACATCTTCAATGTATTTTGCAACGGCTTTGCGCATATCACCTGTTTCAGCAAGGAAGTTTTTGGAGAATTTAGGCATGTAGTTGGCAGAGATGCCGAACATATCATGCATTACAAGAATCTGACCATCCGTTACGTTACCCGCACCGATACCGATAACTGGTACGTCGAGTACTTTAGTAATGCGCTCTGCCAGTTCTGCAGGCACACATTCTAGTAGGACGATTTGAGCGCCTGCTTCTTGTAGCGCTAACGCATCTTTTACCATGCGATCCGCTTTTTCTTGATCGCGACCTTGGATTTTGTAACCACCAAAAATGTTAACAGACTGAGGGGTTAAGCCAAGGTGAGCACAGACTGGCACTGCGCGTTCAGTAAGCATCTTAACGGTATCAACTAGCCAGTCGCCACCTTCGATTTTTACCATGTTTGCGCCTGCGCGCATCAATTTTGCCGCGTTCTCACACGCTTGCTCTGGTGTTGCGTAGCTCATGAATGGCATATCGGCCATTAGCAAGCAATTTGGGCTGCCAGCACGCACACAGCGAGTGTGGTACACGATGTCGTCTACCGTTACTGGTAGCGTATCGTTTTCACCTTGCAATACCATACCAAGTGAATCACCAACTAAAAGAACGGGCATTTCTTGGCTTTCAAAAAGTTGTGCAAAGCTCGCATCGTAAGCGGTTGAAGTTGCAAATTTACGACCTTCTTGCTTCCACTTGATAAGGTCGTTGATGGTCATCTTTTTCATTGTTTTATCCTTACTAGGAGCTGGCTATGACTGCCAAATTCTGAGGCCGTTTCTATCTACTTGTTCCAGTAGTTCAGAGACCTCGGTCCCATCAGGGAGTTGTAAACTTGGTGCAATTTCCGCAAGAGGGTAGAGTACGAATTCGCGCTCTCGCATTCCGTAATGAGGAACAATAAGTCTTTCGGAATTAATCACCTCATTGCCGTAAAGAACGATATCAAGATCCAAGGTTCTTGGTCCCCAACGTTCGTCTTTTCGGACACGCCCTTGCTCTTGCTCAATTGCTTGGGTGCAATCAAGTAGCTCAAGAGGCGTCAAATTTGTTTTGATCGCCACAACCGCATTGATGTAATCCGGCTGATTTTGTGGCCCCATAGGCGTGCTGCTGTATAGCGAAGACGCTTGTACAAACTCAGAGTTTGGTAACGTTTTTAGAGCCTCAATCGCTTGCTGAGCTTGGCTGACAGGATCAGCCAAGTTACTGCCTACCGCAATGTACGCTGTGATCATGATTTCGGCTTACTCTTTTTCTTGCGAAAGGTTTTGCGGCGACGTTGGCCCGATTTTGGCGCTTGACCATCTAGGTCTGCGGCCATCGCTTGGCGCATTTCTCGGCCTGCATTTTGGAAAGTTTCCCACCACTTAGCAAGCTTCAGAGTGTCGCCACCCTCAATTTCACCGCGCATTTCAAGAAAATCAAAGCCAGCTCTAAATTTGTTGAGTTCCATTAGGCGGAACGCACGTTTGCCATTACGTCGTGGAAGGCGCAATTGCAGCTGCCAAATCTCACGGATGGTCGCAGTATGGCGACGTGGAATTGCGATGGTGCGAACTTGATCATCAAGAATGATGTTGCTCGCTTCCATGATCGCGTCGTAATGACACAAGTTATGCTGATCCATGAGTTTGTCTGCTAGTGCACACAGCGGGTACCACAGCATCGCAGCAAACATAAATGCTGGGTTAATGCGCTTGCCATCTTCAATACGCATGTCAGTGGAATCCAACACAAGATCGAGCATTTGTTCAGTATGCGACGAGTAGTCTTCTGTGAAGTGCTCCGAAATGGCTGGGAACAGCTGTTGGAATAAGTTGTATTCACGTAGCAGGTGGTATGTCTCTAGACCGTGGCCTGATTGCAAGAGTTTGAGTGACTCTTCGAAAAGACGAGCGGAAGGAATTTCACGCAGTAGCGGCGCCATCTCTTCGATTGGTGCTGCGGTGTCTTCTTCAATATCAAAGTCCAGTTTCACAGCAAAGCGAACCGCACGCAGCATGCGCACTGGGTCTTCACGGTAGCGTGTTTCTGGATCGCCAATCAGACGAATCAGACGATCTTCTAAATCTTCGATACCGCGCGCGTAGTCGTGGATCGAGTAATCAGCGATGTTGTAGTACATCGAGTTGATCGTAAAGTCACGGCGCTCAGCGTCTTCATCAATGGTGCCGTACACGTTATCGCGTAGCAGCATACCTTCTTTGGATTGCTGAGAGATGTTTTTGTTCTTTTGCTCTTGATGGTGACCGCGGAATGTCGCCACTTCGATGATGTCTCGGCCAAACATAATGTGTGCCAGACGGAAGCGTCGGCCAATCAAGCGGCAGTTTCTAAATAGCTGCTTGATCTGTTCTGGCGTTGCGTTGGTCGCAATATCAAAGTCTTTCGGTTTTTGTCCAAGCAGTAAGTCTCGAACCCCGCCACCCACAAGAAAAGCATCGAAACCAGCACCGTTTAGTCGGTACAGCACTTTCAGTGCGTTGTCACTGATCTGCTTACGCGAAATGTTGTGCTCTTCACGAGTTATTACATTGAGAGCGAGCTCTGGAACTGTGGCAGGTTCGCTTGGTGTATAGTCGTTTGTATTCATGTGCATCTGGCAATAACTGGGTTTAATCCAATCTTGCTTTGGTTAGTTATCTGCGCCTCTAGGGCTGATTTTGCGGCTAATGATAGCCTACACAGTGCCATTTGAGAATCGCGGTGTGATCTCGATCTCTGATGGCAGTTGTTCTAAGCGCCAATTTTCGCAGCCCCAACGAAGAATTTCGTTCATGCTGGCGGCTTTTATTTCTTCAGGCACATCAAAGCCTAAAAACGTCATGGCATGCAATAAAGCTGGCTTAGGGTTTTCGATATCAATAGCTGTCGCGTGATTTTGTTTCGACAATTTGTTGCCGTTGTCATCCATCGCCAATGGTAAATGCAAGTAGCTAACTTCAGGTTGTCCAAGGATTTGGTACAAACTGATTTGGCGTCCTGTTGGTTCAATCAGGTCTGCACCTCGAACCACTTCAGTAACCCCTTGGTCGATGTCGTCCAATACTACCGCAAGATTATAAGCAAATAATCCATCTCGACGTTTAATAATGAAATCTTCATTAACCAATTGCTCTGGAATCTCAATCATTCCATGTTTCTGATCGAGGAAGCGGGCGACGGGTTTGGTCATTTTTAGGCGAATCGCGCCTTCTTTCAAGTTTTTATCTCGGCAAGTTCCCGGATAAAAGCCACCGTGCTCTTTAATTTGCTTGCGAGTGCATTGGCAATAATAGGCGTCACCGTTGTCGAGCCAAGCGTCGATCTGTGCTTGGTAAAGGTCATGACGCTCGCTTTGATACACCACTTCTCCATCCCAATGCAACTGGTAAGCTTTAAGCGCTTCTAGAATCAGTTGCGAAGCGCCGGGCATTTCTCTTGGTGGATCAAGATCTTCAATGCGTACTAACCAAATTCCGTTGTTTGCTTTGGCTTGAAAATAACTGCCAAGCGCAGCAATCAATGAGCCAAAGTGTAATGGGCCAGAAGGGGATGGGGCAAATCGACCTACGTAGCGTGCCATGGGTGTATCTCGAATTTATTAGATGTACAGTTTAGTCATCGTAAGTAACGCTTCAGCTAGGTTTTGTAAACACGAAGTGGCAATAGCGTTTTGCCTGTGGTGAGTGTTTGTGGTTCTGAGCGCTTACGGGACTGATATTAGCCAAAACAAAAAGGGAGCCTTAGCTCCCTTCAGTAATCAAATGCGTGGTGATTAACCTTGCATCTGCTTCTCTTTGATTTCTGCAAGTGTTTTACAGTCAATACAAAGGTCTGCAGTTGGACGTGCTTCAAGGCGACGAACGCCAATCTCAACGCCACAAGACTCACAGAAACCAAAATCATCTTCTTTGATTTTGTCTAATGTTTTTTCAATCTTCTTGATCAAACGGCGCTCACGGTCACGATTACGCAGTTCTAGGCTGAACTCTTCCTCTTGAGAGGCGCGGTCAACTGGATCTGGGAAGTTTGCTGCTTCGTCCTGCATGTGGTGAACGGTACGATCTACTTCAGCTCGTAGTTGGTCACGCCAAGCTGTTAAGATTTTCGTAAAGTGTTCAACCTGCGCTGGTGACATGTATTCTTCACCAGGCTTCTCCTGATATGGCTCCACGCCGGCAATGGCTAGGATGCCGATCGTTTTCTTCTTTGCTTCTGGCATACAGCATCTCCTACTTACACCTAGTCAACTGCTACGCAGTCAATTTAAGGCGGGTATCTATAGCAAAAAGAGGCGGTGCAAGCAAACACTGAATCGCAAAGTTGTCGTCAATGTGAAGACGACATCATTTTTTCTCTTAATTGATAAAATCAATAGCGGAAATTAGCTTCATTTCAGTATTGCTCAGTTCGGCTTTATAGCAGAGAACTTCTACTCCGGCGTCTTGTGCTTGTTTGAGTAATAGTGAATATTTCGCGTCTATATGGTGTGCCGCGGATACTTTTTCAATACCTGAATGTAAAACAGTGAATAAAAGTATGGCTCTACTTCCATTTTGTGCCATTTCTGTGAGCTCTCTCAGGTGCTTTTGACCACGAGTCGTGACGGCATCTGGGAAGTATCCTTGTCCAGCTGAGCCTGTCTCATCAAGAAGGGTGACGCTTTTCACTTCTATATAGCACTTTGGCTTGTCGCTTGCGCTGAGCAAGATATCAATTCGACTATTTTCATTGCCATATTTCACTTCAGTTTGAAGTGTGTCATATCCGCAAAGCTCTGAAATGACATTGTTTTCAATAGCCTCAACGGCTAATTGGTTGGCGCGGGCAGTATTGATACAAATACGATGCCCTTGCGCGGTTTCACTTAGCTCCCAGCTGTTGGGGTATTTGCGTTTTGGGTTGTCGGACGTTGAAAACCAAACTTTATTACCGGGTGTCGCGCAACCTGTCATCGCACCGGTGTTCGCACAGTGGATGGTGCGCAGCTCACCATTATCAAATTCGATATCAGCAAGGAAGCGTTTGTAGCGTTTAAGTAGAGTGGCTGACTCTAAAGCGGGTTTGAATTGCATTTGCTTATTTAGACGGGAATGTTTTTATGTACAATGTTGCCACCATTACACCACAAGGTATTTCCTTTGTCACAATTGCCGATTGAAGCCGTGATGCCCCAGCTACTTACGGCGGTCAAACATCAACATCAGGTTATTTTAAAAGCCGCGCCTGGTGCGGGTAAATCGACGTACTTCCCTTTACAACTTATCCAGAACCAAGTGGTGACTGGGAAAGTCATCATGCTTGAACCAAGACGATTAGCCGCGCGCAATATCGCGAGATATTTGGCCGAGCAACTGGGCGAGCAAGTTGGCCAGCGAGTGGGGTATCGCGTTCGTGGCGAGACAAAGGTAAGTGCTTCTACTCAGTTAGAAATTGTGACTGAAGGGGTCATGACTCGCATGATCCAAAATGACCCTGAGCTAGATGGTGTCGATTTGCTGATTTTTGATGAGTTCCATGAACGCAGTATTCATGCCGATACGGCTTTGGCGCTTAGCTTGGAAGTTCAAGAAGCATTGCGAGACGATCTTAAGCTGGTGGTGATGTCGGCAACGTTGGATCAAGAAGCGTTGCAATCTTTACTGCCGGAAGCTTGTTATATTGAATCAGAAGGGCGCTGCTTTGCTGTGGAAACTCGCTATGTTCCGCTTACTGCCAACGATCATCTTTCAACGGTAATGGCAAAAAATATAGAGAGTTTGATGAATAAAGAGTCAGGCTCTCTGCTTGCGTTTCTTCCCGGTGTGGCGGCCATTAAGCAAGTGCAAGAGCGTTTATCGCACTTACCGGACGATGTTGAAGTATGCCCGTTGTATGGTCAGTTGAGCTTTACTGAGCAACAGAAAGCCATCTCTCCTGCAGAAAAAGGTAAGCGCAAAGTCGTATTGGCAACCAACATTGCGGAAACCTCTTTGACAATTGAAGGCATTCGCCTTGTGGTGGATTCTGGTTTGGAGCGCGTTGCGCGTTTTGACTTGAAAAATGGCCTTACACGATTGGAGCAAACGCGTATTGCTCAATCGTCTGCCATCCAGCGAGCTGGTCGTGCTGGTCGGATTGAAGAGGGGATTTGCGTTCGCCTCTATTCAGAAAGTCAACTCAAGCAACAGCCACAAGTGCCACAACCTGAGATTTTGCATTCCGATCTTGCGAGCTTGGTAATCGAGCTGGCGTTTTGGGGGACGACCGATATTCATGAGCTAAAATGGCTCGATATTCCTTCTGCTGCCGCGCTGCAACAAGCTAAGCAGTTGTTGTTTTCATTAGGGCTTATTACCGAGCAAGGACAACTGACTGCGGAAGGAAAGCAGGCTCATGACTTGGGCGTAGAACCTCGCGCGGCAGCGATGTTAATTAAATCGCAATCCCACAGCGATAAGATGGTAAATGTCGCTTTGGCGGCGGTCGCCCTAATTGAAGAGCCAGAGCGTAATACAACGAATATCGCACATAGCTTGCATCGTTGGTTGTCCGGTTCTCATCCGAAAAAATCGTTGTTATTGAAGCGCGCACAATCTCTTGCGCATAAACTCGATACCACGTTTAGCCTTCGAGAAGTGGATGAAGATGCATTGCCGTTGGTGTTGAGCTTGGCGTTTCCCGACAGGATCGCTCAGCAACGCGCCAATCAATTTGGTCGCTTTGCACTAGCGAATGGTCATGGTGCAGAATGTCGTCCTGACGATATGTTAGGCGGCTGTGAGTACTTGGTCGCGATTGATCTGATGCGGTCTCATTCCAATTCGAGCCAAATACATTTAGCGTGTGAATTGGACGTCAATATATTGCAAACGACTTTTGATTCGCTATTTTCTACTAAAGAAGTAGTGGATTGGGATGAAAAGAAAGGGCGTTTAGTGGCCGAGATACAACGAAAACTCGGTCAATTGGTGATTGAAAGGGTGTCATTACCTAATCCGGGTAAAGAAAAAATGACACAAGCTTTACTCACTTATGTCCGCCGTCAGGGCTTAAGCAGTCTAAACTGGACGCCGGCAGCGGAAAGCCTGCTTGAACGTATTCGCTGTGCGGTGGATTGGTTACCTGAGCAAGCATGGCCAATGTTTGATGAAGCCAGTTTGTTGGATTCATTAGACGAATGGTTAGAACCGTACATGACGTCGGTCGCTTCGGTGAAAGATCTGAGCAAGATAAACTTGGTCGAAGCGCTTAATGCTCGATTAGGCTGGCCACTCAATCAACACTTGGATGAATGGTTGCCAGAACATTATCAGTTACCGACTGGGACTAAAAAGCGCATTCGCTATCAAAATGGGCATGAGCCCGTATTGTCAGTGCGAATGCAAGAAGTGTTTGGGGAAAGTACGTCGCCAACGGTGGCCTTTGGCCGCAAGCGTTTGGTGCTTGAACTACTTTCTCCCGCACAACGTCCACTGCAAGTGACGTCAGACTTGGCGGCTTTCTGGAATGGAAGCTACAAAGACGTTCAAAAAGAGATGAAAGGGCGCTACCCAAAACACGTTTGGCCAGATGACCCGGCAAACCACGTAGCGACAACGAAAACGAAAAGACAATTGAATAATGACTGACAGTAAGAAGCCAAGCGCCAAGAAAGCGCCTGCGAAGAAAAGTACAGCCAGCAAAGGCACCACAAAACGCCCTCGTCGCACGCCAAGTAAAAAGCCAACCAACGAGAAACGTTCTTGGCTCAAAGTGTTGTGGTCTTTTAGCTGGAAAGCCGGCGTTGCTCTTGCCGCGGTGTTGCTGTTTGTTGGTATTTACCTAGATAGTGTGGTTAAAGAACGCTTTGATGGGCAGCTATTCGAATTGCCTACCGTTGTGTACGCGCGCATTTTGAACCTCAATCCAGGTGAAAACATCACCATTCAAGAACTTCGCAACGAATTAGATGTACTGAACTACCGCAAGGTAAGCCAGCCTCGTTACCCTGGTGAGTATTCTTCTTCTTCGACTCGCGTTGAACTGATTCGCCGTCCTTTTGAATTTGCTGATGGCCCAGAACCGGATCGCCACGTCATGCTGCACTTCTCAGACAGTGGTTTACAGCGTATTCAATCTTTAGAGTCAAAAGGCGATCTAGGCTACTTGCGCCTTGAGCCAAAGATGCTTGGGATGCTTGAAAAAGATCGTGATGAGCAACGTCTGTTCTTACGTCGTGACCAATTCCCTGAAATTTTAGTTGATGCCTTGTTGGCGACAGAAGACCGAGACTTCTATCAGCATGATGGTGTTTCACCATTGGCTATTGCCCGTGCTTTAGTGGCGAATATCAAAGCGGGTCGCACCGTTCAAGGTGGCAGTACCTTAACGCAGCAGCTAGCGAAAAACTTATTTCTAACCCGTGATAAAACGCTGTGGCGTAAGGTGCGCGAAGCTTATATTGCGCTTATTCTTGATTACCGTTACAGCAAAGACCGCATTTTAGAAGCCTACCTCAATGAAGTGTATTTGGGTCAAAGCGGCGGCGAAGCGATCCACGGTTTTGGCTTAGCATCACGCTACTACTTTGGGCAGCCAATCCAAGAGTTGCGAATTGATCAACTTGCGATGCTGGTGGGCATGGTGAAAGGACCGTCGTACTACAATCCTGTTCGCTATCCTGAGCGCACCAAAGAGCGTCGAGACTTGGTGCTTCGATTGCTGATGCAACAAAACATGCTCACATCGCAGCAATATGAACAAGCTGTGAGTCGACCTCTTGATACACAAAGCAAACCACGTATTGCGAGCCGTCAGCCTGCATACTTCCAGCAATTGAATATCGAGCTGAAAGAGAAGGTCGGTGATCGCTTCAAGGCTGAAACTGGTCTGCGCGTGTTTACGTCTCTTGATCCTGTATCTCAAAGTAAAATGGAGCAGGCGATCGCGAAGAAAATACCGGATTTAGCGAAGCGAGGCGGTAAAGAACTCGAAGCTGCTGCCGTGGCTGTTGATCGCCACAGTGGTGAAATTCGTGCCATGGTTGGTGGTAAACGCGTGGGTTATGAAGGCTTTAACCGTGCGCTTAATGCTAGTCGTCCAATTGGTTCGTTGGTCAAGCCGGCAATTTACCTGACCGCGCTTGAACAGCCAGACAAATACAATTTGGGGACGACGCTGCACGACACCCCTCTAAGTTTGAAAGGTAGCAAAGGCTCGGTATGGACTCCGCGTAACTACGACCGTAAATATCGTGGTGATGTGCCACTTTACCTTGCGCTTGCGAAGTCATTGAATGTACCAACGGTAAGGTTGGGGATGGAGCTTGGTATTCCTGAAGTATCTGGCACACTTGAACGCTTAGGCGTCAACAAAGATGAGATTCGTCCTGTGCCTTCTATGTTCTTGGGCTCGTTTTCATTGACGCCATTTGAAGTGGCGCAAATGTACCAAACACTGACTAACTCGGGTAAACGTGCTAAGTTGACCGCGCTTCGTTCCGTCATCGATATGGACGGTAACGTGCTTTATCAATCGTTGCCTCGCTCCTCTCGCGCGGTTGATGAACAAGCGGCTTGGCTAACGACTTACGCGATGAAACAAGGTGTCGCACAAGGTACGGGCCGCTACCTTCAAAGCCAATTCGCTTGGGCTGCGTTGGCGGGTAAAACGGGCACCAGTAACGATACTCGTGATAGCTGGTTTGTCGGGATTGATGGTCGTGAAGTGACGACCATTTGGCTAGGCCGTGATGACAACAAGCCAATCAACCTTACGGGGTCAAGCGGTGCATTGCGTGTTTACGCGGAATACTTGGCGCAGCGAATTCCTGAGCGTTTGGAGCTGCCTTGGCCTAAAGAAGTGACGACGCTTGGCTTTAAACCGACCTCCAACGGTGGTTTAGAGATGAATTGTCGCAGCGATTACAAACTTCCAGTATGGGATAAAACGGGTCAAATCAAACAACAGTGTGAGAAAAAATCTAACTGGTTGAATAGTTTGTTTGATTGGTAGGATCTCCAAATCAACAACATGGACTTGTTTCACTGGTCAATTCTTAGTACATATTAGTGATCAAGTATTCAGTAAAGGAAGAAGTGGATGTTCAAAACGCTGTCATCAAGCCCGATGTCGCGCTATTTTGCGTTGTGGGTAAGTTTGTTTTTGATAGCCACTCCTTCTGTTGCTCAAGTCAAAAATGAGGATACTCCGACTCGTCCTAGAGTCGCGGTTGTTCTCGCTGGTGGCGGCGCAAAAGGCGCTGCCCACATTGGTGTACTCAAGGCGCTAGAAGAAATGCACATTCCTGTCGATATCATCACAGGGACAAGCATGGGAGCTTATGTTGGAGGCTTGTACGCGACAGGCATGAGCGCCGATGAAATCGAAAGTTTTATCTATTCTGTTGATTGGAACAGTGGTTATCGTGATCGCGTCGATCGCAGTCAGCGTCGCGTTCGTGACAAAGAATATGAAGACCGCTATCAAATCACGACCGACCTTGGTTTGCGGTTCGGCGAGGTTCGTGCTCCAACTGGTGTGGTTCAAGGGCAAAACATGTTGCGTGTGTTGCGCGAGACCACAGGCAACCTCGGACGTTTTGACTCCTTTGATGAGCTTGCCATTCCTTACCGTTCCGTTGCGACAGATATTTTAGAACTGGACGAAGTGGTGATCGGCAACGGTTATTTAGTTGATGCCATGATGGCCAGTATGTCTGTACCCGGCGCACTCCCTCCGTATAAGTTAAATGGCCACATGCTTGTTGACGGTGGCGTGGTCAACAACATGCCAGTGGATGTTGCGCGTGCGATGGGCGCGGATGTGGTTATCGCGGTAGACATCAGTACCGACTACAAAACCGAAGATGATTTTACTGGGCTGTTTACCGTTGCAGACCAACTCTCCAACTATCTGGTGCGTCGCAGTACCCAGCAGCAAGTCGAAACCCTGCAAGAACACGATGTTTACATTCGTCCCAATGTCGGCCAAATGGAAACCGTTGAGTTCGACAAAATGCCTTGGGCTTTTCAATCTGGTTATGACATCACCAAAGAAATGGAGTCGAAGCTAGCGGGACTGCGTTTATCAAACGCGGAGTATCAAAAGTACATCGACCATAAGCAGGAAGTTCGCAAAAAGCTCGTTTATGGTGACGATCGCGTAGTGGATGAGATTGTGATTGTAAACAATACCCACTATAGCGATGTTTTGTTGACCAACCGTTTGGAACTGGAAACTGGCCGTAAAATCGAAACGGCTGAAATCGAAAAAGCGGTAGAAAACCTCTATGCATTGGACCGATTTGAGTTAATTACTTATCACTTTGAAGAAGTCGATGGTTCGAATTTATTGGTGTTTGACGTTAACGAAAAATCTTGGGGCCCAAACTACCTCAACTTCCGTTTCTTCCTTGAAGATGACTTTGATACCGACAGCCAATACGGCATAGGGATGTCGACTAACTTTACCAACTTAAACTCGCACGGTGCTGAAATGGCACTCAACGTTGAGATGGGCACAGATAAGCTCATTGAGGCGGAGCTGTATTCTCCGGTTCTGTCGAGCCAAGAGTTTTTTGTGGCTGGTAAGGTGGCGTACAGCAGTGAAGGGCGAAACTTGCCGGTCAGTGATGATGACTCGAGTTTAAGTTCGGTGAACGATTTTTTGCCAGTGTCTTATACCGAGTTTGTTTCCGAGATAGCGATTGGCATTCAGCCTACGTTGTGGCAAGAGTTGAGATTGGGCGGTCGATACTCTTCGGGTAGCATCGAGTTATCGACATTGGCGTCTGTAGGCAATCTAGATTTTGAGCGAAGAGGCTTGTTTGCCAATTACCGCTTAGACACCCTCGATGATTTTGCTTTTCCTACGCGAGGTTTGTTGGTCGACCTAGAATATTTGGTTTCTCACGATACCAGCCCTGAAGAGATAGGTCAGTCCAAGCCTAAAGATATTGTGGAAGATACAGTGTATGAAATTGACGCTCGATTTAAGGGGGCAATGAGCTATCAGCGTCATACTTTAGTCGGACAAGCAGAATACAGCTTTGTGCAAAGTAAAAACTCGTCGATAACGCTGGACCCTCGTGAGTTAGGGGGCTTTTTGCATTTGTCAGGCATACCGAGAAACAGCTTGATTGGGCAAAACTTATTCTTCAGCAGTTTGGTATATCGCTACAAATGGTTCGACAATGATTTTGGATTGTTTGAAGCGCCAGTTTATGTAGGCGCGTCGCTAGAACATGGCGGTACATGGTCAGACAACGATCTGAAATTGAATGAAGCACCATTGTATAACGCCGCATCAATTTTCTTTGGTGTGGACTCGCCAATTGGACCTATTATGTTGGCATACGGTCGTACGGAGCAGGATATGGAAGCTGTGTATTTGATCGTAGGAACGTCGTTTAAATAATCGGGTTGTAGAAAGCAAAACCTTGGCATATTTGGTCAAAATTAGCAGGACTTTAGTCGTAAGTTGCTATGTTGGTCAAAATGATAAGATTTTAATTTAAGGTTAAATTTGCTATTCTTTTGCCCACAGTTTGGCCTCTACGGCGCTGTTTCTCAATCAGAATTGAATGAAAACAAGGGCAATGGAGAGCCAAGTTTCCAAGGATGTTCACTCCTTTACTTTAACAATAGTAATAATAGAGGAGGAACCGCAATGAGAGGAAAAAGTCGTGCTTGAAGCCTACCGTAAACACGTCGAAGAGCGTGCTGCCGAAGGAGTTGTTCCTAAACCGCTAGACGCAGAGCAAGTTGCTGGACTTGTAGAACTTCTGAAAAATCCCCCGCAAGGTGAAGAAGAGTTCATTCTTGACCTACTAGAAAACCGTATTCCACCAGGTGTAGATGAAGCTGCTTATGTTAAAGCTGGTTTCCTGACTGCAGTAGCAAAAGGTGAAGTGTCTTCACCGCTTGTAAGCCGAGAAAAAGCGGCTGAGCTACTGGGTACAATGCAAGGCGGTTACAACATCGCACCGTTAGTTGAGCTACTAGACGATGAAGCCTTGGCTGAAATCGCTGTGAAAGCTCTGTCTCATACGCTACTGATGTTTGATGCTTTCTATGATGTAGAAGAGAAAGCGAAAGCAGGCAATGCTCATGCACAAAAAGTGCTTCAATCTTGGGCGGATGCTGAATGGTTCCTATCTAAGCCTAAGCTTGAAGAAAAAATCACGCTGACTGTCTTTAAAGTGACAGGTGAAACGAACACGGATGATCTTTCTCCAGCTCCTGATGCATGGTCTCGCCCTGATATTCCAGTACACGCGCTTGCGATGCTGAAAAACGAACGTGAGGGTATTAACCCTGACCAGCCAGGCACCATCGGTCCAATCAAACAAATCGAAGAGCTAAAATCAAAAGGTCACCAGCTAGTGTATGTTGGTGATGTTGTTGGTACTGGTTCTTCTCGTAAATCTGCAACTAACTCAGTGCTATGGTTCATGGGCGATGATATCCCTTACGTACCTAACAAACGCGCTGGTGGTTACGTGCTTGGCGGTAAAATTGCACCTATCTTCTTCAACACAATGGAAGATGCGGGCGCGCTGCCTATCGAAGTTGATGTAACGAAGTTGAATATGGGCGACGTTATCGACGTTTACCCATACGAAGGCAAAGTATGTAACCACGAAACAGGTGAAGTACTTGCTGAGTTTTCTCTAAAAACAGACGTGCTGATTGATGAAGTACGTGCTGGCGGTCGTATCCCACTGATCATCGGTCGTGGTTTAACAGATAAAGCGCGCCAAGCTCTAGGTCTTGAGTCTTCTGATGTATTCCGTAAACCTGGTGAAGTTGCTGATTCTGGCAAGGGTTACACGCTCGCACAGAAAATGGTTGGTAAAGCATGTGGTGTAGCAGGTGTTCGTCCGGGCACTTACTGTGAGCCTAAGATGACAACTGTAGGTTCTCAAGATACAACGGGTCCTATGACGCGTGATGAGCTTAAAGACCTTGCGTGTCTTGGCTTCTCAGCAGACCTAGTTATGCAGTCGTTCTGTCACACATCTGCGTACCCTAAACCAGTTGACGTGAATACTCACCATACACTTCCTGATTTCATCATGAACCGTGGCGGTGTTTCTCTACGTCCAGGCGATGGCATTATCCACTCGTGGCTAAACCGTATGCTACTGCCAGATACTGTCGGTACTGGTGGCGACTCGCATACTCGTTTCCCGCTAGGTATTTCATTCCCAGCTGGTTCTGGTCTGGTTGCATTCGCAGCGGCAACAGGCGTTATGCCATTGGATATGCCTGAATCAATTTTGGTTCGCTTTAAAGGCAAGATGCAACCGGGTATCACACTTCGTGACCTAGTTCATGCTATCCCTTACTACGCGATTCAACAAGGTCTACTGACTGTTGAAAAAGCCGGTAAAGTGAATGAATTCTCTGGCCGTATCCTTGAGATTGAAGGTCTAGAAACACTAACGGTTGAGCAAGCATTCGAACTGTCTGATGCGTCAGCTGAGCGTTCTGCTGCGGGTTGTACCGTTAAGTTATCTCAAGAATCAATCGAAGAGTACCTAAACTCGAACATCGTGATGCTTAAGTGGATGATCTCGGAAGGCTACGGTGACCGCCGTACAATCGAGCGTCGTATCACTGCGATGGAAGAGTGGTTGGCGAAACCTGAATTGATGTCAGCGGACTCAGATGCGGAATACGCGCATGTGATTGAAATCGACATGGCCGAAATCCACGAGCCAATACTGTGTGCACCAAACGATCCAGATGATGCTCGTTTGCTATCTGAAGTACAAGGCACTGCGATTGATGAAGTGTTCATCGGTTCTTGTATGACGAACATTGGTCACTTCCGTGCTGCAGGTAAATTGCTTGATAAATTCAATGGTCAGTTAGCGACGCGCCTTTGGGTAGCGCCACCAACGAAGATGGATAAAGACCAACTGACAGAAGAAGGCTACTACGGCATCTTCGGACGTGCAGGGGTTCGTATTGAAACTCCAGGATGTTCACTATGTATGGGCAACCAAGCACGCGTTGCTGACAAATCGACAGTCATGTCTACGTCTACGCGTAACTTCCCGAACCGTCTAGGTACTGGCGCGAATGTTTACCTATCTTCTGCGGAGTTAGCGGCAGTAGGTGCAATCCTAGGTAAGATTCCAACCAAAGAAGAATACCTAGAATACGCGAAGCAAATCGACGCAACGGCAACAGATACTTACCGCTACTTGAACTTCCATAAAATGGAACAGTACACCAAGAAAGCTGATGAAGTTATCTTCCAAGAGCCAGCATAAGCAAAGCTAAACGACGAAAAGCACCTCACTTGAGGTGCTTTTTTTATGGACGTAATTCGTTATACTCCGCACCAAATTGATACGAAAAGGCAACCTCGATGGAATTTGAATTCATCCGTAATACGTTGATGGGCGAGTACTACGTAAAATGCAGCATGGGGCATGAGATCGTAGGGCGCTGGTTACAAGAAGAAATCGGGAAAGATCCAGCGAAGATTGCTCAAGTAGAAGCTTTAATTGATAAGGCGTTTTCTCTTCCTTCTCAAGAGCATACTTTAACAGGCACTGAGATCAGCTTGATGATTCAAGGGGATGAAGTTCTGGTGCAGGAGAACGCTCTATCGCACGATTACGATGTAGAGATGGACAGTGAGTTCGATTTCTATGATGCAGAGAGTACAGCAAGCTGCGGCATTGAAGACTTTGTTGCACTGATTGAGCAATGGAAAGACTTTTTGAACATTTAATGCACAGTTTTGGGTAATCCCATCGGGATTGCTTTATATTTGTGAAAAAGGCGCACCATATCGGTGCGCCTTTTTTGTTTATAAACCTGTAAATTACTATAAGTGCATTTAATTCAATAACTTAAAAACTTGGCACGTAGATTGGATTATTAGAAGTGTTTCAGGATGAAAGCTTCGGAGAGAATTGCATGAAAATAATCAACGCCATTATTAAGCCGTTTAAGTTAGACGATGTTCGCGAAGCATTGGCTGATGTCGGTATCGAAGGGATGACAGTATCAGAGGTGAAAGGCTTTGGTCGCCAGAAGGGCCACACTGAGTTGTACCGCGGCGCGGAATACCAAGTGGACTTTCTACCGAAGGTCAAAATAGAAATTGCGACACATGCAGACAATGTTGATCGCGTCGTAGAGGCGATCACAAAAGCGGCGCAGACCGGAAAAATTGGCGACGGTAAGATTTTTGTGTACGACCTGAACCAAGCGGTGCGCATCCGTACGGGTGAAATGGACGCAGAAGCACTTTAAGTATTCAAGGGATTGGAGACACTATTATGGAATTAGCAACAACAGTAACCGAGTTACGTTACGCACTCGACACCTTTTTCTTCCTCATTTCCGGTGCGTTGGTAATGTGGATGGCAGCAGGTTTTGCCATGTTAGAAGCGGGTCTAGTGCGTTCTAAGAACACAACTGAGATTCTAACCAAAAACTTTTGTTTGTACGCGATAGCGTGTACCACTTACCTTGTTATTGGTTACAACATTATGTACGTCGATAACGGAGAAGGCGGTTGGTTACCATCGTTCGGTGGGTTGATTGGTACCCAGGGTGAAGGCGCAGACCATTCTCTTGAATCCGACTTTTTCTTCCAAGTGGTATTTGTTGCAACAGCGATGTCTGTTGTTTCGGGGGCCGTTGCAGAGCGCATGAAGCTTTGGTCATTCTTGCTGTTCTCAGCTGTTTTGACCGCGTTCATTTACCCAATGGAAGGCTACTGGACATGGGGCGGTGGCTTCCTATCTGAAGCTGGCTTTAGCGACTTCGCGGGTTCAGGTATTGTTCATATGGCAGGTGCGTCCGCGGCGCTAGCTGGCGTGTTACTGCTTGGTGCTCGTAAAGGTAAATACGGTAAAAACGGTGAAATCTACCCAATTCCTGGCTCGAACATGCCATTAGCAACACTGGGTACGTTTATTCTTTGGTTCGGCTGGTTTGGCTTCAATGGCGGTTCTCAATTGATGGTTTCAGACTTTGAAAACGCAACGGCGGTTGGTCAAATCTTCCTTAACACGAACGCGGCTGCGGCTGCGGGATCGATTGCTGCATTGTTTGTGTGTAAAACCACTTGGGGTAAAGCAGATTTAACCATGATCCTTAACGGTGCACTGGCTGGTTTGGTAGCTATCACGGCAGACCCACTGTCACCATCACCTTTGTATGCTGTAGCAATCGGTGCGGTATCGGGTGCGCTAGTGGTATTTAGCATCATCGGTCTCGATAAACTGAAGATTGACGATCCTGTGGGTGCAATTTCAGTTCATGGTGTTTGTGGTTTCTTCGGTCTAATGGTTGTTCCTCTAAGCAACGGTGAAGCGACGTTTGGTGCGCAGCTTCTTGGTGCCGCAGTGATCTTTGCTTGGGTATTTGGTGCAAGCCTAGTGGTTTGGGCGATTCTTAAAGCTACGGTTGGTATTCGAGTTACGGAAGAGGAAGAAATGGAAGGCATGGACATGCACGATTGTGGTGTTGGTGCTTACCCTGAATTCGTAACTGTGAAGTAAATATGCCTTGTAATAAATAGTTACATTCTCGGTATGTAAAAACCTGCTCCGATGAGCAGGTTTTTTTATTTTGGTCGTTGTTTTCTTATTGAACATACATATAATAACGCAACTGATAAACGTTATCATTAGCATGGTAAAGGATTAAACAATGAAAAAACTGCTAACTCTTTCAGCACTGACTTGCGCAACTCTAGCTCCAACAGCAATGGCAGCTGAAGAAGTGAACGTCTACTCTTACCGTCAACCTTTTCTAGTTGAACCAATGTTCAACGAGTTCACTAAAGAAACTGGCATCAAAGTAAACGTTAAATTTGCGAAGGAAGGTCTAGCAGAGAAACTAGCTCAGGAAGGCGAATACAGCCCAGCGGACGTTGTCCTGACTACTGATATCAGCCGTCTAGCAGAACTGACAAACAAAGGCCTAGTTCAGAAAGTTGATAGCAAGATCATTGAAGAAAATGTACCAGCTCAGTACCAAGACAAAGAGAATGAGTGGTTTGCACTTACGCTACGTACTCGCAGTGTTTACTCTTCTCGCGACCGTGTTGGCAAACTAGGTGCGGACTTTAACTATGCTGATCTAGCCAAACCAGAATACAAAGGTAAGATTTGTACTCGCAGCGGCAAGCACCCATACAACGTATCCCTTGTTTCTTCGATGATCGCTCACTACGGCGAAGCAGAAACGAAAGAATGGTTGGAAGGCGTAAAAGCGAACCTTGCTCGTAAACCTCAAGGTAACGACCGTGCACAAGTAAAAGCGATTAAAGAAGGTCTATGTGATGTTTCTTTGGGTAACAGCTACTACCTAGGCAAAATGGTTAACGACAAAGAGCAAAAAGCTTGGGCTGATGCGGTTTACATCAATTTCCCGAATCAAGAAACAACAGGCACACACGTGAACATCTCTGGTATGGCGATGGCGAAATACGCTCCAAACCGAGATAACGCGCTTAAGCTTATGGAGTTCTTGACTGGCGAAACCGCTCAGAAGATGTACGCAGAAGTGAACTACGAGTACCCAGTAAAAGAAGGCGTTAAGCGTTCTGAACTTGTGGAATCTTGGGGCGACTTTAAAGCAGACACGCTTTCTCTAGATGATATCGCTTCTCACCATGAAGCAGCGATTAAGCTACTAGATGAAGTGAAATTTGACCTTTAATTCCTTGTGGGGGTATAACTATACCCCCATTTGATTAAAGGATATGAGATGTATTTGCACCAGCATTTGTATTTCATAAAGCCTTGCAGTAATTAGGCAATGAAAGATAGACATTCTCTATGGAAAACCAGTAGTGGAGCGATAACTCTGTTACTGGTTTTGCCGATCTTAGCGATCTTCTACACCGCAATTGGTGAAACGGATAACCTGTTTACACATTTGATGTCGACGGTGATGCCAACCTATATCTATAACACCGTCGTCTTAACGATTGGGGTTATGGGCCTGTCTCTTATTTTCGGTATTCCAAGTGCTTGGTTAATGGCAATGTGTAAGTTGCCAACGGAAAAGTGGTTACAGTGGGCGCTTGTATTGCCATTGGCAATGCCGGGTTACATTATTGGCTACATATTTACGGATTGGTTCGACTTTGCTGGCCCAATTCAAATATTCCTGCGTGATGTTACCGGGTGGGGACCTGGCGAATATTGGTTCCCAGATATTCGAACCTTGCCGGGGGCGACCTTTGTCCTGTCTCTAGTGCTATACCCTTACGTGTATCTACTGTGCCGCGCGGCGTTTATGGAACAGAATGTTTCACTGCTGCAAAGTGCCCGCTTGCTGAAATGCTCACCTTGGGAGAGCTTTTGGCGTATTTCGATGCCTTTGGTGCGGCCTTCTATTGCCGTGGGTTTGTCGCTGGTGGCGATGGAAACCATCGGGGACTTCGGCACTGTCAGCTATTTCGCCGTTAACACATTAACGACAGCGGTTTACGACACATGGCTTGGTTATTCTAACCTTAACGCGGCCGCTAAAATTTCCGCAATTATGTTGTTGATTGTTGTGCTGCTACTCAGTACAGAACGCTATAGCCGCAGAAAGCAGAAACTATTCCAAAGCCAATTTAACAGCCATGAAGATTTTCGTTACGAGTTAAGTAGCTGGAAAAAATGGGCGGCACTGGTGTGGTGTTGGGGGCTGGTTGCTGTGGCGTTCATTTTGCCATTACTTCAGTTGATTGATTACTCCATTACTTACTTTGAGCAAAGCTGGACACCAGAATTCCGTGAGTACGCGTGGAACAGTCTTGTTGTGTCTGTCATTGCTGCGATCATCGGCGTGGCCGTTGCTCTTGTGGTTAACTTTACTCACCGAGTCAATGGCAAACGTGAAAGCCTTGCTTTTATGCGTCTTTCCTCAATGGGCTACGCAGTACCTGGAACGGTATTGGCGATCGGCGTGATGGTTGCCGTGCTGTTTATGGACTATCGCGTAAACGATATTGCGAAGGCGATGGAATGGGGTAGGCCGGGGCTGATTTTCTCAGGCTCAATGTTTGCGTTGATCTTTGCGATGGTGGTGCGTTTCTCTGCTGTTGCGATTGGTAGTATCGAAAGTAATCTAAATAAAATTTCTCCATCGTTAGATATGGCGTCACGCACGATGGGATGTACGCCTAATACGATGCTGTGGCGAGTGCACTTCCCACTGGTAAAACGTGGTGCACTGATTGCGGCATTGTTGGTGTTTATTGAGTCGATGAAAGAGCTCAATGCATCTCTGCTTCTGCGTCCATTCAATTTTGAAACACTGGCAACATACGTATATAACTTTGCCTCGGATGAGCATTTAGAATTGGCAGCTCTGCCTGCTGTATTGTTGGTTCTTGTTGGGTTGATCCCGCTTGTTGTTGTTAACCGTTCACTGGAGCAAAATCACTGATGAGCTGCGCACTATCAATTAAAAACCTAACTTGCCAATACGATGCTCAAACCGTTTTAGAGTCTTTGTCGCTTGAAGTTGAACAGGGGCAAATCGTTTGTCTTTTAGGGGCGAGTGGTTGTGGCAAAACGACATTGTTGAAAGCGATTGCTGGTTTGCTGCCTCTTACTTCTGGTCAAATGAGCTTAAATTGTCAGACGATTGATGATGGTGAAAATTGGTTGCCGCCAGAAGAGCGCAATATCGGAATGATCTTCCAAGATTATGCACTATTTCCTCATCTGACAGTTGCGCAAAATATAGCCTTTGGCTTGAAGCATCAATCAGCACAGGAAAAGCGCGCGAACGTTGATGAAATGCTAGAACTCGTGCACCTTCAAGGTTATGCCGATCGTTATCCACATCAGCTTTCTGGTGGACAACAACAGCGCGTTGCGATTGCCCGTTCTCTGGCTTACAGCCCTGATTTACTGCTTTTGGATGAACCGTTTTCCAATATTGATACTCAGGTTCGTCACGAGTTAATCAGCGAGATCCGTAAGATTTTTAAGGCACAAGGCGTTACAGCGATTTTCGTGACTCACAGTCGTGAAGAAGCATTTGCGTTTGCTGACAAAATGGCGGTGATGAACCACGGTGTTATTGAGCAATACGGCACGGCTTCAGAACTCTACTACCAACCTTCGAGCAAGTTTGTTGCAGACTTCTTAGGTGGTGGTAGCTACCTAGCCGCAACGCGCATTTCAGATACGGAATACGAAACCCATATTGGTGTAGTTGAGGCGAGTGCGCAGCAAGAGATTCAAATGCAATCTGCTTGTTCATTACTACTGCGACCACAACATGTCCAAATTCAGTCGGATGAAGACAGTGCGGTCACTGTGCTTGAGCAGCACTTCATGGGTGATCATTGTCGTTATGTGATTGATGCTAATGGTGATCGTCTACTGGCTATTGCATCACAGCCGCTTCATATCGGTGAGCGCGTTGCTGTGAAGATCGAAACTCAAGGCGTGCTAGCGTTCACTTAATGCCTCTGCATACGGGATTGCGAATCCATTCTCGATTTGTAGATACAAAAAAGCCCGGCAGTGATGCCGGGCAAGTGCTCTTCTCCTGTTGATGAGCGCCTTTTCAGACAGCGTCGGCTCTCATCATTGTGCTCGAAGCGGGCACAAGGTCAGTTATAGAGACAAGAACTCTTTAAACTGTTGAAGAACACGTTCCGCAGTGTCCTTATCTTGCATTTCTGCAAAAATACGTAGTAATGGCTCAGTACCAGAAAAGCGCGCGATGATCCAACCGCCGTTCTTGAAGTAGACTTTCGCGCCATCTTCGTAGCTGACTTTTTCAATATCGAACTCAAACTCAGGCAGTTGTTTTTCAACATATATCTTGTTGAATAGGACTTCTTTTTGCGCTGGTTTGAATTTGCAATCACCTTCTGCCATGTACGCGTAGCCGTACTTGCCATAGATTTCATCCAGTAGTTCAGACAACTTTTTGCCCGTTACCGAGATCATTTCAATCAGTAAGCTCGATGCGAACACACCATCTTTACCTTTGATATGACCGCGAATAGTTAAACCACCAGAGCTTTCTCCACCAATCAGTGAGTCATCTGCTTCCATTTGCGAGCTGATGTGTTTGAAGCCAACTGGAACCTCAAAACATTTCTCACTGTGATCTTCGGCGATTTTGTCTAGTAGATGTGTTGTCGCGATGTTACGTACGACTGAGCCTTTCCAACCTTTGTATTTCAATAGGTAGTAATACAGAAGAATCAGCACTTCATTTGGATGAATGAAGTTGCCTTTCTCATCGATGATACCAAGACGGTCTGCATCGCCGTCAGTACCAATACCGATGTCGTAGCCTTCTTGCGCGACAAGGTGCATCAAGCGGTACAGGGTTGCAGCACTTGGAGAAGGCATTAAACCACCGAAGTCTGGGTTTTTTCCGTCGTTGATCACGTCTACTTCACAGCGACCGTTGATTAGGACGGTTTGTAGTGCGTTTTTCGCGACACCAAACATCGGGTCAATCAGCACACGAAGGTTGGCTTTTTTGATTGCTTCAATGTCGATAAAGTCGATGATTGAATCAACAAACTCGTTCATCGGGTTGATGATTTCAATCAACTTGTCTTCAACCGCTTGATCAAAATCGACACTTTTCACATCTTGTGCGGTAAGTGTGGAAATTTGAGTTTCAATTTTCTCGGTAATGATTTCATCTGCATCACGACCACCTTCAATGAAGACTTTGATGCCATTGTAATCTGCAGGGTTATGCGATGCGGTGATGCACGCCGAGTAAGCACAGCCCATCTCTTTTGCTTTGAACATCACGATTGGTGTTGGAACAAACTTATCGATAAAGCTAACTACAATGCCATTTGCCGCTAAAACTTCGGCAAACCAACGGCCCGCTTTATCAGACAGAAAACGTCGGTCATAGCCAATGATAAAGCCACGATCTGCCACTGATTCTCTGTTAGTGATGTTTGCTACTGCCTGAGCAACCAAACGAACATTATCTTTAGTGAATTCTTCACCGATGAATGCGCGCCAACCGCCTGTACCAAATTTGATCATGATTCGAACCTCAATAAGGGCGGCAATACACCGCGCCTTAAAATTTTGCTAGCGAACCCAATGCACAAGCTAAAGAGCAAAAGTGCATTGGGGTATTTTTAAGCGATTAACCTAGTGTTACGATCACTTCGTTCACGGAGCCTTCCGCTTGAACTGGTACTGATGCGCCAGTGATAGCTTCGCCGTTCAGAGTGATAGATTTCACGCCTTTGCTGACTGAATCAGGGTTAACAACTTTGATGTTGTAAGTCGCGCCTAGCCACTGACGAGTGACTTCAAATCCAGGCCAGTTAGTTGGAATACATGGATCGATAGTGAGACCATCAAAACCTGTGCGCACACCAAGGATAAAGTTGGTCACTGCGAAGTAAGCCCAACCAGATGTGCCAGTTAGCCATGGGTGGTTTGCACGACCGTGATCTTGGTGGTCTCGACCCATAATGAACTGCACGTAGGAGTACGGTTCTGCGATACGTTTTTCGATGATGTCGTTTTGGTTGTATGGGTTGAGTGCATCGTAGAACTTCATCGCACGGTCACCGCGCCCCAATTTTGCTTCAGCAACCCAAGCCCATGGGTTTGGATGTGAGAAGATCGCACCGTTTTCTTTTACGCCTTGGTAAACGCGCGTTACAAAGCCGATATCATCATTTGGTGTTGCGAATGATGGTGAGTTCAGATGTAGGCCGTATTCAGAGAATAGATTCTCGTCGACTGCGTCCATTGCCTTTTCACCGCGCTCTTGAGATACCGCACCAGACAGCACCGCAAGAGTGTTTGACTCAAGGTGTACACGACCTTCTTTTTGTTGCGCTGTGCCAATCTTGTCGCCGTTTTTCGTTAGACCACGGATATACCAGCCGCCTTCTTCGTCCCAAAGGTGTGTTTCACACGCTTCACGCACGTTTGCTGCCATCTCGGTGTATTTCTCAACGTCAGCTTCTTTGCCTAGGTATTTTGCAAGGTCGATGAACTCTTGTAGCGCCCAGAAGTGTAGGAAAGACACCATTGAAGACTCGCCGCCACCTAGGTTTAGACAGTCGTTCCAGTCGGCACGTAGACCTTTACAGATGCCCGTTTGACCCACGTATTCAGCTGAGAAGTCTAGCGCAGCTTTCATGTGGTCATACACGGTTGCATCACCGCCATCCGCGTAAGGAATCACTTCGTCGAAGAAGCTGTGCTCACCGGTTTCCATCACGTATTTACAGATGGTTGGTACTAGCCATAGGTGATCATCAGAGCAAGTGTCTTCAATACCGTGGATCTTATCTTCATCGGACGGAGTAGGAACAACCGTTGGAGACTTAGATGGTTTAACATCTGCTTTTTCAGGATCGAACCAATCAGGATCGAATAGGTGTAGGCCGTAACCCGCTTTTACTTGACCACGCAGTAGATCAACGATGCGCTTACGAGTCATTTTCGGGTTCGCGTGAGGAACGGAAATTGCGTCTTGCGCCGTATCGCGGTAACCAAGACCAGTACGACCACCCACTTCGATGAACGAAGCAAAGCGAGACCAAACCACACATGTTTCTGCTTGGTATAGCGTCCAAGCATTGATCATGGTGTCTAGGCCTTCGTTTGGCGATTTCACTTGGAACTTGCCACAACGCTCATCCCAGTGTGCTTTGATGCCAGCAAATGCATTGTCGACTTCTGCAAGGTCTTGGTACTTAGCACGTAGACGCTCACCGTTGCCTTTACCGATACCTAGAATGTAAGCAAAGCGAACTTCTTCTCCTGGTTGGATAGTAAATTGCTTGTGCAGAGAGCCACAGTGGTTGTAACACGTTTGTGCGGTGTTAAAACACTTACCTTGTTCTACTGCTAGTGGGTTTGCTTCGTCGCGGTATAGACCTAGGAAGCTATCACGTTGACCGTCGTATGAATCTGGATCAAACGTTGACGCTAGGTAGTAGAAGCCTTCGAAATCGTTAGTGTTGTAGTACAGGTCGTATTCAATCACGCCTTCGTTGTATGACGTACCAGCAGAGTAGAGAGACATCTGGTGGTTTTGGTTATCTGATTGAATGTGGCTGAACGAGAACTCAATAAATGAGAATGCACTGATCGTACGCGGTTTGTCAGAGGTGTTCTTGATGACCACATCCCAAATTTCTGCATCTTCGCCTTTTGGTACAAAGAGCGTTTTGGTTGCGCTAATGCCGCTGTATTCACACTTGAATTTAGAGTACGACAAACCATGACGAACTTCGTAGTTCGCTTCGTCTAGGCTTTTGGCAACTGGTTGCCAAGAGATTGACCAGTAATCTCCCGTCTCATCATCACGTAGGTAAACGTAGTGTCCTGGGCGATCGAATGTCGCATTTGGACGGAACTTAGTAACACGGTTGTATTCTGGAGAGTTGTAGAACGAATAGCCACCTGCGTTATGCGAGATAACGGTACAGAATTTTTCTGTACCTAGGTAGTTGGTCCAAGGAGCAGGTACATCAGGGCGAGTAATGACGTATTCACGATTCTCGTTATCGAAATAGCCGTATTTCATTTGTGTATTTCCTTTTTACAAAGCTGCGTCTGCAGCCAAAATTTAAAAACTCTTCAAGCGTGATGCTTCTACATCAGCTCTGTATTACTTCCACGGTTTACGGTAATTCACTCCCTGCAAATCAAGCAGCGGTAGGTGTCCTTTCAAACGTGATAAATAGTCGGTCCAGTCTCGGTGTTGCTTGTCTGTCCAACATGCTTCTGCCATTGCGGTTAAGCGCGGGAAGACCATGTAGTCCATACGAGACTGGTTGTTGATGATTTCGCACCACAATGCGGTTTGAATGCCCCAAATGCGTTTACGTATTGGATCGTCGGCTGGCACTTCAGCGAGTGGTTCATAGTTGTAAGCTTTTTCTAGCGGCAATGGGTTAGCCCAATCCACGCCCGGTTCTTCTGGTGCGTAATCTTGGGTCATATCTAAGTAGGTGGTTTGCGCAGGTTGTAGCACCACATCGAAACCTTGGCGCGCGCAGTTCAACGCCGCTTCTTCGCTTAACCACGAATAGATCACTGTGTCTTTGCTGACTTTGTCGCCATGCTGTGCTTCTTCCCAACCCAGCATGCGCTTGCCAAGTTTGCGTAGTTTGTCTTCGGCATGACGCAAGAAGTGCCCTTGTAACTCTTTGTAGTCGCTGTAACCCAGTTGTTCCATTAGTGCTTGGCATGCAGGGCTTTTTGACCATACGCCGTTAGGTACTTCATCCGCACCGATATGAACATAAGGGGCAGGGAACAACGCGGAGACTTCTTCCAACACTTTATCGATAAACTCATAGCTCCCCAGCAGAGCTGGGTTAATGACGTTGTCGTTGTAATGCTGAATGCTGCGGTATTCGGTGGTGTCTTCTGCTTCTACCAATAGGTGTGGTAACGACTTGATGGCAGCTCGGCAGTGGCCTGGTACATCGATTTCAGGGATAACAGTGATGCCTCGTTTCGAAGCAAAGGCAACCACGTCTTTGATGTCTTCTTGAGTGTAAAAACCGCCGTAACGCTCAGCAAGGTGCGTGTACTGTGGCTCATTGGTTTCATCCAACCCACGCCATGCGCCAATATCGGTTAGTTGAGGCAATGATTTGATCTCAATTCGCCAACCTTCATCATCGGTAAGGTGCCAATGGAATGTATTGAACTTGTAGTGAGCCAACTGGTTGATCAAACGTTTGACTTGCTCAACGGAGTGAAAATGGCGAGCACAATCTAGCATCATACCGCGGTAACGAAAACGTGGTCGGTCTTTGATTGAACAGCAAACCACTTCCATTGAGGCTGGTTGATCGCCAACTTTGATCAGTTGCAATAACGTTGCACAAGCATGGGTAAAACCAGACGAAGAGCCAGCTTCAATTTTGATCGACTCTTCTGTTACCTTCAGCTTGTAGGCGCCTTCATCCAAGGTTGGGTTGCCTTTGAAGATGATCTGACTGCCATTGTCTGATGCGAACTCAAATTGATGAATGCGCTTAAGCTCTTCAAGTAACCACTCTTTAGCTGCATTGGCTAGGTTTGAATAAACTGCAACGCCAGCGTGATGATTAAAGCTAAAGCAGTGATCGCTGACTTCTATATGGTTTGGTTTTGGCAATAAAGGCTGCGCATGCGTCAAGCTGGAAGGGATCTCACTACGTTCACGGTACGGCGAAGCCAATACGATCGGCGTGACATCGACTTGAGCTCGCTGCAGGTTGCCGTTGACTTCAAAGTTGACCAAGGCTTCATTGAATCCATCAGAATAGTAACGGAATGGGTTCGAACCAATACTGAACTCGCAGTAAAAATGATGGTTAGCTGCCAGCACCAACCCTTCTGGTTTGAGGGTGCAGTAGCTGCCAATTTGCTTGAGCTGACCATTCGAAATACTATCCGGCAGGATGTAGCGATCAAAAGCAAAAATCAGGCTCCAATTGTGGAGATCTTGATCGCTCAAGTTATGGAAAGTCAGTCCGAAACGGCAGTTTTGCTTTTGTTCTGATAGGACGACGAGATCAACACGATATTCCATATCTACTCCTACGCCGCACTGAGCGAGTAAAGGTTATGTTCAGGTTTACCTGCAAACATAATTGCGCCTTCAATCGCGTCAAACTGTGGCTCAACAACCCATTGCTGAACTGGTGGCGAAAGCCAACTTAAAATACGTTCAGCAATGCTGCCCATTAAACAAATACGCGTTGCGCCGCGCTTGTTTAATGCCACGAGAAACATTTCTATATCAGCTGCAGTTTGCTTCAGCATCTCAATTGCTAGTGCATCACCTTGTTCTGCATGTTGGAAAATCGCAGGAGAAAACTGGCCATAATCACGAGGAAGCGCTTGTTTAGACCAAGCCACCACGTTATCAACGTCATTTTCGAAATGTGCCATGACGTGTTGTGCTAGAGGCGTTTTCTCCCTGATGCCATCTTCTGCTAACAAAACTTGTTGAACTAGGCGAAGCCCCATCACTGCGCCGCCACCTTGATCCGAAATAGGGAATTCGCGACCACCGACAACGTGCTGCTCCAATCCTTTAAGGTAGATGCCACAAGAGCCCGTTCCTGCGATCATGATTGCGCCATCTTCGCCATTGTGTGCACCAACGCACGCGCCGTAAGCATCAGTATTAAGAGTCATACTGGCAAACGGATGAGGAAGAGACATAAAGGCTTGCCAAGATGCTTTGTGCTCAGCACCTGCAAGGGCTAAGCCGACATGCATCGATGCGAAATCTTGTTGTGTCAGATCGCCTTGCTCGGCAGCCGAAGTGATGGATTCAAGAATCGAAGCCATTGCAATTTCAGCACCTAGCATGATGTTGGCGCTGCCGCTTTTGGCCTCGCCAAGAAAATTACCTTGTGAATCTTTAATCCTGGCTCGACATGACGTGCCGCCACCATCGATACCAACAAAATACATCCCCATGATTATTGTTCCTTAATATTTTTAGAGGTTGCCAACTGAGAAATATGCTGAGCTTGACTCATTATCGCGAGTAAGTACCAAGCGCCATGCGGGATCCATTGTTCGCCCCAGCGCCAGTTTTGTAGCATGTCGTCTTTTTGTGCTGGTGGGTTAAATGCGATGTCTTCCTCGTCTTCAAAGCCGCCAGTGATTCCGTTACATACACCGCCTTTAGCGTTGAAGAAACCATATTGAGGAAGGTAATCAGGGTTGTTACGACCGTGGCCATCAAGCATGCACATGTCGTACGGGTTTAAGCCTACAATCCAGTTCAATGCATCTTGAGCAAACACGGAAAGTTGTTGCTGTATTTCTTGCGACGCTATATGCGGTTGAGCGAGATACGCCATGGTCGCGAGTGAGCCCAATCGAGCATTCTCGCCTTGCCACCAATAGCCGGATTCATTGTTGTGTGCGACAAAAAATGCATCGCGTTTTGACTCATTTACGCCTTTAACATACTGGCGAGGGTAACCGAATGGGTTGGTCACTTTATTCGATATTTTGATCTCAAACTCACACGCTCGGTTAACGATGCATTTTACTGATTCTGTCTGTACGGAGTCGTCTTCAATTGCTAGGTATTCGCATAGGGCAATACCTGGTAGACCTGCTTCGGCAGCGTGAAAGTATGGACGACTGCCGTCTTGGTTTGCTGACCAAAAGTGTTGAATCTGCTCGTCGCTCATTTGGCGGGCAACTAAGCGTTGTGCCCACAAACGGCTCTCTTCCAAGTAGCGAGTTTCTTTGGTGGCTTTAAACAGTTCTACACTAGCTAGTAGCGCACAGTATTCGTCGATAATGTTTTCTTCACCATCATTGAGGTACTGCGTATTGTGCTCTTTTAAGTGCCAGTAACCATTTTCAGCAGCGTTGCGGTATTTCTGTTGATCGTATTCGCCGTGAACACCTAAACGCGACGCCGCGGCCAGAGCTGCGATGGCGACACCGCCACCTTGTCGAAAGCCTGCTTGGTAGTCGTCAAATTTGTGACCAAGTTGCGTTTCGTAGGCACAGATTTCTCGTTGCGCAGTATCTTTGCTCCACTTATCAAAGACCGTCATGTAGAAGAAGCCTTTTTCGTTTTGCATACGAACAAGGAAGTCTGCACCGAACAGGGCTTCTTCAATAAGACGTGTGCGTGTGAAGGCTGCAATGTCTTCGCTTCCTTCAAGCAATGAAAGCCCTTTTAGGATGTTCCAAACCACCATTGGAGTTTGTTGAGGGTTCAAATAATTAGCGTATGAAAGATGACTTAAATATTTACTAACGTCTCCAGATGCGTCGTACCAGCCACCGTGAACATCAACTGTTTGATTGGCGTTGAGCACTGGCACTTGTCGATCTTGTTGATCGAAAACCCCACCGCAACGTTGTGATTTGAAGTAGTGGATCACATCTGACAGGGTTTGATTCAACAGAATATGTTCGCCAACAGTGAAATAAGAAGAACGCGAATCTTCCACTTGCAGGAAATAGTCGCCTGAATCTGTGAAAGATGAAAAGTCGATGAGGTAGAAATAGCCCTGATGCCAGTTCGCCACTTTACCTTGTTCTTCAACCGCAAAAGTTGCCACTGTTTGCTCGCTAGTGGCACAAATCAATTGAGCAGTGTAAGAAGACAAGTGTGGTTGTTCGGTCTGGATAATGGCTTTTTTGGGGCCCAGACGTTCATAACCAATGTGGTTAGTCAGTAGCAGCATTCAATGTCTCCGGGAAACGATAAAAACAGGAATGGGCCAGGCTGAACCTGACCCTCGTTATGATTAATCTTCAAATAAGTAACAGCGGACAAAGTGGTTGTCGGACAGTTGAGTGACGCCCGGTAGTCGTTCGCGACATTTGTCAGTAGCGTGCACACAACGTCCTGCAAATGGACAGCCGACAGATTCTGGTGTCCAAAGTGGGATTTCCCCTTTGTTGCCTTTCAGCTTCTCGTGAATAGACTTCGATGGATCTGGAACCGCAGATACCAACAGTTGCGTATATGGGTGTTGAGGATCGTGAATGATTTCTTCAGTATCGCCCCATTCAACCATGTGACCTACGTACATGACTGCGAGATCTTCAGCAATGTAACGCGCTGTTGCGATGTCGTGAGTGATGTAAAGCAGAGACATTTGTTTCTCGAACTTCATCTCTTCCATCAAGTTCAGAACTCCGGCACGGATTGATACATCGAGCATCGATGTTGGCTCATCCGCCAATACCACTTCTGCACCTACTGCGATGTTACGAGCTAGGTTTACACGTTGACGCTGGCCGCCAGATAGCTGGTGCGGGAACTTTTGCGCCGTTTCTTTTGGTGGAATAAGACCAACTTGTTCAAGTAGGTCGTACACACGCTCTTCCAGTTCTTTCTTGTTGCCCGGTGCTACTTTTTTATGAATAAGCAGCGGGCGCGCAATATGGTGGAAGATATTGTGCGTTGGGTTTAGCGAGCCAAACGGGTCTTGCCACACCATTTGTACGCCTTCACGATACGCCATCAAGTCTTGTCTTGAGGTGATGTCTTGAATATCACGCCCTTTGTACTCAATGATGCCGTCAGTAGGTGCGTACATTTTTGCAATCATTTTAGCGGTGGTCGATTTACCTGAACCAGATTCGCCCACTACTGACAAACCGCGGCTTTTGTACATTTTGAAAGATACGTCGTTGATAGCACGCATCTTTGACTGCTTGATTGAGTTACTGTTTAACGGGAAGTCCTTAACGACGTTTTTACCCTCAACCAGCAGTTCGCCGAGTTGTTTGCTCATAATTCTCTCCAGTGTAATTTTGTTCTTAGCTAGCGTAACTTCTGGTTTTAAACCTTGGCTTGAGCAATCGTATCGCCGTACAAGTGGCAGTTTGAATAACGACCAGGTTCAATTTGACGCAGCTGAGTAGGTACTCGTGTACAAGCTTCGTGGACACGGTCACAGCGAGCTTGGAAGCGGCAGCCTTGAGGAATCTCTAATAGGTTCAAAGGGTTGCCTGGAATACCAGTCAATTTGGTCTTAGGGCCAGTTAGTGGAGGGAAAGAGCTACCCAAACCTTTGGTGTAAGGGTGGTAAGGACTTTCCAGAATTTGTTTCGAAGGTGCGACTTCAATCAATTCACCTGAATACATGATGCCGATACGGTCAGAAAACTCGACCATCAGCGACAAGTCATGAGTAATGAACAGAATCGAGAAGCCAAACTCTTCTTTAAGCGCGTAAATCTTTTGCAGAATTTCACGTTGGACCACCACGTCTAGTGCCGTAGTTGGTTCATCCATGATGATCATCTTCGGATTCAGAGCCAGAGCAATAGCGATAACCAAACGCTGACGCATACCACCAGAGAACTGGTGAGGGTAATCGCTCAAGCGGCTAGGATGAATATCAACTATTTCCAATAGGCCTTCAGCGCGAACTCTTGCTTGAGCTCGAGTGAGTCCTGTGTGGCGCATAATTACGTCGCAGAACTGTTCTTCCATAGTGAGAACTGGGTTCAGCGCGTTCATCGCACTTTGGAATACCATCGACATTTCACTCCAACGGAATGATTGCATGCGTTGATCACTGTATTGGAGTATGTCTTCGCCATTGAAGATAACTTCACCTCCGGTGATAAACGCTGGCGGCTTATGTAAGCGCATTAGCGAGAAAGCAACGGTTGATTTACCACAGCCTGATTCACCAGCCAGACCAAAGACTTCGCCCGGTGCAATATCAAAGCTTACGTTGTTACAGGCTCGGACATCGCCCGCATCTGTAATGTAGTCTACGCATAGGTTACGGATAGAAATTAGTGGTGCAGTCATGATTATTTATCTCCGCTCCATAGTGCATTTTGCGGTGCCAATTCAGGCTCACGCTCTTTCTTGTCTTTTGCTGCTAGTTTTTTCCAGCGTTTCATACCTTTGTGAGAACGAAGCTGAGGGTTCGCAATTTCGTCAACGGCAAAGTTCAGCAGAGCAAGGCCAGTAACCAGTAGTGTTAGTGCAATACAAGGTGCGAGTACTTCCCACCATGCGCCAATCAACATTGCTGAAGATGTTTGTACGTTGTACAGCATGATGCCCCAGCTGATGGTGTTTGCGTCGCCAAGACCCAAGAACGAGATAACGGCTTCGGTGTTGATTGCCAGCATTACTGAACCGATGAAGCTTGCACCTACGATAGGAATTAGGTTTGGCAGAATTTCAACGAAGATGATGCGGAATGGAGATTCACCCAAAACTTCGGCTGCTTTAACGAACTCTTTCTCACGCAGTGCCATGGTTTGCGAGCGAACAACACGAGCGCCCCAAGCCCAGGAAGTACCTGCAATAATTAAGGCAATGGTGAGAGGACCTGCCTCGCCAATGAATGCCGCCAATACAAACAGCAATGGATATTGAGGAATTACTAACATGATGTTCATTGCAGCACTCAATACGTCATCCACTTTACCGCCGAAGTAACCTGCCGAGATACCAATGACCGTCGCTAGGAAACACACGATGATGCCAGCACCAAAGCCTACCCCTAGTGATACGCGGGCACCGTAAGCCACTTGTGACCAGATGTCGCGGCCCATACGGCTAGTACCTAATACGTGATCTGCTTTTTTAGACATAATCAGCGTGCGACGATCGTCTGCTAGGTTCTTAGCCACCCAACCATCAGGGTTACTTTGCGCTTGTTTCACAACAAAGCTTGGGTACTCATGAGGATTACCAGTACGCTTGTCTGGTGCGTGTTTTGTAATTAATGGTGCTGCCACTGCAACGAAGATGAAGATCGTGATAATGGCTAAACCAATACGTGCGAACGAGTTGCCTAAAATCAGTTTGAATAAGTTTTTCATGATTATTTGCCTCCCTTGCGTAGGCGAGGGTCTAGAATCATGTACAGCATGTCAGCCATTAAGTTGAAGCACAGCATGAACATCGTCATGATAATTAACTGACCTTGAAGTACTTGGTAGTCACGAGCGTGGATAGCGTTCAATAGAACAGTACCTAGGCCTGGGTAGTTAAAGATCATTTCGATAATCAACTGACCACCGATAGCCATACCTAGAGACATTGAAAGTGCAGTCACACTTGGAAGTAAAGCGTTACGAGCGGCGTAGTTAAATACCACACGGTTTTCGCTTAGACCCTTACCTTTAGCCATAGTGATGTAGTCTTCAGCTAGAAGGTTGATCATGTTGTTACGCATGTTTACTAGGAAGCCACCGATTTGAACAATCGTTGCACAAAATAGAGGCAGTACCGCGTGGTAACCAACGTCTTTAATGAATGCCCAGCTTGACCAATCTGGCACGGTGCCTGGTGTATAAGCGTAGCCAGATGGGAACCATTTCAAGCCAATTGAAAAGGTAAACAGCGCTAGCATTGCGATAACCATTTGTGGGATAGCTTGGATGATCAGTGTGCCTGGTGTTACGAAGGCATCGTAACGACTACCACGTTTCCAAGCGGCGAAGATGCCAAGAACTGATGCGATTGAGAAAGAAAGTACAACCGCTGTACCAGCTAGGAACAGAGACCAGCCAAATGCACTGCCAAGTAGAGAGTTTACTGAAAGCGGATAGAACTGAATTGAAGTACCTAGCTCCCAGCTTAGAATGTTTTTAATGTAGGACAGGTATTGGATGTAAATAGGACCATCAACGAAACCTAGCAATTCTTTCATTGCTGCGATTCGCTCTGGCGTTACCTGTACTGAAGCGTTCGCAAACATCATGGTAACTGGGTCACCAGGCATTGCTCGCGGAATAATAAAGTTTAACGTCGCCGCAACTAAGAGCGCGACAAGATAGAACGACAAACGTCTTAAAAAATAACCCATAACTCACACCTTACTCACCCAGATTTTTTCCCTGTTTCTGGTTTCAGGTCGCCCCTAGCGAAATTTAGAGCGAAAAATCCCCTGACGACGAGCGCCACATATTGGTTTCGTTATTAGGGGATTTTTATAGGCGGCACACGGGATGTGTGCCGCGAGAAATGAACTTCTACTTATTTAACTGGTTTTAGGTCCAGTACGTGAAGTAGACGCTCTGGGATACCAGCCCAAATGTTTGGACGGCCCTTAGGATTTTCTTCGTTCCACCAACCAGTGAAGCGAGTTGTGTTGTATTGGTACATGTAAGCGCCAGACAACACAGGGATAGTAACTTGATCCTGAGCGATGATTTGCTGGATACCATGAGCGATTTCTAGCTGCTCTTGCTTATCAGCTGTTTTGTAGAAGCTGTTAAGTAGGCTGTCTAGCTTGTCGTTCTTGTAGAAGTGCATCGCGAAACGAGGCATACCATCGCCAGATTGTAGCTTCGAGTTGTAACCGCTATCCCAGTACAAGTGTGGATCTGCACCGTGGAAGTAGTTGGTGTAAGCAACGTCGTAAGTACCTTCTAGCATTGCTTGGTTGTACACAGAGAAGTCTGGAGTACGAGCACGTGCTTTGATACCAACTTCTGCTAGTTGCTCAACCGCTAGTTGGACTGTGTTGTTGAAGTCCGTCCAACCGTTTGGCGATTGAATTAGAAGCTCAAAAGACTTACCTGATGGTGTGTCTACGAAGCCATCTTTGTTCACGTCTTTGAAGCCAGCTTTCGCTAGAAGTTTCTTAGCACCTTCAACGTTGTACGTGTTGTAGCCTTTGTACTTGTTGTGAGTTGCTTCGTCAGACCAAGCTTCGAATGCGTAGCCAAGGCCAGATGCGAAGTCGTTCACTGTACCGCCACCGTAGAATGCGATGTCGATGATAGTTTGACGGTCAAGCGCCATAGAGAACGCGCGACGGAAGTCAACGTTTGTTAGTGCTTCGTTCTTAGCAGCGTCTGGGTTTTTGAAGTTCACTACGAACGCTTGAGTACCCGCTGGCGGGTACCAGTAGTGGTGGTTCGGGCTTGCTGCAGCGTAAGTACGGTCAATGTCAGGAACGAATGAAGAAGTCCAGTCCATCTCGCCGTTAACAATCTTACCTAGGAATTGGTCGTTGTTTGCGATTTGAGGTACACGTAGACAGTCAACATCTAGGTTGTCAGCATCCCAGTAGTTCGGGTTTTGACATTGGATGTACAATTGTGGAGTGAACGTATCGATAACTGTGAATGGACCTGAACCTACAGGATTTTCGTTAGTAAACGTTGCTGGATCTTTCACTTTGCTCCATACGTGCTTAGGTACAACTGGTACTTTAGCAATTTCGTAAGGAACGTTAGAGTTTGCTTCGCTTAGACGGAATTTAACTTGGTAGTCGTTAACTTTCTCAACACCAGTAACCCAAGAGTTGATGCCTGACTGGTCTAGCTCAGGTTTCTCTTTTACTAGGTTGAAAGAGTAAACAACGTCGTCAGCAGTGAATGCTTGACCATCAGACCATTTCACGCCTTTACGAATATCGAAAGTTACGCTCATTAGGTCGTCAGCCATTTTGAAGTTTTCAGCTAGACGGAATACCGGAGTGTTACCGTGCATTTCGTTGAAAACAACTAGTGGCTCGTAGATGAAGTCGGTTGTTGTGTGCAAGTTAGTTGCACCCAAGAAAGGGTTAAAGTTACGAACGAAAGTTGTAAACTCTTTAGGGTGGATAGTCAGTTCACTGCGTTCAGCCGCAGTAGCTACCGATGCAAAACCTGTAGTAGCTGTTGCAATAATTGCTGTTGCTAGTGCTGTTTTTTTAATATTGGCAAGCATAGCTGTTCCTTACTATTTGCTTTCATTTCACTAAATGGAATTGAATGTCATCAATTGATAAACACTCTCCAAGACCTACCTCTTCGTTTTTCGTTACTTACGCTTTTCACATTAAGTCTCGTTAAGAGTGGCCTGTAGGCCTTAGGCAGGAGTAAGAAAACACCTTATCCATAAAATAATCAAACTCGATTCCCGTTAAAAACGTTAAAAACACACCCGCCCACGTCATAAACGTCATTTTGTTTGCTTTTAGCTCGTTCTTGGTTGAAAAATGAACATTGATATGTGTCGCAGTTTATATCCGTGTTTTGTTTGTGTGTTAGTGTATGCTAACGTTGAGGTGTAAGTGTTTAAAGGGGTATTTCTGTCTATCTAAGGTTCGGAGATCTAGCTCACATGCGCTGAACGCGTTAATTAATCAGGTGAAATTTAATCTGCCGTTCTGTTGTGATTGACTTCGCAATCTCTGTCAATTGTTGGTCAATTTCCGTTTGGAATATGAAAAATCGTCTTTTTTACCAGCGAAATTAAGGGGGGGATTATGCTTTTTTTACAAGAAAAATGAAGTCTAATTTCCCATTTATCAAAGAAGAATGGCGGATTGATAAATAGTGCAATACAACACTTTTTAACTACGGTGTTTTTTCGTTTAAAGAAGAGGAGAGTTCCGTCGAAGCCGCTAGGAAATGAGCTCAATTAAGAAGAGTGCTTGAGGCCGTCGCTAAGATTAATGGTGTTTGTGAAAATGTCAGCTCGTACTAGTTCGTTGAGTGCATAGGAGCATACATTCACCGTTTACATGTCATGCATTTTGTGTTTGAGAGGGGAGAGTGCGTACCACCCATAGGCAGAAAACAATAGGTATAAAAAGCCCCGCATTGAGCGAGGCTTGTATTTTATGAGAGGTTTAGCTAGTGAGCAGTCTTTGCAATTTATCGCGCTGTGCTTCGATGTAAGCACGTTCAGGGCTCTGTTCTTTACAGTGTTCAAGAATAAACTCAATCGAACTCAGAACCGTTCTCCAGCGTGGTGTTTTAGGCAGAGTTTCGATACGCATGTATTTATCGAGCGTGCGAGTTTGCAGTGTGCTTCGGTCGAGGTAGACGCGCCACAGCCCACTTTGTTCGGCAAACGCAAATTTACTTTCACCCGTAACAGACTCCCAATAGTCTAATGCATGCGTCATGGCATCGACCAACACTTCACGCATCAAATCTTGCTTATCTTTTTTGTTGCCCAAAGCCTTATCAGCCAAACGAGTAAACTCTCCACCAAGCTCTTTGAGTTTCTGCAACTGGTCTCTATCACCATCGAATGCATAACTTGAGAGTACTTCGACCGCAGTTTCTAGGTTATGAATACGCGCGGCGTTAGCTCCACCACCGACATTAAAGATGTACATCACATCTAAGCCGGAGCCTTCTGGCAGTTTTAGAATGTCGGCTTCAATGTTTTGACGAATATCCTCAATGTAGATATCAATCTTGCCGCAATAATGAGGCTGCTTCACCGTCAAATATTTTGGTGCGATCAGTTCATCAGCTGACGAGCGTTTAAGTTGCTCTAAACTGCGTTTGAATAGCTTACAAGCCGCTTCGTTGGCAAAACGAATACGCTGATCTTCTCGCAGACAAATAATAGCTTCCGGAGCAGATTCTAGCTGTTCTAACAAACGACCTTGAGTTTCAAGAAGGCTTGCTTCGACGACAGCTCGCTGTCTAAGCTCTGACTCCAGCACTTTGTTTTCCATATGGCGCATTTCCGCTTTACTTGCTGTTAAATGCGCTTGGATACGTGCCGCCAATTCTTGTTTGTTGAATGGCTTCGATAAGTAGTCATTCGCGCCTGCTTCAAAGCCTCTCACACGGTCTTCTGTTTGGCTGAGAGCGGTGAGCATAATGATAGGTAGCTCAGCATGATCATAGGTTTCACGTAGTTCACTACATACTTGGTAGCCGCTCATGCCGGGCATCATAATGTCGAGTAACAGCAGTTCCGGCTTTTCTTGTTCAACCAGCGCCAGCGTTTCTGGGCCATCTGAAACGGTACGAACGCGGTATCCTTCTAGGCGTAAGAAGCTTTCCAGTACTCGCAAGTTAACGGGTTCATCATCTGCGACGTAAAGCAGTGGGCCATCAGGGTTCTCGGGTAGCGATAAGTCGTCGCCATTTTCCAAATTAATCTCAGGAATTTGGAAGTGCCCACGCGCCACTAAGGTTTGAGTTGCTTGGATTTCCTCTTCGCTGGCCAATGGCAGTGTGAAACTAAACGTGGTGCCGACCATCGGCTGGCTGCTCACGTAAAGTGAACCGCCCATCAACTCAATCAGTTGGCGGCTAATCGATAGTCCCAGTCCCGCACCTTGACGATAGCGACTTGCATCTTGGCCAGCTTGAATTAAAGGCTCAAAAATATGCTCAAGATGTTCTGCTGGAATCCCCTGACCAGTATCGACCACTTGCACTCGGACGTGATCGTCAACAATGGTAGCGGAAATGACGATCTTACCTTCTGAGGTGTATTTAATGGCATTGCCAATCAAGTTATACAGCACTTGCTCGAGGCGTTGAGGATCGGCCGAAACGGCTTTCAGGTCGGCTGGTACTTGGTTGATGATGCGAATGGTCTTATTGCCTAGCAGGTGATTAGAAAGCTCAAGCACCAAGCGTGTTGCACTGGCTAAGCTTACTGCCGATTTTTGGATATCCATGCTGCCATAGCGCATTTTGTGGTAATCCAATAAATCGTCTACGAGGTTAGCTAAGCGTTGACCACTTTTGATAATGATATCAAGTTGGTATTTTTGACTGGCGGGAATGACTCCATTTGCTCCTGACACAAGGGTTTCTGCTATCCCAACCATGCCATGTAGCGGTGTACGCAATTCGTGCGAGGTTGTTGCGAGGAACTCATCTTTCAGTTTATCAGCCAGTTGCAACTCATCATTTTGCTTCTGAATCAGCTTGATGTTGCTTTCAAGTTCTTCGTTTTGCTGTTTGATGGTTTGGATTTTTTCTCGAATCGAGCGCTGCATACGTTCGAAGCTGATAGCCAAGCGACCGATTTCATCTTTACGTTCGGTATTGAATGTCGTTTCGTCGAGGTCGCCAGCGGATACTTTCTCCGCCGCCCAAGTCAGCTTCAGCAGTGGTGATGTAATGAAGTTGGACAAATAATGCGATGCAATCACCACAAGAATGATCGCGATTAGCATGGCGATAACGAAGAGCTTTTCCAGTTGATGAATGCGTGAAAACGCCTCTTTTTCTGGAAGTTGAACCACGAGCGCCCATGTAATACCGCGTGTTTGAATTGGGGCAAATGCAGCGATAATTTCTTCGCCAAGTCCATTGGTGTAGGTGCCAACGTCGGTTTGTCCCGCTAAAGCTTTATCGATGACTTCAAGACTGTTTTGAATACTGTCTTGCTTGGTATTAATCGTACGTGGTTGCTGATCGCTGCCGACCAGTAGAGTGTTGATGGACGATTCACGGTTCTTATCTGCGATCAGCTTGGTAATGCCGTTGTTTGGTAAACGGAACATAGCATAGCTGTGCAAATAGCCTTGTTGAACGATAGGTGCACCAAGCCAAGCGACTTGTCGACCATGTTCCAGTTCAAAATCAGAAATAATGACGGGCGTATAATCTTCATTCACTTTGCGGCGTTCGTTGACGTCATCAGCTAGACGTTTAAAGGTTTTACCTAATGCCGAGTCTTTATAGCGCCCCGTTAGTAGGTTAGTACCGTAGTTGTCGTCTTTGTTAATGGAATAGGTTACGTTGCCGTTAATATCGACCAGCAAAATATCATTAAAATCTGAGCGTTTGAGTAGCTCCAGATACGCCCAGTGATAACGTTTGTGGAGTAAGCGATAACGTTCACTGCCGACATAATTTGAGGACTCCGGCAAAATCGATGTTTTGATTTGGTCACCGCTGCCTTCGATATAACGTTGCTGAGCATTTTCACGTGCTTCTTCAATATCATTGCCTAAACGGCTAAATGCATTGACGAGGCCGTAAAAACGACCACCACTGGCATACGCGAGCTCAGAGCGTACAAATCCCATGACTTCGGTTTCTTGCGCTTCGAAGTAGTCGAGGATCTGTTGTTGTTTGGTATCACGAACAGAAAGCAGATGTGAAGTGCTCTGTTCTTGCAGATCTTTACTATGGGATTGCAGGAAAAAAATCGCAGTGATGGTAAGAGGCGTAATGCTGAGGACAAGAAACGCAGTCATCAGCGTACTCTGAAGGCGCTTAAATTTCTGTTTTTTGTAGAATTTAAACATGGATAAGATTACAACTCGTAAAGGGCTCGCACGGGTTGAAGGTGCTCGCCTAGGTTCTCGTTAAAAACGGATAAGAAGTTAAATTCGATAGAATTAACAAAATTAACGAGTTTTTTTTCTTTGACAAGAAAGTTAGTTGCAAAGCGTGCAGAGTCACGCAGTTTTTCTTACAAATGGGGCAATTTTAGGAAAGAAGCGCGCAGGTTCTTGCCTGCGCGGCTCACAATTACGATTTTTTCGCGTAGTAGATAGAGAACTTATTGGTCTTATTTAGCGTCTCGCAATTATTGAATGCGTTCTCAATAATTGGTGGGTATTTCAAGAAGCTGTTCGCAACAATGATCATCTCACCATGGTTTGAAAGATGTTGTGGCGCGTGACCTAAAAGAGTTTCAGCCGCGTTGTAATTGGTGTCTAAACCACTGTGGAATGGTGGGTTGCTGATGATAAATCGGTAGTCATTGGCCGTATCTGAGTAAATGTCAGACGCAAACACGCGACCAGACAAACCGTTGGCTTCAAGCGTTGCTTGGCTTGAGGTGATGGCATACGCGTTGATGTCACACATCTCAATCGCAATTTCTGGGTTTGCTTTCGCCATGAACGCGCCTAAAACACCGGCACCACAACCAAAATCGAGCACTTTGCCTGACAAGTTAGGTAAGGTTTCCAGTAGTAGACGGCTGCCTAAGTCAAATTCACCATGACTGAATACGCCCGGTAGACTTTTTACTGTAAGTGACTGCTCACCAAGGGTTACCGTGTAAGACTTAAACCAATCTTCTTGATTGAATGGTTTTGGCTCATTTAAGCAATTACCCCAGTAGAAAGAGCAGCGGCGAGCTGAGTCGTATTTGTTCACCGGGCCATATTCTTTGAACATCTTTTCAATGCTCTTTACGCCGGAACGGTTTTCACCGACAACCACAATCTCCGTGTTCACGCCGAGTTTAGCCATGAGCATGGCAAGCAAATATTCGGCTTCTGCTTTCGCTTTTGGCCAATACAGCAGGAGCATGTCGGCTTGAGTATCCACATCAAATTCAGAACCAAAATGGCTTTTTATTTTATCTGAGTGACGGATTTGACGGAAATAGCTGTAGTTTGAAGTAAAGACTTCGACCGATTCACAGTGTGCGGTCAGTTCCAGAGGGAACATATCTTCGACTTCACCTGCAACTAAAACATGTTTTCCGTTGAAGTACTCTAGCTGACGCTGAGCGATTTGGCTTGGAGCGATATAGGCAGACATAAATTTGGTTCATCAGAAATAATTAGGGCCAGATTTTCGCACAATCTGGCCCAAGCTTGAAGCTGTTGCTTACTATTCAGTGGCGGCTAGCTGTTGTCTTGTTGGTTGAGGAAGTCTTTGAATTCCTCTTCATAGATATTAAACAGCACCATGGTGACCGCAAAAATCAGTGGGCCATAAATCAAACCAATCAAACCAAATAAGTGCAGACCACCTAATAATGAAAAGAAAATCATTAAGGTATTCATGCCTGCGCTGCCTTGCATCAACAATGGACGCAGCAAGTTATCAATCGAGCCGACGATGACTACACTCCATGCGGTTAGGAAGATTGCCCACGTCATATCACCGGTGAGGAACAAGTACGCGGCGGCTGGTATCCAGATCAACGCCGTACCGACAACTGGAATGAAGGAAGCAAAGCCCATCATGGTGCCCCAGAATAGACCAGGGAAGCCAGCTAGCCACATACCGATACCGCCCGCTAAGCCTTGCGCGATAGCCGTTAAAAACGAGCCCATGACTGCGGACTTCGAAACTTGTTCTATCTCGGTCAAGATTCTATCTTCTTGGCTACGAGAGAGTGGCAGAATATGTCGAATTGCCGAAATGATTTTGTCGTGGTCACGTAATAGGAAGAAAAGCACAAACAGCATTAGGAAAAAATCCATCAAGAAGTTTGTTGCATCACCCAGAATTTTCGCACTGATCGCGACAAGGTTTGAACCAAAAGTGGTAGCAAATTGCCCGATTTTTTCGGCGATGGCTTTTGGCTCGATTTTATCGAAAGGTAAGTACTCATTAACAATGGATAGACCTTTGATAACCCAAGGATGTTGGAAGATGTCTTGAATACCACCATTGGTGACCCATTTGTACGTATTCTGAGAAAAAACGGAGCCTTGTTGAACAATTGCAGCAAACACAAACAGTAGTGGAATGACAATAATGAAAGTCAAAACTACGCACGTGAGCAGCGATGCCGAATTTTTGTGTTTTGGCATTTTACGCTCAAACCACTCATGCACAGGAAACATAAGCAGTGAGATAATGAAAGCCATTACGATCGAATTGATGTAAGGCTCGACCAATAAATAGCAAGCAAAAGCAGCGGCGAGTAGAGCGATCATTAATACACGATGACTCGACGTGATTTTTACGTTGTTTGGCATGAGATAAATCCAACTTACGGATGACGTTTACAATGGCTCGCGTTGATATCAGCGCGAAACCTTTATTACTTTGCACCGGCTTTCCTTTCAGCCTTATGACACAGCTGAATTGGGAAGGGGTAAATGACCTTGTTATAATGACTACAAATCAGATGGTTATCAATCAAGAGATGAAAAATGGGTTGTTGTAACGGCGATAAGAAATGTAAATCTGAGAAGAAAACCAAACGTATTCCGTGGTTTGGCATTGTTCTAGGCGTGTTAGCTGTCTTGGTAATTTTGAACTGGCAATAAAAAAGGACCTTCCGGTCCTTTTCTTATAACTTGCGTATAGCGCTTATTTTGCTTCTGCCGCAATGATTGCAAAACAGCGATCCGCCGCTTCTAGTGTCGCGTCGATCTCTTTTGAACCGTGTGCTAGAGACGTAAAGCTTGCTTCGAATGCTGATGGCGCAAGGTATACGCCGTGATCTAGCATTAAGTGGAAGAATCGCTTGAATCGTTCGATGTCGCACTTAGTTACGTCTTCGTAGCAAGTTACTGTTTCTTGGTCAGTGAAGAAGAAGCCGAACATGCCGCCCACTTGGTTAACAACTAGTGGGATACCGTGTTTTTCTGCTAGAGACTTAAAGCCATCTGCCAGTTGCTTAGTTTTAGAAGCTAGGCGTTTTTCATTGCCTTCTTCTTTTAGAAGGTTCAAACAGGCAAAACCTGCAGCCATTGCCACTGGGTTACCAGAAAGCGTACCAGCTTGGTAAACAGGGCCTGTAGGCGCAACGTATTGCATCACTTCTTTACGGCCACCGAAAGCACCCACTGGCATACCGCCGCCGATTACTTTACCTAGCGTGGTTAGATCTGGTTTGATGTTGTAGTGTGCTTGTGCGCCGCCAAGTGCAACACGGAAGCCTGTCATTACTTCATCAAAAATCAGCAGTGCGCCTTCTTGATCACAGATTTCACGCAGGCCTTCGTGGAAGCCTTCTACTGGTGGGATACAGTTCATGTTGCCCGCCACTGGCTCAACGATGATACATGCGATTTCACCTTTGTTCGCTGCAAACAGTTCGCGTACAGAATCTAGATCGTTAAATGTTGCTGTTAGCGTGTGCTTAGCAAAGTCTGCAGGAACACCTGGAGAGCTTGGTTGGCCTAGAGTTAGTGCACCAGAGCCAGCTTTTACTAGCAAACTGTCTGCGTGACCGTGGTAACAGCCTTCAAACTTCATGATCTTGTCACGACCAGTAAAGCCACGAGCGAGACGAATCGCACTCATGGTTGCTTCTGTACCAGAACTTACCATGCGGATTTGTTCCATTGATGGTACGAGTTCAGACACTAGTTCTGCCATCGCGATTTCCATCTCTGTTGGTGCGCCAAAGCTCAGGCCACGTTGTGCAGCGTCGATGACCGCTTCACGGATAACGGCGTGGTTGTGGCCAAGAATCATTGGACCCCAAGAGCCAACGTAATCGATGTACGCTTTACCATCGGCATCAAAAATCAGTGCACCGTCTGCTCGTTCGATAAATAGCGGAGAACCGCCAACGCCATTGAATGCACGAACTGGTGAATTTACACCGCCAGGAATGGTTTGCTGAGCTTTTTGATACAGCTCTGATGATTTGGTCATGGGGTTATCCTCTTTTGATTGCTCGGACCAAGTGGGGCGCATTGTACCTAGCTATAATCAAGTTAGAAACGTTTTGCTTAATTTATGTGTTGTTTCGCAGTGTAATCTTACATATCAGCGACCAATCTAAAGAATCGGCGGCGAATACTTGAACGAGTTTGTCAGGTATTGGATAATCGTCCTCAATTAGCACAAATTTGACGTCTTGCTCCAGGCTTGACGCATTACACGAGTGAGAGAGGTCTTCGTGAGCGAAGTAAACGTACCATTATCTTTTTCTGATGCTGCAGCATCTCGCGTTAAGGCACTGATTGCAGAAGAAGAAAACCCAGCATTGAAATTGCGCGTATACATTACTGGTGGCGGTTGTAGCGGCTTCCAATACGGCTTTACTTTCGATGAGAACGTAAATGACGGCGATACAACCATCGAAAACAGTGGCGTGACACTGGTTGTTGACCCAATGAGCCTGCAATACCTGATTGGTGGCATTGTGGATTACACCGAAGGGTTGGAAGGCGCTCGCTTCTTCGTTAACAACCCGAATGCAACAACCACATGTGGTTGTGGTGCATCATTTAGCGTGTAATTGACACGATCACAGGCAGCCAATTGGCTGCCTGAGTTTTACGTAGCAGGATGTCACGTAAACATGCTCTCAGCGCTCCGCAGGAGAGAATAATAAAAAGGACTTTGTATGTCTGGAACTTCGTTTGGGCGACGTTTTGTCGAACGTCCGTGGCTAGTATCTCTCATCCTTATTTTGCTACTTGTTGCTTGGTTGGCTGCAGGGCAGCTCAAAGCACAAGGTGACCACACCTCATCCCCATCTCTCCAATCTGAAAACACGCCCTTAGCTAAGGTGATGTTTGATACTTTCACCGCAAAACCTACCAGTAAAACGATAGAACTTTATGGCCGAACCGCACCCAATCGCCAGGCTCGTCTTGGTGCAGAAGTGGCCGGCAAAATTGTCAGTCTCAACATCAATAAAGGGCAACTTGTTAAGCAAGGACAAGTGATTGCTAACATTGATAAGCGGGATTTGGACAGTCAGCTCAAACGCGCTCAGGCCATGCTGCGAGTGAAAGAAAAGGAGTTTAATGCCGCAAAATCGCTCAAAAGCAGGGGGTTACAAGGCGAGGTGGCCTTTGCGACTGCGGAAGCCGCGTTAGTCGATGCAAGAGCGAACCTCAATAATGTCCAAACCGCTGTCAAGAATACCGAAGTTAAAGCGCCCTTTGATGGCATTGTTGATCATCATTTTGTCGAAGTGGGTGACTTTGTCGGTGTGGGCGATCCAATAGCGACAGTGATTGATTTAGAGACTCTGGTCATTGAGGCCGACGTTAGCGAGCGCCATATCCAGTATCTTAAAGAAGGTCTTCAAGCGGATGTCAGAACTATCAATGATCAGCATCACTTGGGGACTTTACGTTATATTGGTCGCGTTTCCTCCGTATCGACCAATACGTTTCCGATTGAAATCGAAATAGATAATCGTAATTCGCTTATCCCTGCGGGGATCAGTGCGGAAGTGCAGCTCCCTTTGAATGAAGTGCTAGCGATTAAAATTACCGCTGCAATGTTGGCGTTAGATGAAGAAGGGAATTTAGGTGTCAAAATACTGCAAGATGAACACGTTAAGTTTGTTCCTATCCAGTTAGTCAAAGCAGAAGAAGATGGCGTTTGGTTATCTGGGCTTGGCGAGCAAGCGGACATCATTGTATTAGGACAGGGGTTTGTTCGTGATGGCGATACCGTGATTGCGAATAAAGTCGGTGATGTCGCTACCGATGCGGCCGAAAAATAGGGAGGCAGCATGTTTAGTATAATTGACGCTGCGTTATCCCGATCAAGAACGATGTTGACCTTGTTGGTGATGATCCTCATCGCAGGGGTCATTACTTACGTCACCATCCCAAAAGAATCTAGTCCCGATATCACTATTCCTATCATTTACGTCTCTGTGGGGCATCAAGGTATTTCTCCAACTGATGCTGAGCGTTTACTGGTTCGTCCTATCGAACAAGAACTGCGCTCAATTGAAGGGGTGAAAGAGATGACATCGGTTGCCTCCGAAGGCCACGCCTCAGTCACTTTGGAGTTTAGCGTTGGCGTGGATCTCGATAAAGCGATGGCGGATGTTCGCGACGCGGTCGATCTGGCGAAACCTAAGTTACCTGCAGACAGTGATGAACCGACGGTCAATGAAGTTACTTTTGCTTCAGAGGAGCCAGTTTTAACCGTTGTGCTTTATGGCACGGTGCCAGAGAGAACCATTGTTCAAATCGCACGAACGTTGCGTGACAGATTAGAAAGCTTCCGTCAGATCTTGGAAGTCGATATTGCTGGTGATCGTGAAGATATTGTCGAGATCGTGGTTGATCCCCTTCTAATGGAAAGCTATGGATTGGATCAGGCCGATATCTATAACTTGATCGCACTAAACAACCGAGTGGTTGCGGCTGGGTTTGTCGATACCGGATATGGGCGCTTTTCGGTCAAAGTTCCGTCGGTGTTTGATTCTCTGAAAGATGTTCTCGAATTGCCTATCAAAGTGAATGGCAAAGAAGTGATCACCTTTGGTGATGTGGCCACAGTTCGCCGAGCGTTTCGTGATCCAGAAAGCTTTGCCCGCTTGGATGGTGAGCCTGCCATTGTGCTTGACGTGAAAAAGCGTGCTGGCGAGAACATTATTGAAACCGTCGCGTTAGTTAAAGAGGTGATTGCTCAAGGGCAACTGCGAGCAGAGTGGCCAAGTAATTTGCAGGTTAAATACACTTGGGATCAGTCGGATGATGTCAAGCTGATGCTTAGTGATCTGCAAAACAACATTCTCTCGGCAATCATTTTGGTGGTCATCGTTATTATCGCGATCTTGGGGGTAAGAACGGCATTGTTGGTTGGGATCTCTATTCCAGGCTCTTTCTTAACGGGGCTGTTAGTCCTCTCTGTTTTTGGTCTTACCGTAAACATCGTGGTGCTGTTTGCCTTAATCATGGCGGTCGGCATGCTGGTGGATGGTGCAATCGTCGTCACTGAGTTTGCCGATCGGAGAATGCAAGAAGGCACGCCGCGTAAAGAGGCATACCGAGACGCAGCCAAACGCATGGCATGGCCGATCACCGCCTCTACCGCGACTACGTTGGCGGCATTTGCTCCGCTTCTTTTTTGGCCGGATATTACCGGTGAATTTATGAAGTACTTACCGTTAACGCTAATCGCGACGTTAGCGGCGTCATTGGTGATGGCTTTGCTATTTGTGCCTGTTATTGGCGGCATTATTGGTAAACCTCAGGTTATCAATCCTAAAGCCCAACAAGAAATGGTGGAGCTACACAACGGAAACTTTGAGAAAGCGACAGGAATTACCAAGCTTTATTACAAAACCTTGTTTGTGGCGATTCAACATCCTTGGAAAGTGCTGCTGAGCGCGGTATTGCTGGCGGGTGGTGTTGGATTTACTTACAGTAAAGCGGGGTTAGGAGCTGAGTTTTTCCCTGAAGTCGACCCGCCATTTTTCACCGTAAAAGTACGCTCTTATGGGGATCTTTCCATTAATGAGAAAGATATCGTAATGCGAGAAATTGAAAAGGTCATGCTTGGTCATGATGAGTTTGAAAGTGTCTACACTCGCACTGGATCGAGCGACAATGGTGACGAAATCGGTCAGATTCAAATAACTCCTGTGGATTGGCAATATCGTCGTAAAGTCAAAACGATCATTGAAGAGCTAAAATCTACCACTGACCAATTTTATGGCGTTGAGTTAGAGTACAAATTCCCGGATGCCGGCCCTCCGGTTGAACATGATTTGGTGATTGAAGTTTCTTCTCGAAGCAGGAGTATAGGCGAGCTAGATGACGCCGCGAAGCTAGTTAGGCTTTGGGCAGATAGCAACCCAGCACTGACTAATTTGAGTGATACCACCAATAAAGAGGGGATTGACTGGCAAATTGACATTCGACGCGACGACGCTTCTCGTTTTGCTGCCGATGCAACTTTGGTGGGAAATACAGTTCAATTTGTTACGAATGGTCTGAAAATAGGGGACTATTTACCTGACGATGCGGATGAAGAAGTCGATATTTTGGTGCGCTACCCACAAGAGAAGCGAGATATTGGTCGATTCGATCAGCTAAGAGTGAAAACCGCTGCAGGTTTAGTGCCTATAACCAACTTTGCTCAAATTAAGCCAGACCACAAGCAAGATACTATCCGTCGTGTTGATGGTCATCGAGTTATCAACATTAAAGCGGATATGGTGGAAGGCTACAATTTGGCGCTTGAGTTACCAAAAATTGCGGCTGAAATGGAACAGCTCGGTTTACCGGAAGGCGTTGAATATAAGATTCGGGGTCAAAATGAGGAGCAGGAAAACTCATCAGCATTCTTGCAAAACGCTTTTGTTGTGGCTCTTGGCGTCATGGCGCTCATTCTCATCACGCAGTTCAACAGCTTTTATCAGGCATTTTTGATTTTGAGTGCGGTGCTGTTTTCAACGGTCGGGGTTTTTGCTGGGTTGCTTATTTTCCAAAAACCATTCGGCATCATCATGTCTGGCATTGGTGTGATTGCCTTGGCTGGTATCGTAGTTAATAACAACATTGTACTGATTGATACTTATAACCAAATGCGAAAAAGAGGACTGGACAAAGCAGAGGCTATCCTGCGGACCGGTGTGCAACGTTTGAGACCGGTGCTATTAACCACAATTACGACCATTTTAGGGTTGTTACCGATGGTTCTAGAAATGAACATCGATTTAGTTAATCAAAAAGTCGAATTTGGTGCGCCGAGTACGCAATGGTGGTCTCAGTTAGCGACGGCAGTAGCGGGGGGATTGGCATTCGCTACGTTGTTGACGTTGGTGCTTACGCCTTGTTTGCTTATGTTGGGAAGAGATCATCTTGCTAAGTCCGAACCTGATGAAAGCGAAGAGGCAGCGTAATGCTGCCTCTTTTTACTTTTCCGTTTATCTCATTGCCAGTAACTTACTGTAACGATCCAGCTTGTCCATACTGACTTTTGCATTCGCCATGAAGGTTTGTCTTGCTTTACCTGTTAACGATTTGGATTGCGGCAAATTCACTGTTCTTGGGTTTTTGTGCACGCCATTTACTAGGAACTCATAATGTAAGTGAGGTCCTGTCACACGACCTGTTCCACCAAGCGTACCGATAGTTTGACCTTGTTTAACACGTTGACCCGTTTTGACTGTGCGCTTCGTTAAGTGCAGATACTTGGTAATGTAAGTGTTGCTGTGCTTGATGAACACGTAGTTCCCGTTGAACTTGTTGTAAGCCGATTTTTGCACCACACCATCACCAGCGGCCCAAATTGGCGTACCAACAGGTGCTGCGTAGTCAGTGCCTCGGTGAGGACGTACTCGCCCCGTCACTGGGTGAAGACGACGTGGGTTAAAGTTTGAAGTCACGCGACGGAAATCCAGTGGAGCGCGCAAGAAGGCTTTTTTCATCGCTCGGCCATTTTCGTCGTAATATTTGCCCGTTTTTTCATCTAAAATAGCCGTAAACGTATCGCCCTGGTTTTTGAATATCGCAGCGATGATTTTTCCGCGACCAATGACTTCACCTTCTACAACTTCTTCTTGATACAGCACTCGGAAAGAGTCGTTTTTGCGAATATCGAGTGCGAAGTCGATATCCCAGCCAAAAATTCCTGCTAGCTCCATGATTTGGTTACCATTCAAGCCAGACGAAATTCCTGCGTTCCAGAAGTTGGATTTGATGGTTGCCTCGGCGTAGTTGAATTGGTAATCGACCTCTTTTTTATCGACCTCAGAAACGTATTTGCCGTCTTGCAGTTTGATGCGAAAGGTTTCGAATGCGCTTAGCGTACGGCGCAGTTGAACCAAGTCGTTTTTCTCATCAAAACCAAATTGCAATTTATCGCCCGGACGAAGACGAGTTAACTGCTGTTCAATTTCTTTATCGGAGGACACTAACTCGTGCAGTAGACGAGCAGAGAGTCCCACTCGATTAAATAGAATGGCGGCGCTCTCGCCATTTTTTACTTTGTAAGTTTCCCAGCGCAAAACCGAAGACATCTGAGAAGAGCCATTTAATGTCGTCAATTCAAGTGAGATCGGCACAGGATAGTGTTGACCAACTTTTAATCGGCTTTGTTGCGGGTTGAGGTCTTGCGGATCGGGCAGAAAGAACAGTGCAATGATGATCAGAGCACTAAAAAAACCGATCAATACTTTGTGCAAGAGTGGAAGTCGGACAAAAATCGAATGCATGAGGTACTTGATTGCTAAATTAAACGGAAAAAGTGACAACTACCTAGTCTAACGTGTTTCAAAATGCATCGCTATTCAAGTAATATGTTCAGCTATTATATTTTTGCCAAATCTGTGGGAGTGAACAAGAATGGCGAGCATTGAAGCTGCACTAGCCGAGATTAAGCGCGGTGTTGAAGAGCTGATTCCAGAAGAAGAGCTAATCGCAAAACTAAAAGAAGGTCGTCCTCTACGTATTAAATTGGGCGCCGATCCAACAGCACCTGACATTCACCTAGGCCATACGGTTATTTTCAATAAGCTTCGCTTGTTCCAAGAACTAGGTCATGAAGTGACGTTCCTAATCGGTGACTTCACTGCAATGGTTGGTGACCCAACAGGTAAAAACACCACTCGTCCACCGCTAAGCCGCGAAGACGTACTGCGTAACGCTGAAACGTACAAAGAACAAGTGTTCAAAATTCTAGATCCTGCGAAGACTAAAATTCAGTTTAACTCTGAGTGGCTGTCTGAGCTGGGCGCAGAAGGTATGATTCGTCTTGCTGCAAACCAAACCGTTGCTCGTATGCTAGAACGTGACGACTTTAAAAAGCGTTACGCAGGCGGCCAACCAATTGCTATCCATGAGTTCATGTACCCACTTCTGCAAGGTTGGGACTCAGTTGCGATGGAAACGGACGTTGAATTAGGCGGTACAGACCAGAAGTTCAACCTTCTAATGGGTCGTGAACTGCAAAAATCTCACGGTCAAAAGCCTCAAGTTGTACTTATGATGCCGCTTCTTGTTGGTCTAGACGGCGAGAAGAAGATGTCTAAGTCTGCGGGTAACTACATTGGTATCAGCGAAGCGCCAAGCGAAATGTTTGGTAAGATCATGTCGATCTCTGATGACTTAATGTGGAGCTACTACGAGCTGCTATCGTTCCGTCCTCTAGAGGAAATCGAACAGTTTAAAGCGGATGTTCAAGCGGGTAAAAACCCACGTGATATCAAAGTGCTACTTGCTAAAGAGATCATTGCGCGTTTCCACAGTGAAGCCGATGCAGATGCGGCAGAGCAAGAGTTTGTGAACCGTTTCGCTAAGAACCAAATCCCTGACGAAATGCCAGAATTTGACTTTGATGCTGGTACTCCAGTAGCGAATCTTCTAAAAGATGCTGGTCTGTGTGCGTCAACGTCTGAAGCAATGCGCATGGTAAAACAAGGTGCAGCAAAGGTTGAAGGCGAGAAAGTTGCCGACGCTAAATTTGCACCAGAAGCTGGTACTTACGTATTCCAAGTTGGTAAACGTAAATTTGCACGTATTACGATTAAGTAATCCATAATTATTACGTATGGAAGCGCCCTATGGGCGCTTTTTTTGTTCTTAAAATTGGCAAAAAAAGAACAAAGCCCACCTGTAAATATGGATTAACTTTGCTACTATACTTGCGCTGCTAATCAGGGCAGCGATATCGGAGATTTACATGAACAATACCGACCATCCTCCCAGTCGTTGGGTGAGTAAGATTAAGGGAGCGAAATAACCCGCTTCGGTATTGGCGATCTCCGTCTTACCCGAGTGGTGAGGCATCTTTTCTAATTTTCTTCTCGTTATTTCCTTCATACATTCTGAATAGACAGTGCTTTTGCATTGGTGAATTCGCGTGTTTGTGTCATCTATCGGCATAAAGGCGTGATGAGCTTGTGCTTGTGTTGTCGATGGTCGTTACCAATGCCAATCGGGAGATTCGCCATGACGGTAATGAACAACACTTTTATTGAAACAACACCAAACTTTTCTGAAGTAGAAATTGGTGCAGCTCGCAATGCGTTTTTGAAATACGATCAAGAGCAGCAACTTCATTTGCTCACCATCATGCCAATAGATGAAGCGGTGGGGATTTTGAAGCACTGTTCTGTAGGGTATGTGAACAGTTTGATGTCTCAGCTTGAGCATGCGGGTCATGATAAGCGTGCGCGTCACTATGCGCACCAATTGGGTTTGCATGTGTCGGAAGTTGATACTCCTGACGGTTACTTATCAACAGGCGTACTAGAGCATGTAAAGCAGCGAATCGGCTGGATTATTGCTCTCGCTTTATTGGGGATCGTTTCTGGGCTGATTATTGCTCAGTATGAAGATACATTGAGCCAACTGGTTTTACTTGCAGTGTACATGCCGGTGATTGCGGCGGCTGGTGGTAATACGGGTACTCAAGCGGCCACATTGGTCATTCGTGCATTGGCCACAGGTGAGCTTAAAAAGCGTCAGTGGTTAGCAGTACTTTGGAAAGAAAGTCGCGTAGCGCTGTGTCTCGCATTAGCGATCGCAATAGTTATGGTTGGACGCATTATGCTTTTTAGTGCCGGCCAATCTACGGGGAGCTTTGAACTGACAGACATCGCACTTGCAATCGCCGTTGCTTTGTTTATTCAAGTCTCAATTTCCACAACGCTTGGAGGTTTGTTGCCAATAATTGCCCGTGCTTGCAAGCTAGACCCAGCCGTATTGGTGAGCCCTGTGCTTGCATCAATCGTTGATATATCAGGTATGTGGATTTACTTTACTGTGGTGAATTACTTCTTAGGTATCGCCTGACTAAAATTCACGATGTCACGGTAAAATAACTGCTCAAAATGCGTAATAGGGGCGATGACAGGTTTGTTATCGTCCCTTTTTTCTGGGAAGTAGTCTGAGACAAACTGGACGAAAATAGTATTCGGCTGGCCATTTTTATCTAAACCATAACCCGCCATGTTGTAGGTTCCGTACAATGAACCACTCTTCGCAATCAGTTGACCTTTAATTGGGGCATTCCGCATGCTTTGGCGGTATTGCAGCGTACCCGACTCGCCTGATTTAGGCATGATGGCAATCAGCTTCAGTGTTTTTTCGTTTTTCCAAATATAACGTAGGATTTCTGCCATTTTGGTCGCAGAAATACGGTTGTTTCTTGAAAGGCCCGATCCATCTTCCAAGCGTGCGTTACGAATATCGATGCCAGTATTGGCGAAAATGATCTGTTTGATCGCTTCTGTACCATTGGTAAAACTTCCGGGTTGAACAAAAAACTTCGCACCCAATGTTTTCGTTAATGTGTCTGCGATCAAATTGTCAGAATGCTTGAGCATGTCATCAAGTAAATCGGATAGCGGCTTTGATTGATGTAATGCCATCAATTTACGTTGTTTCTGTGGCGCTGAGCCAATCTTAATTTTGCCTTTGAGCTCAATACCTAATTGCTTGAGTAACGTACTGATATTTTGACTGGTATAACGTTCAGGATCTTGAACCGCAAATTTGAGAGGCAGCGGCTTTTCTCGTTCGACTAAGCATCCTTTTAATTCGTAGCGATTGTCTGGGTTAGCAAGCAGGTCTAAATCGCAATGGCGGCTCTTTTGAATCGTCTTAGAAACGGTCTCGACCGAACTTTTAACACGAATAGGTTGATGCTCTGGCACATAGACTCGAGTCCCGCCATCTTTTTGTGTATAGATAGAAGCTTGGACACAGTTGTTGTTGAGTGTAATGCTAGAAGCCGGAGCGCTGTAGCAAACCCCCAGAATGTCCCACGGCCAACCCACCGCTCGGTCATACCCTGTAAAGGCACTGTTGTCTAACCACAGGTCACCGTTAATGCGCGTTAAACCATTTTTTTTCGCTAATGACAGCAACGCTTTCAAATCTTGTGTTTGTAGGGTGGGATCTCCGACAAAGTAGATAACGGCATCGGAACTCGAGGTTTCAAGCTTTGTTCGAAATGCAAAGCTGTCCCCTAACTCTAATTTAGCAGCTAAGGCTGTGACAATTTTTAAGGTGCTCGCAGGTGGAAATAGTTGGTCTGTTGGACGGATACCATCGAGCGTGGAACTTTCGGTTAGTTTTTCTGCAACTAAGCTGATACGGGCGCCCTCTGGCAATACCTCTTGATGAGGATACGCATAAGACAATAGCGGAAAAATAAGAGAAGAAATGAGTAGAGGCCAACGTAAACGCATAGTGAGATTTTCTAGGGTTAGTTATGTGATTGAGTATACGCAAGTCCACTCAATATGCTAGGCGCATCCAAGAATGCTTTGTTCATCATTAATATTGAGACAAAGTGGTTAGAAGAACGCGCTATTAAGATGAAAAATGAAAGATAAAAAAATGCCCGCGATAAGCGGGCACTGAGTATTCAAGTCTAAAGACTGGAATTAGAAGTCGTAACGTAGACCTAGAGCTAGCTCGTCTTCTGCATCAGCTTTAGATGCTGTAGTGTTGCCACCAACTTTACCTAGTTTATCGCCAGAGTCGATTAGGTTGAAGTTGTATGAAACGTAACCACGGAAGTTAGGCTTGAAGTAGTAAGATGCATCAACAGCGAAGTTGTTAGCAGAAGTTTCGTTGTTAGTTTCTGCGTTGTTGTACGTTGTTGTGAATACTGTTTGACCTAGAGTGTAAGCACCAGCTAGTTCGTAACCAGTGTAGTCACCTTCAGTTTTCGCTTTTTCACCGTCAGTGAAGATACCAGCGAAGTATAGGTCACCCATAGTGTAAGATGCAGCTAGCATGTATTCGTTAGCTTCGTCTTGGTCTGCGTAACCAGCACCTAGCTCAAGACCTGTGTCTGCTACTGCGTAGATTGCAGATAGAGAGTAACCGTCTTGTTTGTTGTCTGAGTAGTGATCAACGCGATCGTTTTCACCAGCAGGAGTACCGTCTGCTTTTAGCTCTGTACGGTCAGCAAAGCGGTAGCTAGCTTTAACGCTTAGGTTTTCGAATTGACCTTTGTAAGACATCATGTTGTCTGAACGGTCAGCCACTGCTAGTTTGTCAGCTGCTGAGTTGCCGTGGTAAGCCATGATATCTGTGAAATCAGTGATAACGCCTAGTGCACCTTCGTTTTTACCGTAAGTGAACTCACCCCATGCACCGCCAAGACCAGCGTATGCGTAACGAGTGTCTAGGTTGCTGTTTCCATCCACACCGCCGTTTTCAGCTGTAGTAAATTCACCTTCCCAGAAACCAACACCGTAAAGGTTGTCGTTGATAGCTTGAGTACCAAGGAAGTTTAGACGGATACGAGAGTTGTCTTGAGCGTCGCCATCTTTCATAGATAGACGTGCTTCAGCGCGGCCGCCCATTTCTAGAGAAGTGCCGTCTTGGTTGTAAAGTTCAGCTGCGTTAACGCCAGTTGCCATAGCTGCTGCAGATACAGAAAGAGCAATTAGAGTCTTTTTCATCTTATTTGTCCTAGTTAGCTGTCCATAATCATTGTTGTATGGGGGGAGAGATGACCTCTCACAAGTTATTGGTCTATATTTGGCTTCATCTGCGAGAGTTTTCCGCAACTGTAAGCCTTTGATGTAACAACTTGCTGTACATGTTTTACTGCTAAAGTTTCATGATGAGTTAGTAAAATGATATAAATCATGCTGATGAACACTGTTCGATTGTAACTGGTTGTTTATTAAGTGGTTGTTTTTAAATAGTTAATGCTTCAATGACATTGGCCTGACATTGATTAGTTTTTATGTTTTTTGATGTTTTTAGTGTAATGAACAGTGTTGTTTTTCAATAAATTGCGATAATGATTGGATCTAAAATTGATTCGGTTCGTTATGCTGCAAAGGCATAGCAATGTTGAATTTCGAATTAAGATGATTTCGCTCAGGAGTTTGTTTACACTAGTTGAAAATACATCTTTAACCGCACTACCTAGTCCTACGACTGGGTGGGCTTTTTATTGTCCAAAGACCCATTTGGGCTTGAGGTTACATAATGGAAAAAGTTCCAATGACACTACGTGGCGAACAAATGCTACGTACAGAACTAGAACGTCTACTTAAGCTACGTCCTCAAATTTCAGAAGCGATTGCTGAAGCACGAGAACTAGGTGATTTGAAGGAAAATGCTGAATATCATGCCGCTCGAGAAGAGCAGGGTATTTGTGAAGCGCAAATCCGTGACATTGAATATAAGCTATCTGTTGCGCAAGTAATTGATGTAACTAAAATGGAAAACACTGGCAAGGTTATCTTTGGTTCAACGGTGACTTTGATTGATGTCGATACCGATGAAGAAAAGACATATCAGATTGTTGGTGACGATGAAGCAGATATTAAAGCTGGCCGTATTTCAGTGAGCTCTCCAATTGCTCGTGGCTTGATCGGCAAGATGGAAGGCGACGAGGTTGCTATCCAGACTCCTGGTGGAGCGAAAGATTTCGAAATTGACCGAGTTGAATACATCTAAGTGGCATCTTGAATGCCCACTATTTGTTAAATGCAAAAAAGGTCGCCAATGGCGACCTTTTTCTTCAACAACGTAAGTGAATTACTTACGAGGAATTTCGATTTTACGCTCTTCAGACTGGCGGTATAGCACAAGCACTTTACCAATTGTCTGAACTTTTTCAGCGCCTGTCTCACGTACGATAGCGTCAATGATTAGCTGTTTTGTTTCACGATCTTCTGAAGCAACTTTTACTTTGATCAGTTCGTGATGATTTAGAGCGATTTCAATTTCTGCTAGCACGGCTTCTGTAAGTCCATTTGCGCCCATTAGCACAACAGGTTTTAAACTGTGAGCCAGGCCTTTTAGGTGCTGCTTTTGTTTGGTGCTTAGGTTCATTACGCGGCCAATTTTCTTTAAAATAAGGGTTGAAAAAAGCTATTTTAACGCCATCTATTGCTGAAGACTATAATTTATTGAGTAATAGGTTGTGCCTATTAAAACAATAGCTCCTATTTGCGCCTTGTTGGGATTAAAATGAGTAAACAAAAACATTCGGCTAGTTCTGGTCGTTGGTTGAAAGAACACTTTGATGATAAATACGCGAATGAAGCCCGTAAAAAAGGATATCGTTCACGTGCGTACTTCAAGATTGATGAAATCCAAACAAAAGATAAGTTGTTAAAACCTGGCATGACAGTGGTCGATTTAGGTGCTGCTCCGGGTGGATGGTCTCAATATGCTGCTAAAATAGTAGGAGATAGTGGGCAGATTATTGCTTGTGATTTACTTCCTATGGATCCAATAGCTGGTGTAAGTTTCTTGCAAGGTGACTTCCGAGACGATGCCGTGTTAGAGGCGTTGCTTGATAGAATTCAACCATCAATGGTTGATGTTGTAATGTCTGATATGGCGCCGAACATTGCAGGTAACAACTCAGTCGATCAACCACGCGCAATGTATTTAGTTGAATTGGCTTTAGATATGTGTCGACAAGTTCTAGCGCCTAATGGTAGCTTTGTCGTAAAGGTTTTCCAGGGTGAAGGCTTCGATCAATACGTGAAAGAAGTCCGAGACATGTTTAAAGTCGTAAAAATCAGAAAACCAGACTCATCGCGAGCGCGCTCCCGAGAAGTCTTTGTTGTAGCCACTGGTTACAAAGGTTAACTATTTTGCTCTTTCGGGAGCGTGTTAACACTATAGCTACAGTGAGTGAACTGTAGTACCCTACCTTTAATTACAATTAGTTATCGAGAGGCTTACACCTTGAGTGACATGGCAAAAAATTTAATTCTGTGGCTTGTTATCGCTGTCGTATTGATGTCGGTATTCCAGAGCTTTGGCCCTGGAGAAAGCAATGGCAGAACCGTGGATTACACCACGTTTGTACAGGAAGTTGGCCAAGGCCAGATTCAAGAAGCAACTTTTAAAGACGGTGAAATTAGCTTTGTTCGTCGTGGCGGCGGTGCCAAAATGGTCACTTACATGCCTGTGTATGATCAGAAGCTTCTAGATGACCTAATTAACCAAAACGTGAAAGTGCAAGGTACGCCTCCTGAAGAGCAAAGCTTGCTTGGCACAATTTTCATTTCTTGGTTCCCAATGATCTTACTGATTGGTGTGTGGATTTTCTTCATGCGTCAAATGCAAGGCGGCGGCGGTAAAGGCGCTATGTCTTTCGGTAAGAGTAAAGCTCGTATGATGAGCGAAGAACAAATCAAAACCACTTTCGCTGATGTTGCAGGCTGTGACGAAGCAAAAGAAGACGTAAAAGAACTTGTTGATTACCTGCGTGATCCGAGCCGTTTCCAAAAACTGGGTGGTAAAATTCCAACTGGTGTTTTAATGGTTGGTCCTCCAGGTACGGGTAAAACGTTACTTGCAAAAGCTATCGCAGGTGAGGCAAAAGTACCGTTCTTTACTATTTCAGGTTCCGATTTCGTAGAAATGTTCGTTGGTGTTGGTGCGTCTCGTGTACGTGACATGTTCGAGCAAGCGAAGAAAGCCGCGCCTTGTATTATCTTTATCGATGAAATCGATGCTGTAGGTCGTCAGCGTGGTGCTGGTGTAGGTGGTGGTCACGATGAACGTGAGCAAACACTGAACCAAATGCTAGTAGAAATGGATGGTTTTGAGGGCAACGAAGGTATTATCGTTATTGCTGCGACCAACCGCCCAGACGTATTAGACCCTGCATTGCTACGTCCGGGTCGTTTTGACCGTCAAGTAGTTGTAGGTCTTCCTGATGTACGTGGTCGTGAACAGATTCTAAAAGTACACATGCGCAAAGTGCCATTAGCTGGTGACGTAGAGCCTTCTCTAATCGCTCGTGGTACGCCAGGTTTCTCTGGTGCTGACCTAGCAAACTTAGTTAACGAAGCTGCACTATTTGCTGCACGTGGCAACAAACGCAATGTCTCTATGGTTGAATTTGAGCTTGCGAAAGACAAAATCATGATGGGTGCAGAGCGCCGTTCTATGGTGATGTCAGAAGAGACCAAAGAGTCAACAGCGTACCATGAAGCTGGTCACGCGATTGTTGGTCGTTTAGTACCTGAGCATGATCCTGTGTACAAAGTGTCTATCATTCCACGTGGTCGTGCACTTGGTGTAACGATGTACTTGCCAGAACAAGACCGCGTAAGTATGTCTCGTCAGCACTTAGAATCTATGATTTCAAGCCTGTATGGCGGTCGTCTTGCTGAAGAGCTAATTTACGGTCCTGAAAAAGTATCGACAGGTGCTTCCAACGACATTGAACGTGCGACAGATATTGCTCGTAAGATGGTGACACAATGGGGCTTCTCTGAAAAACTTGGTCCTCTACTTTATGCAGAAGATGAAGGTGAAGTATTCCTTGGTCGTAGCGTAACGCAGACTAAACACATGTCTGATGATACTGCGAAGTTGATCGATGATGAGGTTCGACAAATCATCGACCGCAACTACGACCGTGCGAAAAAGATTTTGGAAGACAACATGGACATCATGCATGCGATGAAAGATGCGCTAATGAAGTATGAAACCATTGATGCTCGCCAAATTGATGATCTCATGGAACGTAAAGCGGAAATTCGTGAGCCAGCAGGCTGGGGTGATAACCCAATGAATAAGCCAAAGGATGACGATAAGCCTCAAGCAACCCCTGAAGTGAAAGAGGAAGAGAAAGCAACGGATTCTGCGAATGTCGCAGAGCAAGTTACTTCTCAAGATTCTGCTTCAAGTGAAGTTCCAGAAAAGAAAGACTCTGAATAAAGAGTGTTGATAATAATAAACCCCGAGTTAGCTCGGGGTTTTTGTATTTATTATGATTATTACAGCAAATAACAAATCTCTCGACCTTTCTCGTCCACATGTAATGGCGATTCTTAATGTTACCCCTGATTCATTTTCTGATGGTGGTAAATTCAATTCTTTAGAACTTGCTCTTGCTCAAGTCGAAAAAATGATTACCGCAGGGGTTAGCATCATTGATGTCGGTGGTGAGTCTACACGCCCTGGTGCGCCAGATGTCTCTCTAGAAGAAGAGCTGCAACGCGTTGTTCCTGTTGTAAAGGCCATCCGCGAAAAATACGATGTATGGATCTCTGTCGATACTAGTAAAGCAGAAGTAATGCGTCAGGCTATCGCTGTTGGTGCGGATCTAATTAACGATATCCGTGCGTTACAAGAACCTGGGGCACTTCAAGTTGCGGCTGCATCAAAACTACCTGTTTGCTTAATGCATATGAAGGGGCAACCTAGAACTATGCAGGAAAGCCCTCAGTACGAGAACTTGATGGATGACGTTGCTCAGTTTCTGGAAGAGCGCATAGCTGCTTGTGAAGCTGTAGGTATCAATAAGTCTCAACTTATCCTCGATCCTGGTTTTGGCTTTGGCAAAACCATTGAACACAATTATCATATGCTCGCTCATCTCGAGAAGTTTCATGAGTTCGGTCTGCCTATCTTGGCGGGCATGTCTCGTAAATCAATGATTTTCAAGCTGCTTAATAAGCCCGCAGCAGATTGCACTAACGCCAGTGTCGTTTGTGCCACGATTGCTGCCATGAAAGGCGCGCAGATCATTCGTGTTCATGATTTTGAAGAAACTATTGAAGCAATGAAAATTGTCGAAATGACGCAAAACAATATTTAAAAATAATAAAGGTAAGTTTATGTCGAATAAAAGACGTTACTTTGGTACGGACGGTGTACGCGGTAAAGTTGGACAGTACCCAATCACTCCAGACTTCGTACTTAAGCTTGGCTGGGCTGCTGGTCGTGTACTAGCAAAACAAGGCACAAAGAAAGTTATTATTGGTAAAGATACTCGTATCTCTGGTTACATGCTTGAATCTGCACTAGAAGCAGGTCTTGCTGCCGCAGGTCTGAAGGCAACTTTCACAGGTCCAATGCCGACACCTGCTGTCGCTTACTTAACGCAAACTTTCCGCGCAGAAGCGGGCATTGTGATTTCTGCATCGCATAACCCATATTACGACAACGGTATTAAATTCTTCTCATCTGAGGGCACAAAATTGCCTGATGATATCGAGCTTGCTATCGAAGCTGAATTGGACAAAGACATTGAATGTGTTGAGTCTTCTGAATTGGGCAAAGCGACTCGTTTAAATGATGCTGCAGGTCGTTACATCGAGTTCTGTAAAAGCACATTCCCATCGACACTCAGTCTCTCTAACTTAAAGATCGTCGTTGATTGCGCTCATGGTGCTACCTACCATATTGCTCCAAATGTCTTCAAAGAACTTGGTGCAGATGTAATCGCGATGGGTGTTGAGCCAAATGGTATCAACATCAATGAAGAAGTCGGTGCTACAGACGTTCGCGCGCTACAAAAACGCGTTGTAGAAGAGCAAGCTCATCTTGGTCTTGCATTCGATGGTGACGGCGACCGTATCATCATGGTTGACCATTTAGGTAATAAAGTCGATGGTGACCAAATTGCTTACATCATCGCACGTGATGCTCTGCGTCGTGGTGAACTAAAAGGTGGCGTGGTTGGTACATTGATGACTAACCTAGGTATGGAAAATGGCCTGAAGCAATTAGGCATTCCATTTGTTCGTGCTGCTGTCGGTGACCGCTATGTAATGGAGCAATTGCTGGCTAAAGGCTGGAAGATCGGTGCCGAAAACTCTGGTCACGTTATCTTGCTAGATAAAGTAACAACGGGAGACGCGATTGTTGCTGCTCTGCAAGTGCTTGCTTCTGTTGTTGGTAGTGACATGTCACTGCACGACTTGTCGCAAGGCATGACGCTTTACCCACAAGTTTTAGAAAATGTACGTTTCGCCGGTGAAAATAACCCTCTAGAAGCGCAAGCAGTACTGGCTGCTGTAGAAGAAGTTGAAGCTGAACTAGGCGATAAAGGTCGCGTTTTACTACGTAAATCAGGTACAGAGCCTTTGATTCGCGTAATGGTAGAAGGTGAAGATGCCGAGCTTGTTCAAAGCTCAGCGCTTAAGATTGCGGATGCAGTAAAAGCAAGTTGTTAATCATTGCTTTAACGTGTTTAAAGAAAGAAAAGGGCAAGTTTTGCCCTTTTTTTGAGCGCTTAACCCGCCGACATTGATTTTTTACTAATTTTCCCTTGTCAGCGTTACTGGCTTTCGCTAGTATTGCTCCGCCTCCCGTTAGGAGGTCGCTAGCCTTGTTCATTAACGATGTTTCGATATTGAACGGCGCTGGCTCAACAATTTGGAACATAGGTGGAAAAAATGTTTTCAGTTCTACTTGTGATTTACCTGTTGGCAGCGCTTGGTGTGATTGGCCTTGTGTTGATTCAACAAGGTAAAGGCGCAGATATGGGAGCCTCGTTCGGTGCTGGTGCTTCAAACACAGTGTTTGGTGCTAGTGGCTCAGGTAATTTCTTAACCCGAACAACTGCTATTTTAGCAACCGTATTTTTTGTCGTTAGTTTGCTACTTGGTCGTATGTCTACACACAAGACCGAGTCTCAATGGGTAGACCCAACGTTAGGTCAACCAGTAGTTGAACAAGTTAAAGACGCAGCGAGTGAAGTTCCAGCATCTACTGGTGATGAAATTCCTCAATAAGCTGTAAGGTTTTATGCCGAGATGGTGAAATTGGTAGACACGCTAGCATGAGGTGCTAGTGCCTTAGGTGTGAGGGTTCGAGTCCCTCTCTCGGCACCATGTATTTACAAACTTGTAAATCACTTGTTTGCGAGTATAATGCTCAGCAAGTCGGACGCGGGGTGGAGCAGCTTGGTAGCTCGTCGGGCTCATAACCCGAAGGTCGTCGGTTCAAATCCGGCCCCCGCAACCAATCTCCTTCTTTGAATAAAGAAGTGGCAGATTGGCAAGTTTGCGTAGTGCTAACCACACTACGAGTTAAGAAAAGTAATTTTGACTATTCTTAACGTATCAGGGTCCAGCAGCATAAAACCCCGACTATCGGGGTTTTTTGTTATCTGAGTTTTTTAAATGACTCAGGTCACTGCTTGGTTTTTTGATTGGGCTCTGAGCCCTTTTTTTGTTTCTGGAGTGGTTTAAATGACTGGTTTAGAAAGACAACTTACTGAAATGCTTGAAGCGCCAGTAGAGGCATCAGGCTATGAGTTAGTTGGATTAGAATTCATTCGTGCTGGCGCGCATTCAACGTTACGCATCTACATCGACCATGAAAATGGTATTAACGTGGACGACTGTGCAGAAGTTAGCCACCAAGTAAGTGCAGTGTTAGACGTTGAAGATCCAATTTCTGTTGCTTACAGCCTAGAAGTGTCTTCTCCAGGTTTAGAAAGACCACTATTCAAAGCAGCACATTACGAGCAATTTATTGGTCACGAGGTCAGCATCGTTTTGAAAATGGCTGTAGCAAACCGTCGTAAGTGGAAAGGCATTATCCACGGCGTGGATGGCGAAACAGTGACAGTTACTGTTGAAGGTCAGCAAGAAGAGTTTGCTTTAAGTAACATTTCAAAAGCTAACCTGATCCCTAAATTTTAGGTCCCTAAAAAAGTTTAAGCTTAGAGGCTAAATACAATGAGTAAAGAAATTTTAGCGGTAGCAGAAGCGGTATCGAACGAAAAAGCGGTACCTCGTGAGCGTATCTTTGAAGCTCTTGAGATTGCTCTAGCAACTTCTACAAAGAAAAAGTACGAAATCGAAATCGACGTTCGTGTTGCTATTGACCGTAAAACTGGTGAGTTTGTAACTTACCGTCGTTGGTTGGTTGTTGACCAAGTAGAAAGCCCAACGAAAGAGATCTCTCTAGAAGCTGCTCAATATGAAGATGATTCAGTTGAGCTAGGCGATTACGTAGAAGATGAAATCGAATCAGTAACGTTTGACCGTATTACGACTCAAACGGCTAAGCAAGTTATTGTACAAAAAGTTCGTGAAGCTGAACGTGCACAAATCGTTGAGCAGTTTATCGATAACGAAGGTGATCTAATCACTGGTGTTGTTAAGAAGGTAAACCGCGACACAATCGTTCTTGACTTAGGTAACAACGCAGAAGCGGTAATCCTACGTGATGACCAACTTCCTCGTGAAAATTTCCGTCCAGGTGACCGTGTACGTGGTCTTCTGTACAAAGTTGCTCCAGAAGCGCGTGGTTTCCAATTGTTTATCACTCGTTCTAAGCCTGAAATGCTGGAAGAACTATTCCGTGTAGAAGTTCCAGAGATCGCTGAAGAAATCATCGAACTGAAAGGTGCTGCTCGTGATCCTGGTTCTCGCGCTAAGATCGCAGTGAAAACAAATGACAAACGTATTGACCCTGTTGGTGCGTGTGTTGGTATGCGTGGCGCACGTGTACAAGCTGTTTCTGGTGAGCTTGGTGGTGAGCGTATCGATATCGTGCTTTGGGATGATAACCCAGCGCAATTCGTTATCAACGCAATGGCTCCAGCAGACGTAGCTTCTATCATCGTGGATGAAGATGCACACTCAATGGACATCGCAGTTGAAGCCGACAACCTAGCACAGGCTATCGGTCGTAACGGTCAGAACGTACGTTTAGCATCTCAGCTAACGGGTTGGGAGCTGAACGTAATGACAGTTGCAGATCTTCAGAAGAAACACGCTGAAGAATCACAAGCGTCTATCGAAAACTTCATGAAGTACCTAGACATCGAAGAAGACTTTGCTCAGCTGCTTGTTGAAGAAGGCTTCTCTACTCTAGAAGAAATCGCATACGTTCCAGTTAACGAGCTTCTAGAAATCGACGGCCTAAACGAAGAGCTTGTAGAAGAGCTACGTGGTCGTGCGAAAGACGCGCTAACAACAATTGCATTAGCACAAGAAGAATCTTTTGAAGGTCTAGAGCCTGCAGACGATCTACTAGGTCTTGAAGGTCTAGAGCGCGAAATGGCATTCAAACTGGCAGCTAAAGGTGTAGCGACACTGGAAGATCTAGCTGACCAAGGCATTGACGATTTAGAAGGTATCGAAGGCCTGACCGAAGAACGTGCAGGCGAGCTAATTATGGCCGCACGTAACATCTGTTGGTTCGGCGAAGAAGCATAATTTCGGCAAGGAGGAAAGCGGCATGACACAATTAACAGTTAAAGCACTGAGTGATGAGATTGGTACGCCAGTCGACCGCTTGATTGAACAACTTGCTGACGCTGGCATGAAAAAGGCGAGCTCTGACAATGTAACTGATGAAGAGAAGCAAAAGCTTCTCTCTCATCTAAAGAAAGAACACGGTGATAAATCTGGTGATGCAGAGCCGACTCGCCTAACGCTTCAGCGTAAAACTCGTAGTACACTTAGTGTGAATGCGGGTGGTGGTAAGAGTAAGAATGTTCAGGTTGAGGTGCGCAAAAAACGTACATACGTGAAGCGTAGCACAATTGAAGATGAAGCTAAGCGCGAAGCAGAAGAAGTAGCAAAACGTGAAGCAGAAGAAGCAGCAAAACGCGTAGCAGAGGAAACTGCTAAGCGTGAAGCTGAAGAAGCTGCAAAACGTGAAGCTGAAGATGCTGTAAAACGTGAAGCGGAAGAAAAAGCGAAACGCGAAGCTGAAGAAAAAGCGAAGCGCGACGCAGATACGAATGCACAACGTAATGCTGAAGAAAAAGCAAAACGTGATGCTGAAGAGAAAATTAAGCAAGAAGCAGCGCGAAAAGAGGCCGACGAGCTTAAACGTCGTCAGGAAGAAGAAGCTAAGCGTAAGGCTGAAGAGGAAAGTCAGCGCAAGCTTGAGGAAGCTCGCGAATTGGCTGAAAAGAATAAAGAGCGTTGGTCTGCTGCAGAAGAGAAAAAGGGTGATATGGAAGATACAGATTACCATGTAACGACTTCACAATACGCACGTGAAGCCGAAGATGAAGCAGATCGCAAAGAAGAAGCCGGTCGTCGTAATAAGAAGAAGAAAAAACCTTCGACTAAAGACGAGCAGGCACGCAATAGCGGTCGTAGCCAACGTGGCGGTAAAGGCGGCCGTAAAGGTAAGCTAGCTAAACCAACATCAATGCAGCACGGCTTTGATAAGTCGGCGACTGTTGCTAAGCAAGATGTTGTGATTGGCGAAACAATTGTTCTTTCAGAACTTGCTAACAAGATGTCGGTTAAAGCGACAGAAGTTATCAAAGTGATGATGAAGATGGGCGCTATGGCGACTATCAACCAAGTGATCGACCAAGAAACAGCACAGCTTGTTGCTGAAGAAATGGGTCACAAAGTTGTTCTTCGTAAAGAGAACGAACTGGAAGAAGCAGTACTATCTGACCGCGATACTAATGCCGAATCAGTACCTCGTGCTCCAGTTGTTACTATCATGGGTCACGTTGACCACGGTAAAACGTCAACACTTGACTACATCCGTCGTACACACGTTGCTTCAGGCGAAGCGGGTGGTATTACACAGCACATCGGTGCTTACCACGTTGAAACTGAAAACGGTATGATTACGTTCCTTGATACTCCTGGACACGCGGCGTTTACTGCTATGCGTGCTCGTGGTGCTCAAGCGACAGATATCGTTGTTCTTGTAGTTGCAGCAGATGATGGCGTAATGCCACAAACAGTAGAAGCGATCCAGCACGCGAAAGCGGCAGGCGTTCCTTTGATTGTTGCTGTGAACAAGATCGATAAAGAAGATGCGAACCCAGACAACGTTAAGAATGAGCTAGCTCAATACGACGTAATCCCTGAAGAATGGGGCGGTGAGAACATGTTCGTTCACATCTCTGCAAAACAGGGTACAAACATTGATGGCCTTCTAGAAGCAATCCTTCTTCAATCTGAAGTTCTAGAACTTACAGCTGTGAAAGAAGGTATGGCGTCTGGTGTGGTAGTTGAATCTCGTCTTGATAAAGGTCGTGGTCCAGTTGCTACAGTACTAGTTCAATCTGGTACGCTACATAAAGGCGACATCGTACTTTGTGGTCAAGAGTACGGCCGTGTTCGTGCAATGCGCGACGAACTAGGTCAAGAAATCACAGAAGCAGGCCCGTCTATTCCTGTAGAGATCCTTGGTCTTTCAGGTGTGCCAGCTTCAGGTGACGAAGCTACTGTAGTACGTGATGAACGTAAAGCGCGTGAAGTTGCTAACTACCGTGCTGGTAAGTTCCGTGAAGTGAAACTTGCTCGTCAGCAGAAATCTAAACTAGAGAACATGTTCTCTAATATGACTGCTGGTGAAGTTGCAGAGCTTAACGTTGTACTTAAAGCTGACGTTCAAGGTTCTGTAGAAGCTATCGCAGACTCACTACTGAAACTATCGACTGACGAAGTGAAAGTGAACATCGTTGGTTCTGGTGTTGGTGGTATTACTGAGACTGACGTAGTACTAGCAGAAGCTTCAAACGCAATCATTCTTGGCTTTAACGTACGTGCTGATGCATCTGCTCGTCGTGCAGTTGAAGCCGCAGCAGTTGACCTACGTTACTACTCAATCATTTACCAATTGATTGACGAAGTGAAACAGGCAATGGGTGGTATGCTTGCTCCAGAATTCAAGCAAGAGATCATTGGTCTTGCTGAAGTTCGTGACGTGTTTAAGTCACCGAAACTGGGCGCAATCGCTGGCTGTATGGTTACTGAAGGTCTAATTAAGCGCAACAACCCTATCCGTGTTCTACGTGATAACGTTGTTATTTACGAAGGTGAACTAGAGTCACTACGTCGCTTTAAAGATGACGTTCAAGAAGTTAAGAATGGCTACGAATGTGGTATCGGCGTTAAGAACTACAATGACGTTCGCGTTGGTGACCAAATCGAAGTATTCGAAATCGTTGAAATTCAACGTACTCTAGACTAATTGACTAAAATTACTCATATTATCTTTGATAGATAAGTAGTAATTGGTTGTTGAATACACCATGGGGGGCTGGCTTTGACCAACCCCCCATTCTTTCTATATAAGAGAAAAGATATGTCAAAAGAATTTAGCCGCACGCAGCGTGTTGCACAGCAGCTGCAAAAAGAATTAGCAATGATCCTTCAACGTGAAGTTCGTGATTCACGTTTGGGTATGGTTACCATTTCCGATGTGGAAGTCTCTCGTGACCTTGCTTACGCAAAAGTGTTCGTGACTTTCCTATGTGTAGGTGAGCAAACACCAGAATCATGCCTATCGGCACTACGTGAGCATGAAGTTCACATTCGCATGATGCTTGGTAAGCGTATTCGTCTGCGTCTAACTCCAGAAATCCGCTTCTACTACGACAACACGCTCGTAGAAGGTATGCGTATGTCTAACCTAGTAACCGAAGTGGTTAACTCAGACAAGCAGAAGCAAAAGAACTCTGGCCGTGAGGACGAAGAATAATGGCCCGTCGTCGTAAAGGTCGTCCAATTAATGGTGTTATCTTGTTGGATAAACCAACAGGTATCTCTTCCAATGATGCACTGCAAAAAGTAAAGCGAATCTACTTTGCTGAGAAAGCGGGTCACACTGGTGCGTTGGACCCTCTAGCGACGGGTATGTTGCCGATCTGTTTAGGTGAAGCAACCAAGTTTTCTCAGTTCCTACTGGATTCAGACAAACGCTATCGCGTGATCGCAAAACTTGGCGAACGTACTAACACTTCAGACTCTGATGGTGAAGTGGTAGAAACGCGTCCAGTAGATGTGACTCTCGAGAAACTAGAAGCGAGTATCGAGAAGTTCCGTGGCGAATCTGACCAAGTGCCTTCGATGTTTTCTGCTTTGAAGTATCAAGGCAAACCTCTGTACGAGTACGCTCGTAAAGGTATCGAAGTTCCACGTGAGTCTCGTAAAATTACGGTATACGAAATCATTCTTCACCGTTTTGAAGGTGATGAAGTTGAGATGGAGGTGCACTGTTCAAAAGGCACTTACATTCGTACTATCGTCGATGACTTGGGCGAAATGCTCGGTTGTGGTGCTCACGTAACTATGCTGCGCCGCACAGCTGTAGCCAAGTACCCTTACGAGAAAATGGTGACTCTTGAGCAGCTTAATGAGCTGCTTGAGCAAGCTCATCGTGAAGAAATCGCTCCTCGCGAGTTGCTCGATCCACTGCTTATGCCAATGGACACTGCAGTTGAAGACTTACCAGAAGTAAACCTAATTCCTGAATTAGCGGATATGGTTCAGCATGGCCAACCGGTTCAAGTATTAGGTGCACCAGAGCAGGGGCCTCTGCGCCTGACTATGGGCGAAGAGCGTTTGTTCATCGGTGTTGGTGAAATGAACGATGATGGTAAGATCGCACCAAAACGTTTAGTCGTTTTCCGCGACGAAGAGTAATCTCTATCTCACTTGAAAAATACCGGCATTTAGGCCGGTATTTTTATATTGCGCCTATAAGCAAACTTCCTTATAATTCGCGCTTCTCGTGTCGGCTGAATCAGAGATTGGCTGGCACAAACATTAACTTACTCTTATTAGGAGAGAATTATGTCTCTGAATGCAGAAACTAAAGCAGCAATCGTTGCAGAATACGCACAATCTGAAGGCGACACTGGTTCACCAGAAGTTCAAGTAGCTCTACTTACAGCTTCTATCAACCACCTACAAGGTCACTTCAAAGCTCACAAAGGCGATCACCACAGCCGTCGTGGTCTTCTACGTATGGTTTCTCGCCGTCGTAAGCTTCTAGATTACCTAAAAGGTAAAGATCTAGCTCGCTACCAAGACCTAATCAAGCGTCTAGGCCTACGTCGCTAATAAGCGACTGCATAGCAGTTTGTCAAAAAAGGGGCTTTATGCCCCTTTTTTGTTGCCTAAATTTAGCCAAATCATCCTTAAGCCGTTATAATACTGGCGGCTTAATCTTTTGATACCGTTCTAGATGAGTGATTAGTCGCTGTTTAGTCTGGTATATTAGATTTTTATTAAACTCATAGCATTACAGTCAACCTCGTCGACCAAAAGGTCGCGGCTATTAAAAAGAAATTTAGGTAAGTTTCTTTTCACTAGTCGCGATTCGTAATGCCTTGAGTGTTTATTAACACACCTAAGCGGCTATTTATCGGTGCGCTTAGAAACAAGGAATAACAATGTTCGAAAAACCAGTTGTTAAAACGTTCCAGTACGGTAACCACACGGTTACTCTAGAAACTGGCGTTATCGCACGTCAAGCTACAGCAGCAGTTATGGTTACAATGGACGATACAGCAGTATTCGTTTCAGTTGTTGGTAAAAAAGAAGCAGTAGCGGGTCAAGATTTCTTCCCACTAACTGTAAACTACCAAGAGCGTACTTACGCTGCAGGTAAAATCCCAGGTGGCTTCTTCAAACGTGAAGGTCGTCCATCTGAAGGCGAAACGCTAACAGCTCGTCTAATCGACCGTCCAATCCGTCCACTATTCCCGGACGCGTTCAAAAATGAAGTGCAAGTTATTGCAACGGTTGTATCTGTAAACCCAGACGTTCAACCAGATATCCCAACAATGATTGGTACATCTGCGGCTCTTGCTATCTCTGGTATTCCATTCAATGGTCCTATCGGTGCAGCACGTGTTGGTCACATCGATGGTCAGCTAGTTCTTAACCCTAGCCAAACTGAGCTAAACGCATCGCGTCTAGATCTAGTGGTTGCAGGTACAGAGTCTGCGGTACTAATGGTTGAGTCAGAAGCTGACAACCTAACTGAAGAAGAAATGCTAGCAGCAGTTGTGTTCGGTCACGATCAACAACAAGTTGTAATCAATGCTATCAACGAGTTCAAAGCTGAAGTTGCGACTCCAGCTTGGGATTGGGTTGCTCCAGAAGAAAATACAGCACTTAAGACTAAGATTGCTGAACTTGCTGAAGCTAAGCTTGTTGAGGCTTACCAAATCACTGAGAAAATGGCTCGTTACGACCGCATCCATGAGATTGCAGCAGAAGTAAACGAAGCACTGCTTGCTCAAGATCCTGAAGCGGATACTAAAGAAATCCACACAATCTTCCACGATCTAGAGAAGACTGTTGTACGTCGTAGTATCATCGCGGGTAACCCTCGTATCGATGGTCGTGAGAAAGACATGGTTCGTGCGCTAGACGTACGCACTGGTGTTCTTCCTCGTACACACGGCTCTGCACTGTTCACTCGTGGTGAAACTCAGGCTCTAGTGACAGCTACTCTAGGTACTCAACGTGATGCACAAATCATCGATGAGCTAACTGGTGAGCGTAAAGATCACTTCCTACTACACTACAACTTCCCTCCATACTGTGTGGGTGAGACTGGTTTCGTAGGTTCTCCTAAGCGTCGTGAAATCGGCCACGGTAAACTGGCTAAGCGTGGTATTGCAGCTGTAATGCCATCTGTTGACGAGTTCCCATACACAGTTCGCGTTGTATCAGAAATCACGGAATCTAACGGTTCATCTTCAATGGCTTCTGTATGTGGTACATCTCTAGCACTTATGGATGCTGGTGTGCCAATCAAAGCATCTGTTGCGGGTATCGCGATGGGTCTTGTGAAAGAAGGCGATGACTTTGTTGTTCTTTCTGACATCCTTGGCGACGAAGACCACCTAGGTGACATGGACTTTAAAGTAGCAGGTACTAGCACTGGTGTTACTGCACTTCAAATGGACATCAAGATCGAAGGTATCACTAAAGAGATCATGCAAATTGCGCTTAACCAAGCACAAGGCGCACGTAAGCACATCCTATCTGTAATGGATGAAGCGCTTGCTGGTGCTCGTGACGATATCTCTGAGTTCGCTCCGCGTATCCACACAATGAAGATCAGCGCAGAGAAGATCAAAGACGTTATCGGTAAAGGTGGTGCAGTTATCCGTGCTCTAACTGAAGAGACTGGTACAACTATCGAAATCGAAGACGACGGTACAATCAAGATTGCAGCAACTGAAGGTGCAGCAGCGAAAGAAGCTATCCGCCGTATCGAAGAGATCACTGCTGAAGTTGAAGTAGGCCGTATCTACACTGGTAAAGTGGCTCGTCTAGCTGACTTTGGTGCGTTTGTAACGGTTCTACCAGGTAAAGATGGTCTAGTACACATTTCTCAAATCGCTGAAAAACGCGTTGAGAAAGTGTCTGACTACCTAACTGAAGGTCAAGAAGTTCAAGTTAAAGTTCTTGAAATCGACCGTCAAGGCCGTGTACGTCTAAGCATGAAAGAAGCGGTAGAGAAGCCTGCTGAAGAAGCAGCTGCAGAAGCACCAGCAGCGAAAGAAGAGTAATCTGAAACTCGCCTTTCGGTCTTTTATTAGCTTAAGAGCCTGAAAGCATGCTATAAAGGGGAGCATTTTCGCTCCCTTTTTTTTTGGCCTGTTTCGAGGAGTTTGACCTCAAATGAGGTTATTTATCCTATAGTGCATTAAGGAAACAGACCCAAGGCGGTCCAAACAGGAGTATCAATTAGTGAAATGGTTTCAAACCGCAAGTTTATGTGTTGCTATCGCGCTGACCGGTTGTGCAAATACTTCTCAACATTCAGCACTGAAGTGGCTTTACCCACCAATGGCTGTGCCTTTACAACCGAGCGTTCAACAAGAAGTTCAAATTGCGCGTTTATCACAACTACTGCAGCGCCCTGATCTCAGCGATGAAGTGCGTGCCAAAATGCACTATGAACGTGGTAATTACTACGACAGTGTTGGCTTGCGTGACCTTGCTCGTTTGGATTTCAACCAATCATTGCAGTTGAACCCAGCTCAGCCAGATATATTTAATCTTCTCGGCGTTTACTTTACTCAGGTTGGAGAGTTTGATGCGGCATACGAAGCATTTGATTCAACACTCGAACTTGCACCAGATAACTCTTACGCAGAGCGCAATCGGGCGATAGCGCTATACTACGGCGGTCGTATTGATTTGGCCTTAGAAGATATGACCAAGCATTATCAAGAGATGCCAAGCGATCCATTTCGCGCATTGTGGTTATACATCATTGAAGCGGATCAAAACCCTGAGCAAGCAAAAGCAAACCTTCAGCAGCGTTACCAACAAGATCGCAGTGAAGAATGGGGTTGGGTGTTAGTCGCTCTTATGCTACGCGATGTTTCTGATGAAGCGGCTCTTGCTGCGATTATGGATGGGACGCGAGAAAACTATCGCCTTGCTCAGCGATTGACGGAAACCTATTTTTATCTCGGTAAACGTCATCAATTGGAAGGTGACATCGCCAGCGCGATTTCGTTGTATAAGCTCGCCATTTCGTTGAATGTGTACGAGTACGTTGAGCATCGTTACTCTTTCTTGGAGTTAGCACAAATTTATGACCAACTTCAGCAAGATAGGTTGGCCAAGCTAAAAGCCGCCGAGCAACAAGAACAGCAATAATGATAAAGCCGCTTCCATAAGCGGCTTTTTTACGCTTGATGATTGAGATAACTCGCTTTAGAATAGTTAGCCTTGCTAACTAATTGGTGAATCTTTATGGCTTTAGAAGAGAGTTTGATCGATTTGGAGCGTTTTTGCGCCAAAGCTTGGCGTGTTTACGCTAAAGAAGATCCATTGTCTCATCTTAGCTTTAACGAATTTGATTACTTACGCGTAATTCAGGTGTTTCCTGAAGGCGTTCGTATTACTGATCTTGCCGACGAGTTACAGGTAACCAAACCTTCTGCCTCCAATATGGTGGTGCGTTTAGAAAAGAAAGGGTTAGTGAAGCGTATTGCTTGCAATGAAGATGCTCGCGCAAAGCGTGTCTTACTGACGGAAGAGGTCGCTGAAAAAATGTCTTTAGAGCAAATTGTTTATAAGGATATTTCGGATCAAATGATGCTAAAGCTAAACGAACAAGAAGCCAAACAATTGCAGTCGCTACTCAATAAAGCGCTTGGAAATTAATTCAAAAATTCATTTATTTAACTATTTAGTTAGCTTTGCTAACTATTGGTGAGAATCATGCAAAACTCCATTTATAAACAGTTTTGGAAATATACCATTCCAACTGTCGCAGCCATGTTGGTCAATGGGCTGTACCAAGTCGTCGACGGTATTTTTATTGGCCGTTACGTCGGCGCTGACGGATTGGCGGGCATCAATGTCGCTTGGCCAGTGATTGGTAGCATTCTGGGAATAGGGATGATGGTTGGTGTTGGTACGGGAGCCCTGACTTCCATCAAGCAAGGAGAGCAAGATCAACAAGGTGCGAAACGGGTCTTAACCACAGGCTTGCTATTTTTGTTGGCCCTGATGCCTATTGTCGCAACGATTCTGTTTTTCTTTGCTGATGACTTTATTCGTTGGCAAGGCGCTCAGGGGCGAGTGTACGAGTTGGGCTTGCAATATCTCCAGATACTAATCGTCGCGTGTATTTTTTCACTTGGCTCTATTGCGGTTCCATTCTTGCTACGTAACGACAACAGCCCTAACTTAGCTACAATTTTGATGGTGATAGGTGCAATCATTAATATTGTGTTGGACTATGTTTTCATTGCTTGGATGAACTGGGAGCTAACAGGAGCGGCTATTGCGACCGCATTGGCACAGATGGTTGTCACCGTGCTAGGTGTGGGCTACTTCTTCTCTTCTAAAGCGAAGTTACGTCTAACATTTAGAGAGTTGAAAGTGCAATTGGATGCTATTCCTAAAATTGTGCTTATCGGGACATCCAGCTTTTTTATGTACGCTTATGGATCTACGATGGTAGCTCTGCACAACGCGTTATTTGCACAATACGGCAGCCCGCTTTTGATCGGCGCTTACGCCATTTTAGGCTATATCGTGACGGTCTATTATCTCGTGGCGGAAGGCATTGCCAATGGTATGCAGCCTTTGGTGAGCTACAACCATGGCGCACGAAATCAAGATAACATTCGTAAGTTGCTACAAATTGCTATGGGGACATCGGTTTTAGGTGGTGTTGTGTTCGTGGTATTGATGAACCTTTTCCCGTACCAGCTCGTATCCGTCTTTAATGACGCGGATCAGCAGCTTATCGAAAGTGCTGTGGTGGGAATTCGTCTCCACATGTTCGCACTGTTTCTGGATGGTTTCTTAGTGGTAGCAGGGGCTTACTATCAATCGGTCAACAAAGGCAGTAAGGCGATGTTTGTGACGGTGGGTAATATGCTTATCCAACTGCCGTTCTTATTCATCATGCCAAAACTGTTGGGTGTGACAGGCATTTGGATTGCATTCCCGCTATCCAACATTGCGTTAAGTCTGGTTGTGATGAGTATGCTTTGGCGTGATATCAAAAAGTTGATGGTGGATAGCCCAGTAGAACCGAGCATCCAAGCGTCTTAAGTTGGTAGCAGAAAAGCGAGGCTAGTGCCTCGCTTTTTACTTTGTCGGAAGAGTTAAATGTTCTTCACTTCTAAGCCAGCCAATTGATGCCAGTAACCGTTGCATTGGCGGCTTGATAGTTTGTCTGGGTCTGAGCCTTGCTCGTTAGAACGGAAGCGATCCAATTCTGAGAAGGTACTTACGCCTAATGGACTCAAGCGAACGACATCAACGAGTCCTTGCATGCTTGGCAGATCGTTGATCAGGTTGTAACAGTAGCCCGATTGCGTTTGGATGCCATTCAAATTGAAGACTTCTTGTCCCTCTTGGCTGCTTACTTGGATACCGGTTGGGTATTTGATGCAGCAAGTTTCGCAATCATCCTTCGCTTTATTTTCTGCACGCGCCGTGAAGCAGCGAGCCGAGTAGGCTAATGGCAAATAGCCGTGGCTAAAGACTTCGACTTCGAATTTGTTACGAATCCCTAAGTCTTCACATTGTGTCAGAGTATCGCTTAGCCATTCACGAGATAGCTCAACCGGCATACACCAACGAGTCATCCCTTGTTTTAAAAACAGGTTCAAGGTGTGTGCGTTGTAAGTGTTAATTGCTGGGCCAACGACAAATGGGACTTTGTGTTCAGACGCCAGTTGAACTGCGGACACGTCATTTGCTTCAATCGCAAAGTCACCATTATCGATATATTTCTTCATGATCTTGACTTCGCTTGGTGCTTCCAACAATGCCATGGTGGAAAGCACCACTTGCTTACCGGATGCCGACAGGTCTTTGGCAATATCGAACCAATGAGCAGGTTTCATCTCGCGACGTTTTGAACAAACGGTTTCACCCAAGTAGATAATGTCTGCCGAGCTTTCTTTCGCTTGTAAGTAAAATGCTTCGATATCTTGTTTTGGCCAGAAGTACAGCAGTGGGCCAAGTGCGTATTTCATTGAATTTTCCATCTTAACCTCTACTGCCATTTACGGTGGTATGCACCCAGCGTGGTTTGCGTACCTTCAGAAACGTTAGCCAGGGCGGCATCCCAAGCTGCTTCGACTTGGTAAGCTTCTGGGTTTGCTTGGTAACGATCAATTGCTGCGCGCCAAGTGCGAGTAACTTGCTCTACATAGGCAGGGCTGCGTTGACGGCCTTCAATTTTTACCGACGCTACGTTTGCTGCAAACAGTTCAGGAAGCATAGAAAGAGTATTTAAACTGGTTGGTTCTTCCAGCGCGTGGTAACGTTTTTTCTCGCCTTCAATTTCAGCTTCAAAGCGGCCTTTACAAAGCGTTGGATAGCCTGCGTTTTCACCCGAGCAGTAACGGTCGATCAAAATGTTGTTTAATCGAGACTCCAAGCCTTGTTCAGTTTCTTGCCAGCGCACGTATTTCGCTGGAGAGCAGGCTCCGACCGTATTTGGCGATTCACCCGTCATGTAAGACGACAAGTAACAACGACCTTCAGACATGATGCACAGACTGCCAAACGCAAATACTTCCAGCTCGACATCACTGGTGATGTTACGCGACAGTTGTTTCACCTGATGAATGGACAACACGCGAGGCAATACCACACGTTTAACGTTGAAGTTTTGCTTGTAGAAATCAATTGCAGCTACGTTGGTAGCAGAAGCTTGCACGGAAAGGTGTAGCTCAAGCTCAGGGTATTTGCGAGCAGCGTACTCAAGAACAGCAATGTCAGCGACAATCAGTGCATCTACGCCCAATGCCGCTGCGTTATCGACGGCGTTTGTCCAGCGTTCAAAACCGTTTGGATGAGCAAAGGTATTGAGTGCAACGTGGATCTTTTTGTTGTGGTCATGCACATATTGCACGGCCTTTTCTAGTTTTTTACCGTTGAAGTTCAAACCAGCAAAGTGACGCGCGTTGGTATCGTCTTTGAAGCCGATGTACACGGCATCTGCACCGCAATCAATCGCGGTTTTTAGCGCAGGCAGGTTACCCGCAGGACACAAGAGTTCCATATGCTCACAATCATAGAGAAGGAAAAGGTGCCCGCATTTTATGAAGAATTATGAATAGCTAATTTGACCTAAGTTAGGTTTAGCTCAATAAACTCAATATTTACCCCTTGAGAGTAGGGGTAAAGGTTTGATTTGACGAAGTAGGGGGGATCAGTTTTTGTGGCGGCGGTTTTGCACAAACAACTCTTCGATTTCATGTTTTGGCTGAGGTCGGTAGAAATGAAAACCTTGAATCGAGTTGCATTGAAGGTTGGAAAGCAAAGTAGCTTGCTGATGCGTTTCTACGCCTTCTGCAACGACCGTTAATTCCAAAGATTTGCCCAAGTTGATGATGTTCTCGATGACGGTCACCTGTTTTGGCAGGGCATCAATGTCATTAATGAACGCACGGTCGATTTTTAGTTCATCAATCGGGAAACGAGCTAAATACGACAGTGACGAATACCCAGTTCCAAAGTCGTCGATCGATAAAGCAAAGCCCAGCTTTTTAATCGCATTCAGCATTTGCAGCGTATGTTCGCTGTCACTCATCACCGCGCTTTCCGTGAGCTCAAACGTGATGCAACTTGGATCAAGTTCGGTTGTGCGCAGCAGCTTCTCCATAAAGTCGATCAACTGAGGGTTGCCAAACTGTTCTGGAGACAAGTTGATCGCGACGCGACCCGGCAAAATGCCTTGTTGTTTCCAGCGTTTTACGGTGTTGAATACATCACGCATCACCACGCGACCCAGATGCTCAATCAAACCTGCTCGTTCCGCCACAGGAATAAATGATCCTGGGCTAATGTAGCCCTCAACCGGATGTTTCCAACGTACTAAAGCCTCTGCGCCATTGATACTGAAATCACGGGCGTTCACTTTGGGCTGATACCAAACTTCGAGACCATTTTGCTGCAGGGCTTTTTGCAGTTCGATTTCGAGCCACAAACGCATACGCGCTTCTTTGTTCATTTGGTCATTGAATTTGATCAGACGGTTTCGCCCGCGATCTTTCGCTTCGTACATTGCGGTATCGGCATTTTGTAGCAAGATACGAGCATCCTGCCCATCTTCCGGATAGCGGACGCTACCAATTGAGCAGGCAAGACGTTTACTGAAGTGGTGCAGATCAAAAGGTTGGTTTATCAAAGAAATAATGCGATCTGATAACACTTCTGCCATGCGCGAGTTTTCTGGCTCAGGAAGGATGATGCCGAACTCATCACCGCCAAGATGACCGATGATCGCTTGGTTTGGTAGCAGTCGTTTTAAACGCGCAGAAACTTCTTGGATGACTTTGTCACCGATGTGATGACCCAGCGAGTCATTTATGTTCTTAAAGTTATCGATATCGAGGTAAAACACCAATAGCGGTGTTTGGCTTTTGATCAGTTGTTCTAGGCGCTTGGTGAAACCAAATCGGTTATACAGTTTGGTTAAAGAGTCGATATGAGAATCTTCACTGGAGGCTGACGACAGGTGTTTTGGTGTGTCATCCGCATCTTGGATAAGAATAATTTGAGATTCACTGCCTAGAATTGCCGTCGAGTCCGCATGCAATTGGACTCTGCGCTCAAATCCGCAACGCGCGCTAGTCAGGCAAACAAACGGTTTGTCCGAAATAAGCGTGCTGAGTCGGTGACTGAAAACTTTTTTGGTGTTTTCGTCGATGAACAAGCGAGAGAGCTCTTCACCGAGCAGCTCGTGAGGGGAGTTAAGCCCAAGCAAACGAGCCGAGGCTGGGTTTGCTGAGATGATGGTGTCATCTTCAATCAGCAGCAGGCCATCGGGCAATAGTTGGGTCAACTTGGCAAATTTGTTTTCGGCTTCTTCCAGAGAGCGGACAAGTATTTGCTTTTCGGAGGTGTCGACGGCGTGAAACACCACGAAACGTACCTCATTACCTTCATACACTGGTGACAAACTAAAGTGAAGGCTGGTCTCTAAATCGGTTTCATCTAAGGTAATTTCAGCTTCGACATGCACGCCTTTGAATGCGCGTTGGTAGTAAGGTGCCAGCTTCTTATAAAACTGCTCACCTAGCACCTGGCAATCGTTTAACCCGATGATTTCTTCATGATTTAAGCCTGCAATATCACAATAGCGGTCACTCACCATTCGATAATTGTGTTTTTTATCAAGAATGGCAAAAAAGAAAGGGCTATTTGAGGTTAGCGTGGCAAACCAATGTTGTAATTGCTGGGAAGGCATTAGGGTATTACCGATCTCCAATGAGCCAGATTAATTCGTCCGTGTAATCAAAAGCGCTACCCTGGCGAACATGCCGCCGTGCTTCTCAAGCCTGCATAGTGAGTCATTTTTAAGTGGTTGACTCGGCTTTATTCTGTGACTTGATATCACGAGGATACGCTCGGATAACTATAACTTTGAAAATACGGTTATTAAAGCGTTTATCAAGCTGTTCGCATCAATAATACACGTAAGGTCAAAAAACGACACGTTAGTGGACAATAAACCACCAACTGAAAACAAACAGTTTATTGATACATAACAGGTATCGCGGTGGTGCGATTGCGTAATATGAGCGACCTAATGACAAAGTAACGGATAATGAACGTGTTAAACAAGATTCGCAGTCAACTAGTAAAGAACGCAGCCAACATTTTGCGTTCTCCAGTCCAGTTATTACCACAAACAGTTCAACAAAAAGCCTTACTTGAAGGGCTGAAAATGGTATTCAAAGAAGCGTTAGAAGATGGCGACTTTGAATTCCTTGAAGACAAGTGGTTAAAAGTTGCGATTAAAGACTTGAACTTAGCATGGTACATCAGCTATCAAGATGAAAAATTAGTCGTCGCTGAAAAACCAGTTCAGGAAGATGTGAGTTTTAGTGGTAATCTAAACGACCTAGTACTGATTGCTGGTCGTAAAGAAGACCCTGATACACTGTTCTTCCAACGTCGCCTTTCAATTGAAGGTGACACTGAGCTTGGCTTAGAAGTGAAAAACTTGATGGACAGTGTCGACTTAGAGCAGTTACCAAAAGCAATGCAAGTAGCGCTGAACCAACTGGCTGACTTTGTCCAAAAAGGGGTTCAAGAGCCTGCACAACAACCCGGAGTAGCGAATGCTTATTCGAACTGAAGCCCCTGCGGACATTCTGACCATTGACCGCCTATTGAAACATGCGTTTCCAACCGATGCAGAAGCCAACTTGGTGATGCGTTTACGTGAAAACGGCAAGCTGACCTTGTCGCTGGTGGCGTGTACGGATGAAGGTGAGGTAATTGGCCATGCTTTATTTAGCCCAGTTACATTAAATGGTGAAGATTTGTCGTGGCAAGGGCTTGCACCATTGGCTGTTCATGAGGACTATCGCCGTCAAGGCATTGGCGCTGAACTCATTAAAGAAGGTTTCGAATCTCTGCGTGATTTCGGTTATCCAGTCTGTGTCGTGTTGGGTGAACCTAACTACTATGCACGACAAGGTTTCGAAGCTGGTGAAGAGATGGGCTTTGAATGCGCTTGGGAAGTGCCTGAAGGTGCGTTTCGAGTAGCTGAACTCGTCGAGGGCCAATGTGCAGGACGTTCTGGACGTATTGATTACGCGCCAGAGTTCTCAGAGCTTTAAATATTGAAACAGCCCGCTGAAATAGCGGGCTGTTTGCTTTTCATCAGTCAATCGACAAGCATGACGTTTATTGAGCGTTTTTGGTTCTTTTTTTGCCCCAGATTTCGACTTTTGCTTTTTTGCTGACACCCAACACGTCGAGCTTCATGTTTCCCCAACTGCTGTATTTCATTTCAAGGTGCTTAAGTTTCGCGTCCTCCGCTCCTGGTAGTGTCCAAGCTCGCGTTGACATTCCGTTGGTGAGCGTGCCCATTGATGTGAGTTTTTTCTCGCTGCCGTCGGTCATGGTGACTTTGATGTCTTTTAAATCGACGGTGCCTTGAATGCACTTTATTTTGATTTTACTGAAGTTACGGTTTTTGAGCAGACTATTTGGCGTAACGGTGTCTGTCTCCGTTTGGAAGTTGACGGTCTTGGTTGCGATCAGCTCCCAGTCATCATTATTGCTGCTCGCAAATGTGGAAAAACTGATGGTCGCTACCATCATCACAGTAAAGAGTGATTGGAAAAGCTTCATAACACCTCTGACTTTTTGATAGGATTGCCTCGTTCAAACAGGTGACGAAAAATGTCAATTAACGAGAAACAGTATTTACACGAAATGGGAATCACCTCGTGGGAGTTGATTCATCCAGAAAGGTTGGCAGGCTATCAACCGCCAACTATAGATTTGCCAAGTTCTTGCAAACTTCTGCTGGTCTCACCCATCTGTCCTACGAATGAGACAGCGATACTGTTCGAGAAGATACTTAAAAGTATGAAGTTAACGCTTGAACAAGCCATGCATATCGAGTCTGAGCGCCTTGCAATGCTTGGTGAACATCAGTTGGAGTGGGTATGGTTTGCAGGCTGTGAAAGTAACAGCATGGAAAATGCTAAGCAGCTAACCTCGCCGTTATTGCAAGACATTGATGGCAACAATGAACAAAAACGCGCACTTTGGCAGCAAATTTGTTCTTACTCGTAACGTTTGTAAAAGATCGCATACCAAGCTCTATTATGGCGCGGTATTTCGACCTAATAGGTTAAATCATGACGATTGAAATTCTCCCAATATGCAGTGAGCATGTGGAGCAAGTTTGGCAAATTGAACAGCAAGCGCATTCTCACCCATGGGCAGAGTCGTTAGTGCGCGATTTGTCGAGTCGCGGTGCATGCCATCACGTGATGGTCGAAGACGGCTCGGTAGTTGGTTACTTTTATGCACAAAATATTGTGGGTGAAGTGACGTTACTCAATATTGCGGTTGCCCCTGCTCTACAAGGAAAAGGCTACGGTCAAAAGCTATTGGATGCTTTTCTGAATCACTGTGAGCAAGCCAAAGCAGACAGCGCGTGGCTAGAAGTAAGAGAAAGTAACCGTCCGGCGATTCATATTTATGAGCAAGCTGGTTTTAACGAAGTGGATCGTCGTTATGATTACTATCCAGCCAAAACAGGCAATGGAAAAGAAGACGCGATCATCATGAGTTATCTCTTCTTTAACTAGACGCACTACTCGGGAAGTTGCCCCTAAAGCAATAATAGGCGAGAATACCGCGCAAAATTGAATCTACAAAAAGCGTGTTTGCTTTTCAGCAGGCATTCAGACATCAAAGAAGACCAGTTTCATGTCAAATACACCTTTTCTAAGCGAAGTTTCTAAACGTAGAACGTTCGCTATTATTTCTCACCCGGATGCGGGTAAAACAACCATTACCGAAAAAGTCCTTTTATTCGGAAACGCGATCCAAAAAGCAGGTACTGTAAAAGGTCGTGGTAATGCACAGCACGCAAAATCTGACTGGATGGAAATGGAAAAGGAACGTGGTATCTCGGTAACCACTTCTGTGATGCAGTTCCCGTACAACGATTGCCTAGTAAACCTGCTTGATACTCCAGGACACGAGGACTTCTCGGAAGATACTTACCGTACTCTAACGGCAGTTGACTCGTGTTTGATGGTTATCGATGCGGCGAAAGGTGTCGAGGATCGTACTCGTAAGCTAATGGAAGTAACACGTCTACGTGATACGCCAATCGTAACTTTCATGAACAAACTTGACCGTGACGTTCGTGATCCAATGGAAGTATTGGACGAAGTAGAAAACGAATTGGGTATGATGTGTGCACCGATCACTTGGCCGATCGGCTGTGGTAAAGAATTTAAAGGTGTTTACCACATTCACCGTGACGAAACGATCCTTTATGAATCTGGCCACGGTCATGAAATTCAAGAAGTTCGTATCATCAAAGGTCTGGATAACCCAGAACTTGATGAAAAAGTTGGTGAAAGCCTAGCGGCAAGCGTTCGTGAAGAGCTTGAGCTTGTAATGGGGGCATGTCCTGAGTTTGATAAAGAACTGTTCCTAACGGGTGAACTGACACCGGTTTATTTCGGTACTGCACTGGGTAACTTTGGTGTTGACCATATGCTAGATGGTCTGACTGAATGGGCGCCAGCGCCGAAAACGCGTCAAGCGGTTGAGCGTGATGTTGAAGCGACAGAAGATAAGTTCTCTGGCTTCGTATTCAAGATCCAAGCAAACATGGACCCTAAACATCGTGACCGTATCGCATTCATGCGTATCGTATCGGGTACTTACACTCAAGGTATGAAGATGAACCACGTTCGTCTAGGCAAACAAGTAAGTATCTCTGATGCGGTAACCTTCATGGCTGGTGACCGTTCACGAGCAGAACACGCTTACGCGGGTGACATCATTGGTCTGCATAACCACGGCACTATCCAAATTGGTGATACTTTCACGCAAGGTGAGTCACTGAAGTTCTCTGGTATTCCAAACTTTGCGCCTGAATTGTTCCGTCGTATTCGTTTGAAAGATCCATTGAAGCAGAAGCAGCTACTAAAAGGCTTGGTTCAGCTTTCTGAAGAAGGTGCGGTACAGGTATTCCGTCCACTGCAAAACAACGATCTGATCGTTGGTGCGGTAGGTGTGCTTCAGTTTGACGTGGTTGTGGCTCGCTTGAAGTCAGAATACAACGTTGAAGCAATCTACGAAGGCGTTAACGTAGCGACAGCTCGTTGGGTTGAGTGTGGCGATGCGAAGAAACTGGATGAGTTCCAGCGTAAGAACCAAGCGAACTTAGCATTGGATGGTGGTGACAACCTAACGTACATTGCCCCAACTATGGTTAACTTGAACCTTGCAAAAGAACGCTTCCCAGACGTTGAATTCCGTGCGACTCGAGAGCACTAATCAACCGCCGCGTTAAAGCAACTAGATTTTAAATCGCCCTTGGCTATAGACTTAGTCAAGGGCGTTTTTATATAAGGAAGAAAAATGAACTGGTTCAAACGTGGGTTAAAGCGTTACGACGATTGGTGCAAACAAATGGGATTAACGCCCGATCAAAAACGCAGCTGCGTCCCTTATCGAAAAGATCCTGCCCATCAAAACGAAGAGAAGGGCGAAGCTCTGTCTTTTTCTGACTCTCCGTCTGCTGGCGTCGATAAAAAGTCTCAAGATGAAGTTCTTTGATACGCACTGCCACTTTGATTTTGATGTGTTTCAAGATGACTTTGCGCATCAACTTGAGCTTGCTCAAACGCAAGGCGTCGCAAGAATTCTGATTCCTTCCGTCGGCCCGCAAAATTGGGCTCGTATTCAAACGTTGGCAGAGCAACACGCCAATTTGTATTACGCGCTCGGTTTTCATCCGTATTTTCTAGAAGATAACGTTGAGCAACACCTTTCAGAACTAGAACGCTATCTCAACCAAAAATCGCCACAGTGTGTGGCAATCGGAGAGTGCGGACTAGACTTTGCAGTTAACGTAGATCCTGAGCTACAAGAAAGGGCGCTTGAAACTCAATTTGAGCTGGCAAGGCGTTTCAATCTTCCTGTCATTTTGCACAGCCGGAAAGCACACAATCGACTCATTCAAATGGTCAAAGCGGCGAAGTTACCTCGTGGTGGCGTTTTGCACGCGTTTGCTGGTAGTTATCAGCAGGGAATGGAGTGGGTCAGATTAGGTTTTTTCATCGGTGTTGGTGGAACCATTACCTATCCGAGAGCCCATAAAACTCGCGACGCAATTCAAAGATTACCACTCGAAAATCTGGTTATAGAAACAGATGCTCCAGATATGCCTATACTTGGTTATCAAGGGGAGCCGAATCACCCTGCCAAACTCATTCATGTATTCAATGAGCTCGCAGAGTTGCATAGTGTGCGAAAGCAATCGATTGCCACTCAGCTGTGGGAAAATAGCAATTTTGCTTTCTCTATCTGTGAATAAAATCTAAAGATGTAGTCTGAAATAGAAAACGTTTCCCTGCTTATTGTGAGATAACTCACAAAGGTGGGTGAATCAATGATGAATCTTATAAGAAAGTGTGAGGGTGGCATTACTTTAATTGATTCTGCGTGAGTATAATTGCCCCCGCTTTATAGCTCCATTTTGTAACACGCCAATAAATAACTTATAAGGAAGTCATAAACTATGAGCCTGTTTATGAGCCTAGTCGGTATGGTAGTGCTTCTTGCTATTGCATTTGCATTTTCTAATAACCGTAAAGCTATCAATCTAAGAACTGTGGGTGGCGCATTCGCTATCCAATTCGCATTAGGTGCATTCGTACTTTATGTACCTTGGGGCCGTGATCTACTAAACGGTTTCTCTACTGGTGTTTCTAACGTTATCAACTACGGTAACAATGGTTCATCGTTCCTATTCGGTGGTCTTGTTTCTGACAAGATGTTCGAAGTATTCGGCGGCGGCGGTTTCATCTTCGCTTTCCGTGTTCTTCCTACACTGATCTTCTTCTCAGCACTGATTTCAGTTCTTTACTACGTTGGCGTAATGCAGTGGGTTATCAAGATTCTTGGTGGTGCACTTCAAAAAGCGCTTGGTACTTCTCGTGCGGAATCAATGTCAGCAGCAGCTAACATCTTCGTAGGTCAAACTGAAGCACCTCTAGTAGTTCGTCCATTCGTTCCAAAAATGACTCAATCTGAGCTATTCGCGGTAATGTGTGGTGGTCTAGCTTCTGTAGCTGGTGGTGTACTAGCAGGTTACGCATCTATGGGTGTTCCTCTAGAGTACCTAGTAGCAGCATCATTCATGGCGGCACCAGGTGGTCTACTGTTCGCTAAGATTCTTCACCCAGAGACTGATCAGCCTCACGAAGATATCGAAGAAGCAATGGACGGTGGCGACGACAAACCAGCTAACGTAATCGACGCAGCAGCGGGCGGTGCGGCTTCTGGTCTACAACTTGCGCTAAACGTAGGTGCAATGCTAATCGCATTCGTTGGTCTGATTGCTCTAGTTAACGGTATGCTAGGTGGCATCGGTGGTTGGTTCGGCATGCCTGAGCTAACTCTAGAACTAATCCTAGGTTACGCATTCTCTCCACTAGCATTCCTAATCGGTGTTCCATGGAACGAAGCAGTTGTTGCTGGTTCATTCATCGGTCAGAAACTAGTTATCAACGAATTCGTTGCTTACTTGAACTTCACACCTTACCTAGGTGACAGCGCTCAAGTAGTAGCAGCAACTGGTGAAGTAATGTCTGAGAAGACAACAGCTATCATCTCATTCGCACTATGTGGCTTCGCGAACCTTTCTTCTATCGCGATCCTACTTGGTGGTCTAGGTAGCCTTGCACCAAACCGTCGTTCAGATATTGCTCGCATGGGTATCAAAGCAGTTCTTGCAGGTACGTTGTCTAACCTTATGGCAGCGACAATTGCAGGCTTCTGCCTAAGCCTTGCAGCATTTTAATTAGAATCGGTTCTTAATATATAGACGCCGTTTTAAACCATGCCCTGTAGCAAGAGATTGCTGCGGGGCATTTTTCGTTTTTCAGGACCAAAATTTTTACGCTGAGTAAACCCAAGACATTGGTTTACGCAGCGAATGGAATAGCGGCTTGGAAATTTTGAGATACAAACCGTTTGCGCTCTATTTGGTGCTACAGTTTTGCGGTGAATATCTATAATGTAGTAATCACGAGATCATGGTTACGATAACCACTTAATCATAGAGTGAATATTACATACTCGATGGGCAAATGAATTGCCCTGCAATATCAGATCTAATAGGCGTTTCGCTGTGTGATGTGATATTAAAGACACCGCAATCATAGATTGTTGTGCCATAGGCCAAACTGGTACTGTGCGGTGACAAGGATAGCAATTGGCATATGAATTTTTCGCTGTATATGCCGAGTCTTCAGGGAACCAAGTCCGTTCATAAATAGACTGTTTAGCCAATTTCTCACACTATCTCGACTTGTTGATTATAGTTAGAGAAGTGATGTGAGGCTGAGTAGTGAATTTTTTGAATATTGATCGGAGATAGAAATGAGCGATTTAAAAGCAGCAGCGCTACGTGCACTAAAACTTATGGACCTAACTACGCTGAATGATGATGACACTGATGCAAAAGTGATCTCACTATGTCATGACGCGAAAACAGCAGTAGGCAACACAGCTGCAATCTGTATTTACCCTCGCTTTATTCCTATTGCTAAGAAGACACTTCGTGAGCAAGGTACGCCAGAAGTTCGCATTGCAACAGTAACGAACTTCCCACACGGTAACGACGATATCGACATCGCTGTTGCTGAAACAAAAGCGGCTGTTGCTTACGGTGCAGACGAAGTTGACGTAGTTTTCCCATACCGCGCGCTAATGGCGGGTGATGAGAAAGTAGGCTTCGAACTAGTTAAGCAATGTAAAGAAGCTTGTGGTGACATTCTTCTTAAAGTGATCATCGAAACTGGTGAACTAAAAGAAGAAGCACTAATCAAGAAAGCATCTCAAATCTGTATTGAAGCAGGTGCTGACTTCATTAAAACTTCAACTGGTAAAGTGCCAGTAAACGCAACACCAGAATACGCTCGCATGATGCTTGAAGTTATTCGCGACATGGGTGTTGCAGAAACTGTTGGTTTCAAACCAGCAGGTGGTGTGCGCACTGCTGAAGACGCAGCGGCATACCTAGCAATGGCTGACGAAATCCTAGGTGACAACTGGGTTGATGCTCGTCACTACCGTTTTGGTGCGTCTAGCCTGCTAACCAACCTACTAAATACATTAGAAGTGTCGGACGACGTCGCTGATCCAACAGCGTACTAATTCCAATAATACGTCTGAACGGTAGCACCTAAACGGGTGCTACCAAACCTCTTCTATCCTACTACAACCATGGCTCAAAAGAGCTTGGGAGGCACTAATGTATTTACCACAAGAAATCATTCGTAAAAAACGTGACGGCGAAGTCCTAACAGCCGACGAAATCAACTTCTTTATTCAAGGCGTAGCGAACAACACGGTATCTGAAGGTCAGATTGCGGCGTTTGCTATGACGATTTTCTTTAATGAAATGACCATGGATGAGCGCATCGCCCTAACGTGTGCAATGCGTGACTCAGGCATGGTAATCGACTGGAGCCACATGAACTTCGGTGGTCCAATTGTCGACAAACACTCAACCGGTGGTGTGGGTGACGTAACATCTCTGATGCTTGGCCCTATGGTGGCAGCATGTGGCGGTTTCGTACCTATGATCTCTGGTCGTGGCCTTGGCCACACAGGCGGCACGCTAGATAAACTTGAAGCGATTCCTGGCTACAACATCACACCAACGAACGAAGTTTTTGGTCAAGTAACCAAAGATGCGGGTGTGGCGATCATCGGTCAAACGGGCGATCTTGCTCCGGCAGATAAGCGCGTGTACGCGACTCGTGATATCACGGCTACCGTAGACAACATCTCACTGATCACGGCATCGATCCTGTCTAAGAAATTGGCAGCGGGTCTGGAATCTCTAGTGATGGACGTAAAAGTCGGTTCTGGCGCATTTATGCCAACTTACGAAGCGTCTGAAGAGCTAGCAAAATCTATCGTTGCTGTAGCAAATGGTGCAGGCACGAAGACTACGGCGATCCTTACGGACATGAACCAAGTACTGGCTTCTTCTGCGGGTAACGCGGTGGAAGTTCGTGAAGCGGTTCGTTTCCTAACAGGTGAATACCGCAACCCGCGTCTACTTGAAGTGACGATGGCATCATGTGCTGAAATGCTCGTGCTTGGCAAACTGGCTGAGAACACAGACGACGCACGCGCGAAACTGATGGAAGTGCTAGACAACGGTAAAGCAGCAGCTTGCTTCGGCAAAATGGTTGCGGGTCTTGGCGGTCCAGCTGACTTCGTAGAAAACTACGACAACTACCTAGAAAAAGCAGAAATCATCAAGCCAGTTTACGCGACAGAAACAGGTATTGTCTCTGCAATGGACACGCGTGCTATCGGCATGGCTGTGGTTTCTATGGGTGGCGGTCGCCGTGTTGCAACTGATGAAATCGACTACGCGGTAGGTTTTGATAACTTCATCCGATTGGGTGAAGTCGCTGATAGCGATAAACCTCTAGCAGTTATCCACGCTCGCAGTGAAGAGCAGTGGGAAGAAGCGGCAAAAGCACTACGCAGTGCAATCAAAGTGGGTGGTGAATACACGCCAACTCCAGAAGTTTACCGTCAAATTCGTGCAGAAGACATCTAAAAGATTAAGTAATTACATAAGGCCTACTCAACCATAATAATTCGCCGAGTGGGCCTAAGGAAAGAGCAATGAAAAGAGCATTTATTTTAGTACTAGACTCATTCGGTATCGGTGCAACTGCTGATGCAAAAGAATTTGGTGATGTAGGTTCAGACACTCTAGGTCATATCGCTGACCAGTGTGAAAAAGGCTTAGCAGATAACGACAAACGTCAAGGCGCACTTCGCCTTCCAAACCTATCTAAGCTTGGTTTGGCGATGGCACACAAAGAATCAACAGGTCGCTTTGCTCCTGGCCTAGACGCTGATGCAGAAATCATCGGTGCTTACGGTCACGCTGCTGAGCTTTCTTCTGGTAAAGACACTCCGTCTGGTCACTGGGAAATTGCTGGCGTACCGGTTCTGTTTGACTGGGGCTACTTCACAGATAAAGCAAACAGCTTCCCTAAAGAGTTGACTGACCGCATTCTTGAGCGTGCAGGTCTAGATGGCTTCCTAGGTAACTGCCACGCATCTGGTACTCAAGTTCTTGATGACCTTGGTGAAGAACACATGAAGACTGGCCAACCAATCTTCTACACTTCTGCGGACTCTGTATTCCAAATCGCATGTCACGAAGAGACATTCGGTCTAGATCGTCTACTAGAGCTTTGCCAAATTGCTCGTGAAGAACTAGAAGATTACAACATCGGCCGTGTAATCGCGCGTCCATTCATCGGTCCTGGTAAAGGTCAATTTGAGCGTACGGGTAACCGTCGTGACCTATCTGTAGAGCCACCATCAGCAACGGTTCTACAAAAGTTAGTCGAAGAGAAACAAGGCAATGTGGTTTCTATCGGTAAGATTGCAGACATCTACGCAAACTGCGGTATCACCAAGAAAGTGAAAGCGACAGGTATTCCTGCATTGTTCGAAGCAACGCTAGAGCAAATCAAAGAAGCGGGTGATAACACCATCGTATTCACTAACTTTGTTGATTTCGACTCCGCTTACGGCCACCGCCGTGATGTAGCGGGTTACGCTGCGGCGCTTGAGTACTTTGATGGTCGCATCAACGAAGTGCTCGAACTGATGGGTGAAGATGACGTGCTAATCCTAACGGCTGACCACGGTTGTGACCCAACATGGCCAGGTACTGACCATACTCGTGAGCACATTCCAGTATTGGTTTACGGTCAAAAAGTGCCAGCTGGCTCTCTTGGCCGTCGCGAAACATTCGCAGATATCGGCCAAACATTGGCGAGCTACTTCGGTACTTCTCCAATGGATTACGGTAAGAATTTCCTATAATTAGGATATTAAAAACTAGGAGCTGAGTGCTCCTAGTTTTATGTTTGCAGTATGCAAGTACTGCTTGTCGGAAATGAGAATACTCTGGCTTACATCGCCTTAAGCGCGGAGCGCTAGAGAAAGGTTAAGGAAAAGAAAAATGGCAACTCCACATATCAATGCTGAAATGGGTGCATTCGCAGACGTAGTACTGATGCCAGGTGACCCGCTACGTGCAAAATACATCGCAGAAACCTTCCTTGAAGATGTTGTTCAAGTGTGTGATGTGCGCAATATGTTCGGTTACACAGGCACTTACAAAGGCCGTAAAATCTCTGTGATGGGCCACGGTATGGGTATCCCATCATGTTCGATTTACGCGACTGAGTTAATCAAAGACTTCGGTGTGAAGAAAATCATCCGTGTCGGTAGCTGCGGTGCGGTGAATGAAGACATCAAAGTACGTGATGTTGTGATCGGCATGGGCGCGTGCACGGATTCAAAAGTAAACCGCATTCGCTTTAAAGGCCATGACTTTGCGGCTATCGCAGACTACAAAATGGTTCGTGCAGCAGAAGATGCAGCAAAAGCACGTGGTATTGATGTGAAAGTCGGCAACCTATTCTCAGCGGAGCTTTTCTACACGCCAGATCCAGAAATGTTCGACGTAATGGACAAGTACGGCATTGTTGGTGTTGAAATGGAAGCGGCGGGTATTTACGGCGTAGCAGCAGAGTACGGCGCAAAAGCTCTGACAATCTGTACGGTTTCTGACCATATCAAAACTGGCGAGCAAACCACATCAGACGAGCGTCAAACAACATTTAACGACATGATGCTAATCGCGTTAGATTCAGTATTGCTAGGCGACGCAGAATAAGCGACAAAGATTCGTCTTCGCTTTCAAGAACTAAAAAAACAGCCCGCTCAAAGCGGGCTGTTTTTTTATTTGAAGTTGGCTGTTGGAATTACTTGGTCAGCAGCAAGTTTTCGGCTTTTTTACGGCGGATCGGCTGTCTACGTAAAATCATAATAAACAACATGCCACACACAAAACTCATCAAGACCATCATGTACATGTAACGATCACTCTTACGATAATGGTGATCAGAAATCGCCGTCACTCGGCCTGTCTCAAACGTCACACGTACAAAACCAATCACAGCACCATCAGCTAGGACAGGCTCGACCAATTGCTGGCGACCAATAGATGCGGTGGCTAGTGGGGTATCTAATCCTAGGACTTCACGGACAGACAGCGCCTCGTCACTCGATGCTAATCGCACACCTTGTGAGTCATAAATCGTGGCATCAAATACCAAACGGTCTTGCGCGAGCTGGTTGGTCAGCTTGAGCAATCGCTCTTGGTCTTTGGTTAATATCATTTCGCTGGCAGACAAAGATGCCTGCGAGATCAAAACCTTGGTGAGTGTTTCAAGCTGCTGCGCTTGAATCTTCTCGTTGCCCTTACTGATCACAACACTGTTTTTGATGGTGATGAATAACATCACGCACAGTAGGATTAGTGCCAGAATTCGCAGGGCATTCCTTACTGAGAACAAGGATTCACTCATGCTCTTTACTCATCCATTTAAAACAAAACAAAGACTTGCCTTTTTAGTTTGTTGAGGTAACGTTTTAGCAAAGTCATAAGGGATTATATACATGGACGCGTCAAAAAGCTTGCCTATCAGAAAACATACGACACTTTTAAACCGACTGCCCGAAACTCGATTTGCTACCCAGTTAGATAAAGCGAAAGCGAATTGGGTCGTTTTTGCTGAATATCTTTCCCCTCGCCACTTTGAAGATATCGACTTCTTTACTGGTTTCTATAACCCGGTGTTAGAAACATGGAAAGTCGGTCAGTATGAAGTAGCATTGATGGCGGGCGAATTAACATCTCAACACGAAACCATCTTAAAAAGCCTCAACATTGATTATGCTTCTCTGAATGAAGTGCCGGATCTCTCTGCGCCTGGCTTAGTGGTGTTCGATATGGATTCCACAGCGATTCAAATTGAATGTATTGATGAAATTGCCAAACTGGCTGGAGTAGGGGAAGAAGTCGCCGAAGTAACTGAACGTGCGATGCAAGGTGAGTTGGACTTTGAACAAAGCTTGCGTCAACGGGTTGGTAAACTAAAAGGCGCAGATAAAGCAATTTTAGAACAAGTGCGTTCTGAGCTTCCATTCATGCCAGACTTTGAAGCGTTGATTGCGACCTTTAAAGCGCTCGGTTGGAAAACCGCCATTGCATCTGGTGGGTTCACGTATTTCTCTGATTACATCAAAGAGAAAGTCGGTCTGGACTTCGCTCGTTCAAATCAGCTTGAGATCATTGACGGAAAGTTAACTGGGCAAGTGATTGGTGACGTGGTATCTGCGCAAACCAAGTCCGATATTTTGGTTGAACTGGCGGATGAATACGAAATTGAACAGCATAATACCGTTGCCGTTGGTGATGGTGCCAACGACTTAGTGATGATGTCCGCCGCAGGCCTTGGTATTGCCTACCACGCGAAACCTAAAGTAGAAGCGCAAGCACAAACCTCGGTGCGTTTTGCTGGGTTAGGTGGGGTGCTCTGTATTTTGTCTGGTGCGCTCGTGAAGCAGCAAAAAATCAGTTGGAAAGCGAAGCCTTAATAGAATCAGAAAGAAAAACACCGCCTATTTTGGCGGTGTTTTTTATTCCGTTAGTTCAAGTCGCACGACGACTTCTTCGGTTATGTCTTCAAACTCGCTGTAGCCAACCAAAGCCGTCAGCTCCTTTTCTAGTTTACTGGCTTGATGAACGCCAAACTGAGTAAGGTCACTCAAGTCCTGTCGTAGCAGCGACGTCATAGGATCAAAAATGGGTGCGGTGGACATTCGAAATACATAGAAATCGCCCATCATGCGCGCTTTTTTGATGAACTGAATTCGCTCTTTCACGCTATTAAATTCTTGGTGCAGTTTGGATTCGATAGCAGTGATCTTATTGCCGATTTTCGCCGCACTAATGTAGATGTCTTGGTGTCTCGCTTGTGCTCCGTCGACACGCTTAATTGGTTCTGCAATCAGCGTGCTAGAGCGGCCTTTAAAAATTGGCTCTAAAGAGAATTTTTGGTCGTGACCCAAGCGTGCAAACAGCTCAATGTGTTTTGGCAACGGCAGGTTCACCCCAACCACCGGAGTTTTTAGTGCCGACGCTGTACTTTTGCTGATAAAGATAGGTGTGCTTAACGTCCTTGATAGCAAAACGCTGTGCAGTCTTTCCAGTAATGCATTGCTTGGTAACATCTCTTTTTGTGGGATCAGCTTATCTTGGTTGTGTCCAATGATGCTGTTGAAGAAAGCGATCACACGGATCGTTTTGCTGTTTTCATCAATAACCAATTGTACGCTGCAACCGTCAGGGCTGACTCGAATAACGCGATATGGAACGGCCATGAGAGGCAGCTTTTTATCGTAAAGTTGTAACTCACGAAAGTTAACTTGCACTTCTTGTCCCGAGCGTAACATCGTTGGCTCATCTAAACGAATCCCCAAGCCTCGCTTAGAAATATCAACGGTTGAACCTGCTGCTTTTAACTCACCCGAACTGAGTTCAAGCGGCGTTTTGAATCGATAGCGTGGTTCTTTACGGCGCGATTGAGCATCGAAATAGATACCTTTAGGGTTGCCAGTGATTTTTCGAGGATGACGAAAGGCATTTAACGTGTTGGCTGGCAAACGCGGCTTTTCTGTTAATAGGTAATCTTGCCCCGACTTTTCGTCAGCGATTTCTTGCAAAATGCCGATATGAGTCAGTGACTGAGAGGTTTCGGCTAACTCTGGAGAGAATAGTGCGAGATCTTCTTTCTCTTGCTCAGATAACTCAAAAATAGAAATTCGAAACGCACGCCAACTTTCTCGCTTAGCCCCTAAATGCCAAAACAGCTGGCGTTGTTCGCGAGTCGCTTCGGGTCTAAGCATCGAGTAGAAGTACGTTTTGTTTTCATGTTCATGAGTAAACGAGTACAAAACGTTACTGGTGCCTTTCACGCCTTGTTTGATCAAAGAAGCGACGCGTTGCTTGTTAAACAAGGAGCCAAAGACTTGTTGATTTCTCTCATCGTGCCAGTACTGCCACAACTTTTGGTTGTTTGGTGTCAGCATTGCTAGCTTGAGTTCGTTACCATCAAAAAACAGTGGTAAGTTGCTCGTGTGTTTGAGTGCAATGTGCTCATAACCGCGTGTGCGTGCACGAATGATTTTATCTTGGTTGTCATGACGTGCGCGTTTGGCGGCACTGTTTAATGCTTCGTCGATGACGCGCGCAACGACATTGGTTTCCGTTAGACGAATGGTTCGTAGATAGCGCACGGCATCATTTTCATAGCAATCGTCCACGGCCAATACTCGATACGACAGTGGCTTTTCGATGCCCGCGACTTGCGACTTGCCTGCAAACTCGGTAAACGAAACGTGAATGATTTCACCAAGGTTGTATTTAAATGCGCTCGGGACTTTAAATTTCGCTCCAGAGCTCGACAAATCGATGCTTAATCCATGAAGGATTTGCCCTTTGGCGCGGCGAATTTCTACCTGCGACTGAACCTTCAAGCGCTTTTCTTGGCGTTTTAAGTCGTAACCGAGGTGAACCGGCTCTGCGAGAAAGGGGCTTTTAGGATCGGTTAATGAATGAGACTTTTCCTGTGTGGCGAGCTTGCTCATCACACGAAAGTTATTGCGCGTGTTGACCAATGCTTCCCACATGCCTTCGGTGTAGGTGCCAAACTTTTTAATATTCTTGTGATAAGCATTAAAAGCGACATCGTCCAACCAATGCGAAATGCCATCTATAACATATTCACGACATTCGCCTTTGACGCGACCACGTAAATCAATGCTCTTCTTACATGGTGCCATAAGACGGTTCAGTTCCATCTTCACTAAGATTTTGGCCGACGGCGGCTCTTCCTCGGTCAATTGACCAAGGACAAAATCAAAGTCTTCAGAACCATAAACGGGAATGAGTCTTTCAGCGAGCGAGAGAATTTCAGATTGCTGCATTATTTCTGTTAGAGTATGTCGTTACTTTAATTTGTATCGACTAAGTAAAGTAAAACTTAAGTATATCAATAGTTCATTTCAGATTAGATCTGACTTGGCTGTGCTTGGTCACATTTGTAGAAAAAATCGAGGCATCATGGCGAAAGCAAAACGAGCGTATGTTTGTAATGATTGTGGCGCGGATTTTCCACGTTGGCAGGGACAATGTAATGCGTGTGGTGCATGGAATACGATCACAGAGGTGCGCATTGCTGCTTCGCCAACCGTTGCTCGCAATGAACGCTTAAGCGGTTATGCTGGTTCGGCGACAGAATCGAAAGTCCAAACCTTATCTGAAATCGATCTGCAAGAAGTGCCGAGATTCACTAGTGGTTTTAAAGAGCTCGATCGTGTGCTTGGTGGTGGTGTCGTACCTGGCGCGGCGATTCTGATAGGTGGTAACCCTGGCGCGGGTAAGTCGACGTTGCTTCTTCAAACTATGTGTACGTTATCAGGGCTGATGCCGACACTTTACGTTACGGGTGAGGAATCGCTTCAACAGGTTGCGATGCGCGCGTCTCGTCTTGGTCTGCCAAAAGAGCACCTGAAGATGCTATCAGAAACCAACGTCGATAAAATTTGCCAAATTGCAGAGAAAGAGCAGCCCAGAATTATGGTGATTGACTCGATTCAGGTTATGCACGTTTCTGATGTTCAATCGTCACCGGGCAGTGTTGCTCAGGTGCGAGAATCTGCGACGGCACTGACGCGATACGCAAAACAGAACAATGTTGCGGTATTTATTGTTGGTCACGTAACGAAAGATGGTACTCTTGCCGGCCCTAAAGTCCTTGAGCACATTATTGACTGTTCTGTCTTGCTTGATGGCGGAACAGATAGTCGTTTCCGTACACTGCGCAGCCACAAAAACCGTTTTGGTGCGGTAAATGAATTAGGCGTGTTTGCGATGACGGGGCAGGGACTGAAAGAAGTAAGTAACCCATCGGCGATTTTCCTTTCTCGTGGCGAAGAAGAGACGTCAGGATCTTCGGTCATGGTTGTGTGGGAAGGTACACGTCCTCTATTAGTAGAGATTCAAGCGCTGGTGGACTACTCGCAATTGGCAAACCCTCGTCGCGTAGCGGTTGGTTTGGAGCAGAATCGTCTCTCCTTATTATTAGCCGTACTGCATAAGCACGGTGGTCTGCAAATGGCCGATCAAGACGTGTTTGTGAATGTAGTCGGCGGCGTTAAGGTAACAGAAACCAGTGCGGATCTTGCTTTAGTGATGGCGTTACTATCAAGCTTTCGCGATCGTCCGTTGCCAAAAGATGTGGTGGTATTTGGCGAAGTTGGTTTAGCTGGCGAGATTCGTCCGGTACCTAGTGGCCAAGAGCGTTTGAACGAGGCATTTAAGCACGGCTTCAAAAAGGCAATTGTCCCGGCTGCTAATATGCCAAAAGGTGGCATTCCGGGGATGCAAATCCACGGCGTTAAGAAGTTGTCAGAGGCTATTGAGGCTTTTGACGAGCTGTAATGCTGAAAAAGAATGGTATTTGTGGGCTCACAAACTGTTCATTCCGTCCTGAATATAGAACGAATAAAGTACATAAATCGCTATGTTTGACTATCCTTTGAGGACGGAAAATTCACGTTAAAATTTTTTTTCTTCCATCTGCACGCAAGGGTATCAGTATTGACAGAATGTGATATACTCTGCGCGCACTTTATACCTTATTAACAGAGTAAGACAATGACTGATTTATCAAAATACAGAAACATTGGTATTTTTGCTCACGTAGACGCGGGTAAAACTACCTCTACAGAGCGTATCCTAAAGCTAACTGGTAAGATCCATAAGATCGGTGACACTCACGACGGTTCAACTACTACTGACTTCATGGAGCAGGAAGCTGAACGTGGTATCACTATCCAGTCTGCAGCAACAACTTGTTTCTGGAACGATCACCGTCTAAACATCATCGATACTCCTGGACACGTTGACTTCACTATCGAAGTTTACCGTTCTCTAAAAGTACTTGACGGTGGTATCGGTGTATTCTGTGGTTCTGGTGGTGTTGAGCCTCAGTCAGAAACTAACTGGCGTTACGCTGACGAATCACACGTATCTCGTCTGATCTTCGTTAACAAACTAGACCGTATGGGCGCAGACTTCTACAAAGTTGTAGACCAAGTACAAAACGTTCTAGGTGCAACTCCTCTAGTAATGACTCTACCTATCGGTATCGAAGAAGATTTCGTAGGTGTTGTAGACGTACTAAGCCAACAAGCTTACGTATGGGACGAGTCTGGCCAGCCAGAGAACTACGAAGTTCAAGAAATCCCAGCAGACATGGTAGACAAAGCAGCTGAATACCGTGAAATGCTAATCGAAACTGCTCTAGAGCAAGACGAAGATCTAATGATGGCTTACCTAGAAGAAGGCGAAGAGCCATCTGTAGAAGACATCAAACGTTGTATCCGTAAAGGTACACGTGACCTAGCATTCTTCCCAACTTACTGTGGTTCAGCGTACAAGAACAAAGGTATGCAACTTATTCTTGACGCGGTAGTAGATTACCTACCATCGCCAACAGAAGTTGATCCACAGCCTCTAACTGATCCTGACACAGGTGAAGCGACTGGTGAAGTTGCAACTGTATCTGCAGACGAGCCACTAAAAGCGCTTGCGTTCAAAATCATGGACGACCGTTTCGGTGCTCTAACCTTCATCCGTATCTACTCTGGTAAGATGAAGAAAGGCGACACAGTTCTTAACTCTGCAACTGGTAAAACAGAGCGTATCGGCCGTATGGTTGAGATGCACGCAGACGAGCGTAACGAGATCGATTCAGCACAAGCTGGTGACATCATCGCTGTAGTTGGTATGAAGAACGTTCAAACTGGTCACACTCTATGTGATCCTAAACACGAATGTACTCTAGAACCAATGATCTTCCCTGAACCAGTAATCTCTATCGCTGTTAAGCCTAAAGATAAAGGCGGTTCTGAGAAGATGGGTATCGCTATTGGTAAGATGGTTGCAGAAGATCCATCATTCCAAGTTGAGACTGACGAAGAGTCTGGCGAAACTATCCTAAAAGGTATGGGTGAACTTCACCTAGATATCAAAGTTGATATCCTAAAACGTACTTACGGCGTTGAGCTAGAAGTAGGTGCTCCTCAGGTTGCTTACCGTGAAACTATCACTCAAGCAATCGAAGACAGCTACACTCACAAGAAACAGTCTGGTGGTTCTGGTCAGTTCGCGAAAATCGACTACCGTATCAAACCAGGTGAAGTTGGTTCAGGCTTCACGTTCAAATCAACAGTTGTTGGTGGTAACGTACCTAAAGAATTCTGGCCTGCAGTTGAGAAAGGCTTCGCTGGCATGATGGAAACTGGTGTTCTAGCTGGCTTCCCTACTCTAGACGTAGAAGTTGAACTATACGACGGTGGTTTCCACGCAGTTGACTCTTCAGCTATCGCTTACGAAATCGCTGCTAAAGGCGCATTCCGTCAGTCTATGCCTAAAGCTGGCGCGCAACTTCTTGAGCCAATCATGAAAGTTGACGTGTTCACTCCAGAAGATCACGTTGGTGACGTAATCGGTGACCTTAACCGTCGTCGTGGTATGATCAAAGACCAACAAGCTGGTACTACTGGCGTACGTATCAAGGGTGATGTACCTCTATCAGAAATGTTTGGTTACATCGGTACTCTACGTACAATGACATCTGGTCGTGGTCAGTTCTCTATGGAGTTCTCACACTACTCACCATGTCCAAACAACGTTGCTGAGCAAGTAATTGCTGACGTTAAAGAGCGTAACGCTAAGAAGTAATTCTTAAGTTAACTCTATGATTTTAAAGCCCCGCCTCGTGCGGGGCTTTTTATATCTATGGCCGAAAGTTGTTTGAAGAGTCATCAACGTTCATCTTTTAAGTTTGCTTTACTTTGACGCTGAGATGCTGGCTAACATTCATCACCGAACTTGGTCGTTCTCTTGCTGTTTAGCAAAACTCCTTTTGAAGTAAGACGCGCTTATTTATCGAGCTCGATAATTTCAAAATCTTGTGTCACTGACTTTTCAAATGTGTCTATCTCTTCTTTTAACCACTGGGCAAATAGTTGTGCTTTTGGTCGCTTCAAGTAACCCTTGGGTGCACATAGGTAGTACGCAAATCTAGGTTTTATCGCGATGTCGCCAATACGAACCAGTTTACCCGTCCGAAAATATTGATACGCCAAGCTGTGTTTGACGAGCGCTACACCTTGTAGGGATAACGCAGCTTCCAACACTAAGTGCGAGCCACTGTATTTTAAAGCGGGCTTTGCCGCTGAGTGTCCAAGTCTTGCTAACCACATGTTCCAGTCGAGATCGGGCCAAACGTCTTCGATGAGCTCTGCTTTGCTTAAATCTTCGATGCTATAGATGCCATGTTCTTTCTGATACATCGGATGACATGCTGGGTAAAAGGCTTCGTCCATCAGCCATTGCGATTCTAAATTTGGGTATCTTCCTAATCCGTAGCGAACGCACAAATCTATCTGACTATCTTGAAAAGAGACAAGATCATTTGTTGGCTCTAGTAATAGGGCAATATCAGGATGACGTTGACGAAAGGCGGTGATTTTAGGCACCAACCAATGGTGGGCAAAGGAGGGCAGTGTGGATATTGAAAGGTGGTTCGGGTTTGGATCCTGGTTGACAAGACGTACGCCTTGTTGCAAATGGGCAAACCCTCTTTCTGCCTGAGTAAATAGCAGTTCCCCTTCTGGCGTCAGCACAATTTTTCTGTGTTGACGAACAAACAAGTCCGTCCCTAAAAACTCCTCAAGCTGACGAATTTGTTGGCTGATGGCTGCGGGGGTAACAAATAGATTCTTGGCTGCGGTTTTAAAACTGCCTTCCTTTGCTGCGATGAAAAAATAGTACAAGCCCTGTAATGGTGGCATTCGATCTTTCACATTAGTTTTCCTTAACTCAATGGCAGATTCTATCGTTTGAGGATATCAGCGTAGTCTCCGATTATTAACTGGTCAATATTGTAATAGGAAGCCGAAACATGGAAAACGTGACGCAAACTTGTGAACAAGTGATCCCAGTCAGTCGTCAGACTTGGTTACAGTTAATTTATTCTAAACTGGTTGTTTGGCGAAGGAACTATCGGACGCGCCGACACTTGAAGGACTTACCTGAACATTTGTGGGATGACATCGGATTAGAAGCGAATGAGATTCGTGATGAAGTCAGCAAACCATTTTGGAGAGAGTAGTTTGAAGCAAGAATAAAGAGCACTCCCCAATGGCTTTGAGGAGTGCTTTGCTTGGTTACAAGTCTTCTTCCCACAAGACTAATTCATCTTTCGGCCAGTTGTGGCCAAGCTCGTGGTATTTTTGTTCCAATACATGACGTTTGATTTTAAGTGTTGGTGTCAACACACCATTTTCAATACTCCATGGCTCTTTGATCATCAATACGCCTTTGATCTGCTCATGAGAGGCCAACTCTTGATTCATGCGCGCAATGACTTTTCTTGTCGTACGAGCATAACGCTCCTTGTCGAAATGAGGAAAATCATGCGGCACCACAAGAAGAATAGGACCAGGTAAGCCTAAGCCAATCAGGCACATCATTTCTACACGGCTGTACTCGAAGAGTTTTTTCTCAATCGGTACTGGAGAGACAAATTTACCCTTGGCGGTTTTGAACGTGTCTTTTTTGCGACCTTGAATGGTGAGGTAGCCATCTTTATCAATTGCGCCAATATCGCCGGTGTGCAGCCAACCGTCTGAATCAAAAGATTCTTGAGTTGCGATGTCATTCTTGTAGTAGCCAGAGAACAATCCTTTACCGCGCACCATGATTTCGCTGTCATCGGCAATTTTTAACTCAATGCCGGGGCCTGCGTTACCCACGGTACCAATTTTATCTGCCCTAAATGGATAGTTTATGGTGCTGTAAGCGAAGGATTCCGTCATCCCCCATGCTTCGGTGATGTTTAGGCCAACGCTGTGGTACCAATCTAATAGTGCGGGTGATACCGGAGCAGAACCACAACCCAAAACTCGCGCTTGATCTAACCCCAGCCCTTCGGCGAGCTTTTTCTTAATCAGCGAATTTACGAACGGTATTTTTAGTAAGAAATTCAATTTTTTCTGTGGAAGTTTGTCTTGAATGCGTTGCTGGAACAGAGTCCATAATCTCGGTACAGAAATGAACAAGGTTGGGCGGTGCATTTTCACGTCTTCGATAAAAGTATCGAGCGACTCAGGGAAAGCCGTTGGTACGCCACCCATGATGGATGAACCAAAAATATAAACGCGTTCAGTAATATGTGCCAATGGTAGGTAGGAAAAGAGTCGGTCGTTAGCTTGAATGCCGATGTGGTTGATCAGCTGTTGTACCGACCAACTAAACGCTCCGTAAGTCAGCATTGCGCCTTTTGGCAAACCTGATGTGCCGGACGTATACACCAATGACATCAACTTATCGTCGTAGTGTTGTGGACGCTCTTCACTTGGCACGGCATCCGCAATCAAAGCGTTGAACTGGTATTGGCATTGTGGTGCTGAATCATACGGCAGCGCGATGCTGATAAGCTCTGGCATGGCATCAATGACTTGCTGAGTTGCTGCTGGGTCATCAAGCTTCCCCCCGATCAGCGCCTTACTTTCACTGTGAGTTACACAGTATTCAATCGTGTCGGCCCCTGCGGTAGGGAAAATAGGTACGCTTACGTAATCCCCTAGCATCATGGCCAAATCGCAGATAAACCACTCTGCGCAGTTTTTCGATACCAGTGCGACTTTATCGCCAGGCTGAATACCCAGCCCACGTAGCGCGCTGACGAGCTTGAGAGCCTGATCGGCGACTTCTGCGTAAGTAAATTCGACAAACTGTCGGTTAATGATTTGTTTTAGGTAGACCTCATTCGGGCGCTCCGTTGCCCATTTAAGAATCATTTCATTTGGTGGTGGGAGAGCGCAACCAGCAGTGCTATTTATTTTCGGCTGATTCATGTTTGGTGACTCCATGTCTTCTCGTTGTATTTATAATTGTTAATGCATTGTTAACTTTAGCATGTTGAATTACGACACGGGAACGCATTTTGATGAATTCTGTGGGAAAGTTAGCGTTAGATCGGCAAAAAACGCTGTGATTTGAGCTTAAAACTGTTGGCGATAATTCGCCGGGGAAAGCCCCGTTTTCTTTTTAAAGATACGAGAAAAGTACGAGACATCGCGATAACCACATTGGTAAGCGATATACGCGATTTTCATGGATTCGTTCTCGATCAGCATTTTTTTGGCTAATGAAATGCGTTTCGCAGTCACATAGTCACGAAAACACATACCAACTTTGCGGTGAAACACCTTTGAGAAGTAAGTCGGAGAGTAATGGCACAGTGCTGCGGCTTCTTCTTCTCTTAGGTCTTTATGAACATTGTTGGCGATGTAATTGACGACATCTGAGAAATTGGACTTGCCATTGCGGGAAAAAATATTGTCCGCAGAAATTTGTGCGTCATCGACTTTGGCGTGTAAAAAGTATTTGAGCTTAGCTTGAGAAAGCCACACTGGTAGCGTATTTTCATTGAGCTCATAACACTCAGCGGTGATGTGACTTGGCGGTAAGCAACACTCGGTATTTTCTTTTGTGACAACAATCAGTTTCTTATCAAGGTTTTCACAAAGGGTAGCAATGCTTTTGGCATGGTCGGTTGGGTCATGGGTGATGTAGTAAAAGAAGTAGCAAAACTCTTTATCACTCAATACTGATATGTCGTTGCTGCAATCTAGCAAATCAAAATGCTGCTCAAACTCTGCCTTAAATTCTTCAGGCAGAGTGTGTAACGGCTCTCCAATCCAATAAGCTTTTGTCACTCTTTCCATATGACATCCTTTCAGCTTGAGTCGAAACAACGTTGTCCATGCGGTGTAAGTCGAGTCTCATTCCTTGAAATCAATAACTCACCCTTTCGTTTAAGCTTAGGTCTATTAATTCATACTGCAAGTGTGAGATATGTCGCATATAGTGTGGTTTTGTGTCTCATTTTTGATACATTTTAACGCTAAACACAAGGTGGGCAAAAAAGTACTAGTCGTTGGCAAAAAAGTCCTAACTCCCCATTTTTTCGGTGACTAAGGTTTAATCATGATTCAGGTGGATATGCACTTGCATCATTAACAAGCGAGAAAATGTTAAACAAGGGGATAAACTTATGGACAACTTTCGCAACCTAATCAAGGACTTCATGGAAGATGAAGAAGGTCTAACACTGCTTGAATACATCTTGGGCGCCGCTCTGATTGTAACTGCTTTCCTAACCTCTGGTTTCTGGACAACGTTAGCGGGCAAGTTCACATCAGTAGCATCTAAAATCAATGGCTCATAATGCTTAGCGAGTTGGTGATTTGGTCATTGCTAATTGCGATAGGTGTATCAGACGCCCAGAAGCACAGAATTCCTAATAAATCCGTTTTGTTGCTTCTGGTCGCTGTCACTGCAAACGTATTGTACAGCCCGAGCGTGAGTCTTTTGGATCATGCGTATGGTGGACTGGTTGCGTTTGCAGTGTGCTTTGTACTCTACCTCATTAAAGCAATGGCTGGAGGAGACGTTAAATTACTCGCCGTCATAGGGGCATGGTTGGGACTGAGTAATCTGTGGGAAGCGTCTATCGGAATTATTCTCGCAGGGGGTATTGTTGGCATCTTTTATTTGATGCTGCACATTGCTTCAACGAGCGTTGCTCTAACTCATCAGGTCAAGGGCTACTGCATTGAAAAAGTTACACCAGGCTTTAGGTCTAATAAGCCACTAGTGATTCCTTTCGCGCCTGTAATCGTAATCGGATTAGCTTATTTCTCCTACACGCACTAATACTTATAAATAGAAAAACATACGACATCAGTTGACTAGGCAACTTCAAGAGGGGAAGTATGATGGGCTCTGCGTATTGGGAAAAACTAGTGCCACAAATCAATCCACCAAAGGTGCCTTCCGCAGTGGAAGGTCTTGGGATCCCAGCTTCAGTCGTTGAAAACCTAGTTCTGAAACATCTGGCTGCTTATCCCAAATGTGATTTAGTTGAACTGACTCAACGTTTGTGTGTGGTTTCAAACATCGTTGAGCTTGCACTCGCGCAGTTGAGAAAACGCAGTTGGGTTGAGGTGTATCAGCCTGCGTCAGACAAACTAAGTCATTCGTATTCTAATGTTCGATATAGCCTTACCGAATTTGGTTTGGCTGAGGCGGATATTGCTTATCGAAAAGATCCCTACATTGGCCCAGTTCCTGTGTCGTTGGAAGATTATTGGACGGTTGTGGAAGGGCAAGATCTGCGTAAAAACCCGATCATGCGCGCTGATGTGGAGCGTGCGCTGTCCGATGTATTTGGCTCCGAGCATTTAATTCCAGTGCTTGGCCCGGCGATTAACTCAGGTCGAGCAATGCTGCTATACGGGCATGCTGGTACTGGTAAGAGTTACGTGGCTGCGCGTGTTTTGAATGCGATGAGTACGTCGGTTTTCATTCCTTACGCTATTTATGCTGATGGCAACATCATCAAAGTATTTTCCGAGCACCATCACCGTCGTTTAGACAACTCCCATTCTCAAGTATTCGTTAAGTTGGAAACGCATTACGACAAACGCTGGGTTCTGTGTGAAAGACCAAATATCCAAGTCGGTGGCGAACTTACGATGGATATGTTGGAAGTTAACCATAGCGAGCACAATAGAGTTTGGATTGCGCCGCTGCAAATGATGGCAAACAACGGCATTTTGGTTATTGACGATTTAGGACGTCAAGCCATGCCCGTTGATGCGTTGTTGAACCGCTGGATTGTGCCGATGGAGTATTTGTTCGACCATCTAGCACTGCCTAACGGCCAACAAGTTACCGTGCCATTTATGCTGACATTGGCTTTCTCATCCAACTTTGCACCGAGCAAAATTGCAGACCCTGCTTTTTTACGTCGTCTTGGTTACAAAATCGAGTTTAAACCACTGAGTTTGACTGACTATCAAGCCTTGTGGATGTCTCTCGCTAAAGACTATCTGATGACGTTAGTACCAGAGTTTTTCGAAACGTTAAGCCAACTACACCGTGACAATGATGTCGCTTACTTCCCTTGCTTACCAAAAGATTTATTGGGCATTAGCCGAGATATTTTGGTGTTCGAAGGGAAAGAGAAGATCGTCTCGTCAGACATATTAACTCGTGCCTGGGGACTGTACTTCACAGTGGATGAATAGGGAGATTTAAATTATGAGTCGGACTCAAGTCATCATGTTATTGCTGCTCTCCATTGTTTTCGGCCTTGCTGCCGTATTAATTGCCAAACAGTGGATGGACGGCAGAAACCAGCCAACAGTAGAGCTCGAAGAGGTGGAACGTCATCCTGTTGTAGTCGCTACGATGGAGCTGGAGCCAGGCACCATTTTGGATGAAAAGCATTTAACCACCAAGTTAATGGAAGTGGACTGGATAGACGACGAAACACTCAAAGTGCCTGAGCAAGCTTTGGGACGTATCGTTGCAAACACCATTTACGCGGGCGAGTTGGTCAATCCTAATCGTCTTGCTCAACCTGGAGAGGGCGCAACGCTTGCGGCCTTAATTCCTGAGAACAAGCGAGCAGTCACCATTCGTGTAAATGACGTTATCGGCGTAGCAGGTTTCCTACTGCCGGGTAACAAAGTGGATGTGTTGAGCACGGTGAGCTATGGCAAAGGCAAGCAAGCGACCACACTCACGGTGTTAAAAAATATCAATGTATTAGCAGTCGACCAAACAGCAAAAACTAACGACAACAAACCCGTGATCGTTCGTGCAGTCACCTTGGAAGTTACCCCGAAAGAAGCGGAAAAACTGCTTTCTGCTAACAGCAAGGGTGAGATCCAACTGGCTTTGCGTAACCCTCATGAAGTCGATAAACCTGTTGTTGCAAAAAAATATACCCCTCGACCTAGTGTGACCATCATTAAGGGATCTCAGGCATCCAGTGTCCGAGTCAGTAATTAGGTGAATTATGAAAACAATAATATTACTCGTTAGCCAGTTACTTTTTGTTAGCTTGTCTGTTCATGCGGCAACCGCGCAGTCTGGGAGAGTTGTTTCTGTTGCGCATCATCAATCTACACAATTGGTGATTTCAGGTAAGGCCAAAAAGGTGACGTTAGGGGATCCAGAAGTCTTGGATATCGTAGTTCTAAGATCGAATGAACTGTTCTTGATTGGTAAAAAACTAGGAACGACCAATGTGTCGGTTTGGGATAGTCGTGGCCGATTGATCGAACAGTTTAATGTCGAAGTCACTCACGATTTAAATACGCTTAAATCTAAGTTGTTCCAGTTCTTGCCGGACGAAAGCATCGAAGTGCATAGCGCTCAAGAGAAAGTCGTTCTCAGAGGTTTGGTCAGCAGTCAGCAAAACATGGATATCGCCGTCAAAATTGCCGAAACCTTTGCTTTAGGTGATGCCGCTGATGAAGAAGATGACAACGCGAAAGATGATGAAAGCTCAGTCATTAACTTGCTTTCTATTGGTGGCGCGCAGCAGGTGACGTTAGAAGTGACGGTCGCGGAAGTGCAGCGTTCATTAGTAAGACGTTTTGACTCGAACTTCCATTTCTTCCAAAAAAGCGGTGACTTCACTTGGGGTGCGACAACCGCGGGTGGCGGTATCGACAACATTGGCCCGATTTTAAATGTGCCAACAGTGGAAGATTTCGGGTTCTTGGGATCGTTCATTGATAGCAATACTTTGTTTACGTTTGCTCTGGATGTCGCGAAGCAAAACGGTGTGGCTAAAGTGTTGGCAGAGCCAAGTCTTACTGCACTAAGCGGTACTCAAGCGGAATTTGTTGCGGGTGGTGAATTCCCAATTCCTGTACCGAATGAAGATGGAATTACCATCGACTACAAAGAGTACGGTGTTCAACTGGACTTTGTACCTTTCATTCTCAGTGATAAGAGAATCAACCTGAAACTCAATGTCAACGTGAGTGAAATTTCTAACTCTGGTGTGCTGACGTTTAATCCGAACGAAGTCAACGCAACGTTCTTTATTCCGCCAATCACTAAGCGTAGCGCGGGAACCACAATCGAATTAGCGGACGGACAAACGATCGGTATCGCAGGCTTGTTGAGTGAAAACGCGCGTAATGTTGCGGATGGTATTCCGGGAGCCAGTGACCTTCCAGTACTTGGACGCTTGTTTAAGAGTGAAGAGTTTACATCTGGTGAAACCGAGCTGGTGATTTTGGTAACACCACGATTAGCGACGCCAATCGATAGACGCAGAGTGACTCTGCCGACCGATGGGTTCGTAGCTCCAAACGATGTGGAGTTCTATCTGTTGGGTAAAGGCGCGAAACTCGATTTCGACCGCTATCAACTCAATGACATCAGAGAAGAAGATACAAACAATAATTTTAATCAGTACGGTTCGTCAGAAGGTGGCTCTGAGGGCAAGTTTGGGCACAGTCTATAAATGGAGAGCAAGATGAAAAGCATAATGATCATGACCATTTGTTTCACATCATTCGGCTTGTTTGGCTGTGCGAATGACCCTGATCTTGGAATCTCGGTAAGCCAATTGCGCGCAGAACAAACGCTAAATCCGGAAGCATGGTATGAAAACCTAGGTTATCTACCAGAAGGAAGCGGTGAGCGCACGCAGGTCAGCTTAGAGGTATACAACAATAACGGGGTAGCCAAAGAAAAATAAGTGATTCGTTCACTTATAGGAGGGGCTATGCGAAGGAAAATGCAGACAGCAACAAGGCGAACCCAGAAAGGGATCACCTTGGTGCTCATCAGTATGGTTCTGCTGATTCTGTTAGGCGTCGCTGCGTTCGGTATTGATTTAAACCATCAAGTACTCAACAAAACACGCCTACAGAATGCAGTTGATACGGCGGCACTCGCCGGGGCTGTGGTTGCAGATAAAACGGAAGATGTTGATCAAGCTGAAGCTGCGGTTATCGCAACGCTAAGCAGCATCGCATCGGAATCAGGTAATACTGAACTATCGTTTACTGACGGCAACACATCCGTGACGTTTTCGCACGACATGCAGACATTTGTAAATGCGGCGAGCTTTACGCCACCGACAGGCGAGTACGATATTTATGTTCGCGTCGCGGTAACTGACATGGGGATTTCTCAGTATCTGAGTGCTGTATTTGGGATTGTTAAGAACGTTTCGGCCAGTGCCGTTGCGGGACGAAGCGCGGCGATTGCTTACACATGTAACTTAACGCCGATTGCGATGTGTGGCGATCCAAATGGTACGGTTGAAGATGCATGGGGGTATCGTCCACCGGGTTATGATCCGAATGTGGATATGGATCCGTCGCTTGTGCACGAGTTAAAAGTTGGCGATCAGAATAATACCGATATGGGGCCGGGTAACTTTCAATTGCTCGATTTTGGGCAAGCGACTGGCAATAGCGGTGCGGCTTTGGTTCGTGATGCATTGTCTGGTGCTTACAACGGTTGCGCAGCCGTTGGGAATACCGTGACAACCAAACCAGGTAATAGCGCTGGCCCCGTTGCGCAAGGGTTGAATGTAAGACTTAACGACTTCTCTGGCCCGATTAAAAACGACGGTACGGTTCTACCAGACAAGTATGTAAGAGAGCCTGATATTTTGGCTGAAACCGACGCTGAATATGCGGGTGACTTATATTACGCCAACTATCGTCAGGAGCTGAGTTCTTGTGAAAGTGGCGGTTCTTGTGATTACGACAGTTACACTGGTGATGGTGGTTCGAACGGACGCCGAATCTTACGTATCCCAATTGTTAATTGTACAGAATCGACAGGTAAGTCCGACTTCGATGTGTTGGGATTTGGTTGCTTCTTTTTGCTACAAAAAGTCAGTAATTCTGGTCAAGCATCTGTCTTTGGGCAGTTCCTTTACGATTGCTTGATCAATAACGGTTCAACAGGAACAGACCCAACCGATAAAGGTTTCTACCGGATCCAGCTATATAAAGATCCATTCAGCGGAGCCTCTTAATATGTTGTATTTGAAATTCAAAACTCAAATGAGAAGAGGTCGGCACCAAGAAGGGCTTGCGATTATTGAATTTATTCTCGCATTGCCAGTGTTGTTGATGCTTACGGTTCTGGTTATCGATGTCTGTCGTGCTTTTATTCAGTACACCGAAGTCAATAAAGCGCTGCAAAATGGCGCTCGCTATGCGGTGGTGGACACGTACGGCACGTTGGATTTTGAAGGTATTGCCGATGAAACCAAAATCAAAAACGTGGTGGTATACGGCTCACCAACCGCATCGACCACTCCAGTAATCGACTATATTGGCGTGGATGACATTGTGATTACTCAACCAACCGGCACAAATAAAGTGGTCACATTGTCAGCAACTTACAATTACGTGCCAATCTTTTCGACCTTACCTTTTTCGAGCACTTCTTTGCAATTTAGCATTGGAGCGACCACGTCTATGAGGACAGGTCCATGAAACGATTAATAGCGAAACAGAAAGGGGTAACTCAAATTGAGTTCTCGTTGATAGCGCTGGCGGTGATATTGGTGCTGTTTTTGATCATGGAGTTTGCGGTGTACTTTTTTTCCGTGCAAATGGTCAATGAGGTCACCAGAAGAGCTGCAAGGCTTGCGACCGTGTGTTACATCGCCGATAGGGATGACATTCCGAGCTTGCCGTCGGTGTCTAACCTTTACCCATCAGGGTTCACCGCCAGTAATTTGCAGATTGATTATCTTGATGAAGCAGGTGCAAGCGTCGATGTTTCTGGATTTTTATCCACACCACCTGCGTCAAGTGACGTATTAAACGCGCAATTTGCACAAATCAAATACGTTAGAGCAAGGGCGGTTAATTATACTTTTCAGTTTTTTGTTTTAGCTGCTTTAATTAATGCAGTAGGGAGTACTCCAGCTTTTGAAACCATATTGCCTGCCGAGAGTTTAGGAATACTAAGGCCTGAAGGTGCCAATGTTATTACGGATTGCTAATGGAGTAGCTTTATGTTGAAACCAGTAAAAATAAATGACGAAACATATAAAAGTTTAAAAACAAACTTGATTGTTTGGGTAGTCTATTCTACGTCCAATTTTAAACTTCATATAGCAGATGAATTATCTGGTTGCGTCAATGTCAATGTCGATTGGATAGAGCTGGATTTATTTAATATTGATTTGGTTAAGAGCAAATCAATACCTGATCTAATTTATATTGAAACCGGGGAAAACTGGGCGCAAAAAGTGGCTCATGTTTATTCCAGTGACAGTAGTTTACAGCACAGCCATACGGCATTAATTGTTTTCGGTGATGAAAGCGATACCGCTTCACTCAAAATGGCGTTGCGACTGGGTGCGACAGATTATTTCTCGCGTTCAGTTGAACTCGGCGAGCTATACCCATTGTTGAAATCGACGGCTGAGGAAAAAGTTTCCAATAAGCAAATGGGTGATTTGACCTTATTTATCAATACCAAAGGCGGTTCTGGGGCGACAACCTTAGCAACTAATACGGCTATTGAACTTTCAAGTTACGCCAAAAGTAAAGTATTGCTGATCGATCTCGATATGCAGTTCAGTGATGCTGCGGATTATTTAAACTGTAAGCCGAAATATAACATCAACGATGTAATTGATTCCGTAAACGATTTAGATGAATTGTCACTAGAAGGTCTCGTTTATCAACATCCTTCTGGGTTGAATTACCTCTGTTTTAATCAAAATGATCCAAGGAATAACCATAAGCATGCGGCTCAAGTGAGTAAGCTTTTGCCTATTCTTCGTCAGTTTTATTCGCATATTATTGTCGATTTGTCTCATGGCGTGGATCATGTTTATCAACAGATTGTTTCCCCTGCTACGCATATATTTTTGATCATGCAGCAGAATGTGACCTCAGTAAAACATGCGGTCAGTTATATACGTTCATTAGAATTAGACTATGGTTTAAGTAATCATCAGGTTGAACTCATAGTTAATCGTTTTGAAAAGAAATCAACAATATCCTTAAAAGATATTGAAAACGCAGTTGGTGGCCATGCGATACATTTAGTTCCAAATAATTTTGCTATTGCGATAGAGAGCGCCAATTTAGGTAACCCAATTGTTCAATCTAAGAAAAATAGTGCTTTAAAAGCTTCGTTAGCGGAAATATCGCACTTATTAGAAAGCCCAACACAAGAGCACCAAAGTTGGATTAAGAAATTCTTTTCTTAGTAAGGGGGAGTTATGTTTTTCAAACGGAAAGGCGTCGGGAGTTCATTCAATTCCGTAGATGAAGAAAAAGAATCGAAAGTCGTCAAGGTCGATCTTGCTGCGAAAGCAGAAGACGAAGATTACGTCAGTGAAAACAAACCATTAACGCCGGTTGAAGCGAAACTGAAAGCGATTGAAGAGCAGAAAAAACAGCTCGAGCAAGATCTGGCTATTAAGCACTACTACCATAAGAAATTGCTGGATACTTTAGACCTTGGCTTGTTATCACATCTGCAAGAAGATCGCGCGAAAGAAGAGTTAAGGGAAGCGGTGATTCAGTTGATCGCCGAAGACCAAACGCATCCTTTAAGTTCAGAAGCGCGCAACCGCGTGATCCACCAAATCGAAGACGAAGTGTTTGGTCTTGGGCCGCTTGAGCCACTGCTTGAAGATCCAACCATTTCAGATATTTTGGTCAATGGCCCTAAAAACATTTATGTCGAGCGCTTTGGTAAGCTAGAAAAAACGCCGCATACGTTTTTGGATGAGCGCCACCTTCGCAACATCATTGACCGCATTGTAAGCCAAGTAGGCCGACGTATTGATGAGGCGTCGCCTATGGTTGATGCGCGTCTAAAAGATGGCTCTCGTTTCAATGCCATCATCCCTCCACTTGCCATTGATGGGCCATCGGTATCCATTCGCCGTTTTGCGGTCGAACGTTTGAATATGGACAACTTATTAGGGCTTGGTTCGCTCTCACCAGAAATGGGCAAATTCTTGAATGCAGCCGTTGTCGGGGAACTTAACATTCTTATCTCGGGCGGTACAGGCTCAGGTAAAACAACCACGCTTAACATCCTGTCTGGTTTCATTCCGAGTGACCAACGTATCGTTACTATCGAAGATTCGGCCGAGTTGCAGTTACAACAACCACACATTATTCGTTTGGAAACACGTCCATCCAACATTGAAGGAAAGGGGGAAATCTCCCAGCGTGATCTGGTGAAAAACTCACTGCGTATGCGTCCTGACCGAATTGTGATTGGTGAGGTGCGTGGCTCGGAAGCGGTCGATATGTTGTCTGCGATGAACACCGGTCACGACGGTTCACTTGCGACCATTCACGCCAATACACCAAGGGATGCACTCAGCCGTATTGAAAACATGTTCTCTATGGCGGGTTGGAACGTTTCAACCAAAAACTTAAGGGCGCAGATCGCGTCAGCCATCAATATCGTGGTGCAAATGGAGCGTCAGGAAGACGGTAAGCGCCGCATGGTCAGTTTGCAGGAAATAAACGGCATGGAAGGGGAAGTCATCACCATGTCCGAGATCTTTACCTTCCAGAGAAGAGGGGTGGATCAAGATGGCAATGTGTTAGGGGAATACATAGCAACAGGCATCGTGCCAAGTTGCCATGATCAATTGATTAAACGAGGCTTAGACGTTCCATTTGAAATATTTAACGAAAAAGTCCGTTAGGAGGGTGTGCTATGGAAAGTCAATTCCCCCTATTTCTTCTTTTGCTGTTTTTGTCGGTGTTCTTTATTAGCCAAGCTTTGATCCTGCCTTCGGCGGGTAAAAAGGTGAAACACAAACAGCTCATTAAGAGAATTCACGAAAGCCACAAGCATATCGATCAAGAGAGTATCTCGCTGCTAAGAGAAAACTCTTTGAAGAATCTCTCGCCACTAGAGCGATGGTTAGTACGTTTTAGCTTGTTTGAAAGCTTTAAGAAAAAGCTCGAACTCGCGGGTATTTCGATGGGGTTTAGCCGCGTTATCTTCTTCACCTTTTTATCTGGGGTGGCGGTCGGTTTACTGCTCTATTTGTGGGGGCAAGTCTGGTACTTGTGTGCTGGGGTGGCGGTCGCTTGTTGGGTCTCTGCGTACTTTTATTTGCAAAAGAAAATTGCCGACCGTTTGATGAAATTTGAGGAGCAATTGCCAGAGGCCTTAGACATCATCAAGCGTGTATTGCAAGCCGGTCAGCCCATTACTCAAGCGTTTGGCGAAGTGGGCAGGGAAGTCAGCGCGCCACTTGGCCCTGAGTTCTTGAATACCTTCAACTTGCTCAATTATGGTTATGATCTGCGTTTAGCCATCATGCAAATGTCTGAGCGAACTCCAACGGTTTCCATGCTTGCGTTTTCCAGTGCCGTGCTATTGCAAAAAGAGACGGGCGGTAACCTGGTGGAGAACATTGAAAAGCTATCTCATATCTTGCGTGCTCGCTTCAAACTGGCTCGAAAAATCAAAACCATTTCAGCGGAATCTCGCATGTCAGCTTGGGTGCTGGTGTTAGCGCCCTTCGCCTTATACGTGATCATTTCTCTGGTTCGGCCCGAATACATCGAGCTGCTGCACACTCATCCAATGGGGATAAAAATGGTCATTGGTGGGATGGTCGCTCTGTTTATCGGGACGTTGTGGATTCGCAAAATCGTTAATATTGAGGTGTAGCCATGGAAAGTATTCAAGGATGGTTGAACGGTTTTGCCATTAATCAAGAAACCTTACTGATGGGTCTTATCTTGGTCACGACGGTACTCGTGGTGATGACGTTGGGCTCCATCATCGTCGGGGTCAATTCGCCTATCAAGCGCAAGCTGGCAGAGTTGTCAGGTGATAAGAAACCGCTTCCAACGCACAACAAAAAAATGGCCGATACGTTGGAGTCTCTTGCGCCTTTAACCTCGCCAACCAGTGAAAAAGAACGCCAAACCACACGCAACAAACTGATGCATGCGGGTTTCCACCAAAGTAACTCGTTGTCGATGTTCTACGCCATTAAGTCGATCACCACTATTTTGGGCATCATGATTGCCGTTTTGGTCTACTTGACGGTGCCAGAGTCGAAATACCTCTACACTTACATGGCCTTGTCCGCATTTATTGGTTTGTTGATCCCAGATTTTATGCTGCGCCGCATGGTGAATAAGCGCCAACAAGCGATTCGTGCTGGTGTGCCAGATATGCTTGATTTGCTGGTGGTCTGTACGGAATCAGGGCTTGGGTTTAATGCCGCGTTACGTCGTGTTGCCGACGAGATAGTCATTTCTCACCCTGAACTTGCGGATGAAGTAGATACGGTATGTAACAAGATTCAAGCAGGTAAACCGATGCCTGAATCATTACGAGAACTGGTAGTAAGAACCGGTTTAGAAGAGTTGATGGGGCTGGTGAGTATGCTTAGCCACGCATCTCGAATTGGGGGGAGCTTAGTCAACTCCTTACGTGAATACACAGAAGATTACAGGGATAAGCGTCAACAAGCAGCGGAAGAAATTGCTGCAAAAATCCCAGTCAAGATGATGTTTCCAATGGTGATATTTATTTGGCCATGCTTTTTCATTGTGGCTATCGGACCTGCGTTAATTTCATTGGCTGAGGCATTTTCTAATTAGATAAAAATAGGGATAGTTATGTTGTGGATTAAGAAATACGTCATCATCTCGTTGTTGGTGCTCACTGCATGTGCAACAAATGAACAAGCATCCGATTTTGATTCCAGCTTGTATTCTGGCAAACCCGTTGAGTCGCTCACCAATGATGAGCCGCCCAAAACTGAGGAAGAGGCTATCTCGCGCGGTGATATTGCGCTTACCAACAAAAATGTCGATTTGGCATTGTATGAATACATTCGTTCCCTTTCTTTCCCTAACGCGGTGCATAAAGACAAAACGCTATACACCGTCGGGCGTATTCACTTAGCTCGCGAGAACTACGAACTGGCGGATAAAGCCTTTCGTGCATCGCTTGCAGAAAATCCTGACAACATTGGTTCCTTACAAGAACTTGGCACGCTGTACACCAAGCGTGGAGAAAAAGACGTCGGTAAGAGTTATTACATTCGCGCACTTAATGCCGACCAAATCCGTATGAAAGGCAACCCGAACATTACCAACGACAACATCACGGCAGAGACTGTAGCCACTTATCGTTACGACGATAAATCGCCAGTGGCTGCGTATTCTGGTTTAGGCGTATTGTATGACGTCCGTGGCGATCACGGCGTAGCACAAGCGCTGATCAGAAAAGGGTTGGATATTGACCCGAGAAACGTTAACGCATTAGTCAGTTTGGGATACTCGTACTACATGGAAAAAGAGTACTCAAAAGCGGCGCACTTTACTCAAGCGGCTTTGAGCATCAAACCGAGTGATGAAAGGGCAATTAACAACTTAGGATTGATTGCGCTTGCGAAAGACCAACCAAGACAAGCGCTGAGCATTTTCAGCCGTCATATGACCGAGCCTGAAGCGTTAAATAACGTGGGGTACTTTTTGATTCTGCAAGGCAAGCCGGACGAAGCGATTCCTTACTTGCAGCAAGCGATTGATAAGAACCCGGCCTACTATGAGTTAGCCAACAAAAACCTAGAGCGCGCTCTTGCGATAGTTCGCGAGCGACAAGATACATCGAAAGTGTTCTTACAATAGGATAACGAAACCCGAGGCGATTTCTTCAATCACGGCCGTTATCTGACAGAGTAAATATTCAATGAAAAAGCCACTCCGCTACTAAGGCGAGAGTGGCTTTTTATTTTGGGTTTTGATGGTGAGCTCATAACGTTAGGTAACTTTTGGTTAAGTAACTTTTGTTTGGGGAGTATGGCTCGTTAGCGCCCATCCTACCGCTTTCCAAATCGCCAAGGTTGAAAGCACAGAAAAATAGCCATCAACCGCGTAATGCCATCCCAAATGAACCGAACCTATTTGAATGATGATCGCAAAAGCGCAGGCAAAGTATCCCAATGTTTTATTGAGACGGTAAGTGCATAGCGCCATTAACACCGCAATGGATACGTGCATACTTGGCATGGCAGAGATGCCAGAACCGATGCCATTTACCTGTGTTACATAGCCTTGCCAAAGGTAATCCTGAGTTTGTAAAGCCCATAATGGAAATGCACCAATGCTTTCCAAAAACGTACTTTGCTCGTTCAATCTCTGCATTAAAGGAGCAAAAAGATCATCACCGCTCAAAAGCTCCAAATAACACGGCCCTACTGATGAAAACGTGGTCGCAAATAGGCTGCCGTTGATCATCCAAGTCAGCAGAAACGTGAGTAAAAACTGTAAGCGTAACACTCGTGCCTTCTTGTACAGAACAAAGAAAAACAGTGTCACCCACATAAAAAAGAACCAAGCATTGTAGGCGGTATTGATTGCCAGAGATGCCCAAGGGCTTGAGAAAATAGCGTGAGTAATCACCCACGGGTCGTTGCCAAAATGTAGCCAGCGGTCGAGTTCAATCAAGCTCTGATCAACGCCGTAAGGGTGTAGCAAGGGGATGATGGATTTTAAGAAGGTGTAATTTGAAAAGACGATGTTGAGCGCCAACAACAAAATCAGAATTGAGCAGGTTCGACTGAGCGGGAAAACGATGGTCTTGAGCTTACGTAGAAACTGTTTGGTGGGGTGTTTTTCTCGGCGAACAAGCAGATACAAATAGTAGTAACTGCACCACACAAGCCCTGCGCTGTAACAAGCTAGATAAAGAGTTTCGAGGTAGGTAGTAAATGAGTATTGAACTGGGAGTTTTAAGTACACTGCTAAGGCATAAAGCAGGATGGTTGTGATAAGGCAATACAGGTAAACACTTTTGTCTGCAGCTATTTCCTCTCGCAATTGATTGAAGAAAGCGACGCTCTTTTTCTGCCAGCTCAGGTTGAGCTCGTAATTGTTGTCTTGTTCCATCGATGATCCGTCATCTCTATCCTTCCAATATCATTAAGCTTAGTTGAGAAAACGGGCACTCGTATTTGAGTACCCGTGGTTTATCTGGATTCAATAGTTGGCGTATCAGCAGGCTACATCATGCCCGTGACAAGGCCTGCCGCCACAAAAAACACGATCATCCACAGCACCGAAAGGTTGAGCTTTTTGTGTAGATAGAAACCCGCGATCACTAACGCCATGTCGATTGGGGCTACGACCGCGCTGCTAAATACTGGCTGGTAAAGTGCCGCGAGTAGCAACCCCACCACCGAGGCGTTTACACCGTTGATGGCGCCGGAGACCAGCGGTTTGCCTGCCAGTGCTTGCCAGTTTTTCAGTACGCCGAGTAATAGCAGAAAACCCGGCAGGAACACACCAAGCGTTGCGATCAGCGCACCTAAAATTGGCGTATCCGAAAGCTCATAACCAATAAAAGTCGCAAAGGTGAACATTGGCCCTGGTACAGCTTGTGCAGCGGCGTAGCCTGTTAAAAATGCATCTTGGTTGAGCTGGTCGCCAACAATGTTTTGCAGAAGCGGCAGCACCACATGACCACCACCAAACACTAAGCTACCAGCTTGGAAAAAATCACTAAACAGCCCAAGCAAAGGCAACATATGAGCCACTAACGGTAAGCCGAGTAAAAGCACCGCAAATAGAGCCAATGGCGCGATAGACGGTTTAAACGGCTCGGCTGATGGCGCGGAGTCTTTCTTCAGATATCGCGTACCGACAAAACCAGCTGCGATCAACACGAACATTTGCGTCATGATGCTTGGTGCCACCAGCAACGCAATCGCAGTCGCGACGCACAAACCCACGGTCAGTTTGTTTTGGCAGAAGTTTTTGTACATGCCCCAAGTCGCATCCGCCACGACGACGACTGCGAGCAGTTTTAGGCCGTGAACGATGTTTTGGAACACTGCGGTGTCGGTGATTTGGCTGCTCACCATTGCCAGCGCCAACATGATGATCACCGAAGGAAGCGTGAATCCGACAAATGCTGCGTATGCGCCACCTAAACCGCCACGTTTATAGCCTAAAGCAAAGCCAACTTGGCTTGAGCCCGGTCCCGGCAAAAACTGACTGAGCGCGACAATTTGCGCGTACTCGCTGTCATCAAGCCATTTCAGTTTCTCAACAAAGGTTTGGCGAAAATAACCAATATGAGCCGCCGGGCCGCCGAAGTTGAACCAACCCAGCCAGAAAAAAGTTTTGAAGATGGTGAACATGTCGAGCCTGTTTATCTAAAAAGCATTGTTGCTAATTTATCGGATGCTCTAAAATGACTCAAATTGATAGATTTAATTTCATTTATGAATGAAATGGGATGAAGGTGTTGAGGTGAAAGAGGACATTCAGTGGCGCAACATTGACTTGAACTTATTGGTGACGTTTTCCTACTTGTATCGACATCGAAGCGTTAGCGTCGCGGCAGAGAAAAGTTACGTTAGCCAGTCGGCGATGAGTCATAGTTTGTCTCGTTTAAGGTTGTTGTTTGACGACCCGCTTTTTGAGCGAAAAGGACACAAGATGGAGCCCACTGAGCACGCTCACCACATCGCGCCAACTGTGCATCACTTGTTGGACTCTATCGCCAAAGACTTGCTCACTAAGTCTGCCTTTCAACCTGAAAATTACGCGGGTGTATGCCGCATTGGGTTAACGGATTATGCTGAGTTTATTTTTGCTCCTCGGCTTTATGACGAAATACGCCAGCGCGCACCAGAGGCCCAGATCAGTTTTATTAACGTCAATCGTAGCAACTACGTGGCATTAACTGAGCACGAAAAGCTCGATGTCATTATTGGCAGCATGCCGGTGTTGGATGACAACTTTGAGAGCTTGTACTTGTACACGGAAAAACATGTGTGTATGTGTGATAAACAGGTATTGAAAGGGGAAACACAGCTGTCTCTGGAAGCGTTCGCGAACATAGAGCAAGCTCTGGTAAGTCCCGATGGGAGCTTAAAGACACAAGTAGACCAAAAGCTCGCAGAACATGGCTTGAGCCGTAAAGTCACCGTGGCGTCGCGCAACTTTCTCACTATTCGGCATTTATTGAAAAAGCGCGATCTCATTGCCATCGTGCCAGAAAAAATGGCGTTGGCGGAGGGCTTTTCGGACGATCTCATTACTGTTAAGCCGCCGATCGCCGTTGCGGATTTTGATATTGCCATGCTGTGGCATTCCAGCCGAAACAATGAAGACAAAGGCATTTGGCTACGCGAGTTGGTTTCTTCGACCATCACCTCTCACATATAAAAAAGGGCACCAAAGGGTGCCCAGAATGTTTGTCATTGAGAGTCTGTGTTATACCGCTTGCGAAGCTGGCGCGGCTTCTTTTATACGCTCTTCCTGATTCAATGATTTCTCGTATTGGCTGTACTTCCACCAAGCAAAGCCAAGGAAAATCACGATACCACCAACGTTGTAGAAAATGATGGTCATGATGTCGGCCCCTGTAGGGAAGGTCGATGCTAAGAAGCCAACCGTAAAGATAGCGATCAGTACCGATACGGTAGCAATGCCCATTTTGCGTGAGCCCATTCTGAAATCACGCTCGACGTGATCCAGTTTCAAGCGCAGATTCAGGTACGCCAGCATGATGAACAGCGGTGGCAGCATCGAAGCGGCTGCGGTCATGTTGATCACCGTATTCATCAGATCTTGAGCGGTGTTAGAACCTAATGTTGGGATGATCATCAATGGGATAACGATAAGGAACTGATACCAAGCTGCGCGAGCTGGCACGCCGTTTTCGTTCAGCTCTACGGTTTTCTTACCAAAAATGCCTTCTGGAATCTCAGAGAAGAAGATTTTCACTGGCGTTGCTGTCCACATCAGTAGAGAGCCAAACATAGCGGTGAAGGATACCAAGCCTACGAAGCGGTTCATCAATATTTCTGGCAAACCAAAGTACGCAGCCAAACCTTCAAATACTTGAACCGATCCGCCCGTGTATTTTAGGGTTTCGCTAGGAACAAACACGTTAATCAAAACAGACGCAATTGAGTAAAGCACGCCGATAAAGATACCTGCGATGATGATGACTTTAACGAACGATTTCGAGCCGCCTTTTACATCGTTTACGTAAACCGCGACCGATTCCGCACCGCCTGCCGCCATAAAGATCCATGTAGTAATGCCTAAAAATGCCCAGCTGAAATCAGGGACCATCGCTTCTACGGTAATTGGATCAGCCGGTTCTACGCCGCCGATCAACGCAGCGCCAGCCAGTAAAATGTACGACATTGTCAGTAGCAGCATGAGGGAGGAGGTCACCGACGTAATTGGCCCCAACATTTTCGCGCCGTTTGTCGATACGTAGGTCGCAAACGCAAACAAAATCATACTGAGCACGGTAGTGGTGAATGGCGTCAGAATGTATTCATAGCCCAAGAACGCGTAAGACGCATAAGCGATAACACGCGGCAGCAAGGACGTGAAGAAGAATAGGTTAACGAACCAGTAAGTGTAGGCAGAGATAAACGCCCAGCGACCGCCAAGTGAGCTTTTTACCCATGCGTAGACCCCCGCTTCAGAATCTTTATTCAGAGATACGAATTCTGCGATGATCAAACAGAAAGGGATGAAATAAAAAATGGTCGCCAGAAAGAACATTGGCGCAGACGCTAGACCGATCTCGATGTTGTTATTGATTACGTTATTAAAGCTAAATACTGCAGCAAAGGTGAGGGACAACAACCCGAATTTGCCTATCGTATTACGTTTGGATTCAGACATGTTCTATCTCCGGTGAATCACGTTGGAATTGTAGGGAGGAAGGGCTTGTAATGCTGTGACCACAGCCCTTCTCTTGTTTTATTTATTTAGGAAGTAGCCATCTTCGATGGTCACTTTGAGCACCACTTTTCTTACGCGGTTGTCTCCATGGAAGCGGTACGCTTCACTGTTTTCAAAAATCGCCACTTGGCCTTCGCAAAGCTCACGTGTTTCACCCTGACCAGAAAAAAATTCGCGGTCGGTTTCATCACGATAAGCTTGTTCTAGTGTCAACGCGGTTTTATCCGCGAACTCAACGGTTTCTCGGCCTTCGAGGTAGTAATGCACATCGAAGTAACGACGGTTACCGATGAACGTTTCGGTTTGTTTCGCGATGCCATCTTCAACCATGTAAACCAGTGAATCGCCAATCGAGTGCATCACGCCATCTTTGATGTTGCCGATGTTGCCAATGGCTTCCACACAGCGGTTCCATTTACGACCGTTGCGATATACCTGTTTGAATTGCTCTAAGCTGTCTAACACGATCATGGGTTACGCCTCGTTGACTGATTGAGTATTGGTTTGAGTGAAAAACGCGTTGTCGAAATCATGGTTTGCCATCACTTGTGCGTTGCAATCGCCTGCTTGCAAAGGCATCAGCGTCAAACCGTAACGGAACTCGTCCATGTACACGCGGTAAGAGTCGAGCACTTCGCTGCCCCATGAGTTCGAGCCTAACCCCATCACTTGATGGTCAAGGTTAAGGGTGATGTAGCCACTCTTTTCTAGCTCGATCGTATGTTGCGCTTGATGCAGGTTTTGGTTGGTGTAGAACCACGCGCTGAAGTTGATTTCTTGCTGAGGTTTCACCAATAACCCTGTGCCATGACGGTTGGTGAGCGATGCCCAGCGCACGTGTTGGCGGTTGCCGTTGTTTTGCGGGAACGGGTAGTTCTCGAACATGTCCGCCACATTGGTGTGGTAAACATCAATGAGGTTAGCTTGGCGACTGTCTTGGTAGTTTTCTTCTGGGCCGCGACCGTAGTAGCTCACTTGGTCAAAGTTGCCGTTGATGCCCAAATCCAAGCCAATCACCGGAATCACGTGAGGGTAGTCGCCGTAACGTTCGCCGCTCAGTTCCACGTTCAAATGGCCTTGAGCATTGATTTGATAGCGATAGGTACAACGCATGCCAAAATCAAAGACCGGCGGCGCAATGATGCTGGTGGTCGTAATCAAGACGGAATCATCAGTTGCTTCCACAGCAAGTGTGCGGAAGTGCTCCTGCATGATTTGCAGATGCGCTGGGTACCACAAACCTTCATACTCTTGTTTGTGGTTATCAATCATCGGTTTGAAGAAGTTCAGTCTCGGCTCAGATTGAATGATCTCTTCGCCATTTACGCGCCAAGAAGTCAGCTTGCCGTTTACTTTGGAGAAGGTAAGCGTGAAGTTATGACCTGTGATAACGTGCTCTAGGCGGCTTTCTTCAAGCACCAAGGGTTGAATATTGTGGTTGACCAGCGCAGGCAACGTCGCGGTGTTGTCTTTCAGTTGGACCTGATACACCGCAATTTCATGGTTGGCTTCGCTGTAAAGCGTGCGACTGTCTTTGCGTACGGTGAAGTTGATGAAGGCTTCGCGCTCATCCAATTCTGGCAAGTCGATGGTCACTTCACGTTCGCTGTTGGCGACCAAAGCTTCGACTTTGAATTGCACGCTACGCAGGGTTTCACCTTCGGCACGCACGTCGGCAGTAATGGTGTAATCATCGAGGTTGGAGAACCACAATTTGTTCTCAACGATGAAGCGGTCATGGCAACCTTCTACGGCGCGGATTTTCACCGGTGCAATGACTTGTTTGTATTCTTTCAGGCCAGGGCCCGGGGTTTGATCTGGGTAAATCAGACCATCCATGCAGAAGTTGTAGTTGTTTGGGTAGTCGCCATAATCGCCGCCGTATTTGTAGAACTCTTGGCCGTGCTCATCACGCGCTAGAATGCCGTGATCACACCATTCCCAAACGTAGTGACCTTGAATGTGGTCGTGCGCATAGAACACGTTTTGGTATTCGGTTAAACCACCCGGCCCGTTCCCCATCGCGTGTGCGTATTCGCAGATGATGCGTGGCTTCTCGTGTGGGTGTTCGCCAAAGTAATTCATCAGTTGAGCGCGTGAGTACATCGTCGAAATCACATCGACGACTTCAGCATCGCGGTCTTCTTCGTAGTGAACCAAACGGGTGTCATCAATTGCTTTGGTCGCGGTATACATCGCACGGATGTTACAGCCATAACCCGATTCGTTACCGAGTGACCACATGATGATAGAAGGGTGGTTTTTCTGTGCGTGCACATGGCGCACTGCGCGATCAACAAACACCGCTTCCCATGCTGGATCATTGGTGATACGGCTCAGGTCGCCAACGTTGGCAAAGCCGTGGGTTTCCACATCGGTTTCTGCCATCACAAACAGGCCGTAAATATCACACAACTCGTAGAAGCGTGGGTCGTTCGGGTAGTGTGCGGTGCGAACTGAGTTGATGTTGTGTTGCTTCATCAAAATCAGATCTTTTTCCACGCGGTCCATGCCCACTGCGCGACCTTTTAGGTGGTCGTTGTCATGACGGTTGACACCATGCAGCATCACGTATTGATTGTTGATGTAAAACAGGCCATCGCGCACTTTGATGTCACGGAAACCCACGCGTTGTGGGATCACTTCCACTACGTTGCCTTGGTGATCTTTTAAGGTGATGAACAAGTGGTAAAGGTAAGGGTTTTCAGCTGTCCAATGCGTTGGCTTCACCATATCAATCGCAAAGCTTGTTGAGTGGTGGTTTTGGATAGTCAGTGAATCGCATTGACCACTGGCTACGACAGTGCCTTTGTCATGCAGCGCGTATTCCAGCGTATAGCCAGACGCGATAGCGGTGGAAAGGTTTTCCAATTCGATTTGAGCACTGAGCGTCGCACTTTGGTAATCGTCGGCGAAATCGGTGCGAATGGTGAGATCTTGGACGTGAACGTTCTCTTTTCCGATTAGATAAACATCACGGAAGATCCCCGCCGTCCACCACATGTCTTGGTCTTCAATGTAAGTGGAATCGGCCCACTGCATCACGCGTACAGACAGCAAGTTTTCGCCTTGGTGTACGTAGGCAGAAATGTCGAACTCCGCAGTAAGACGGCTGCCTTTACTAAAGCCGACGTACTCGCCGTTTACGTACACTTCAAAGTAGGTTTCCACGCCATCGAACTTGATGATGGTTTGTTGGTTATCCCACTGTGGGCCAAGTGTAAATGTGCGTTGATAAGCGCCCGTTGGGTTGTCGGTTGGTACAAACGGGACATCGATCGGGAATGGGAAGCCCTCATCGGTGTATTGCAGATCGCCGTGGCCTTCCATTTGCCACATGTTTGGGACGGTAATGTGTCCCCAGTCGTTCATTGTTTGTGAGTAAAACTCATCAGGTACCAACATTGGGTTGGTGAAATAACGGAATGTCCATTGGCCGCTGAGCAACATAAAGCGGCGACTCAGTTCACGTTGAAAGGTTTGTGCGCTCTGAACAGAGTCGTAGGAGAAAAAGTACGCACGCGGTGCCATACGATTCTCGTGTAAGTGTTGGAAGTTTTCCCAATTGTTCACGTTTTGATCTCCCCTCGGCTTGGTGCGCTTATGTTGGAGTGCGGATTGGTTTCATCGCGGCTCAACATCAGTGCAAAAACAACGGCCGATGTATTGTGAAAAATGCTTATGAATAATCTGAGAAAGATATTAGTAAAAGTTTTACTAAAATAAATTAGTGGAAACGTTTTACTTTAACTTGATCACGTTTTAAATGACCAATGTTGAGCAAGATGTGATCAGCGTAAAGGAATGCGTTCTAGATTGTTTTGGAAAGTAAAAACAGTAAAAATTCGGTAGGAAATAAAAGAAGAAATAAAAAAGCACTGAAAATTCAGTGCTTTATTTGAGCAGTTTTGAGGGGGTTTTTATCGAGTTGTGCCGCGTAGCTTGAGCTTGCTTGGAACGTACACTTGAAGGGGCAGTGCGCGTCCGTCACGGTATTTTTCTACTAACAAGTTCACGCCTTGAATACCCATCATTTCAGAATGAATACGAACGGTAGATAGAGGTGGGAAGGTAAAGCGCGCGGTAGGGATGTCGTTCACGCTGATCAGCGCAATATCATCAGGAATGTTTAAACCAAACTCATGCACTGCTCGTAACACACCAATCGCAATGGAGTCCGAAGCAATGAACATCGCTTTTGGGAAATCGCCTTTGGCCAGCATCTCTTTCGCTAAGTCATAACCGGACAAGCTAGAGAAATCGCCACGATAAATGTCGTCTTCAGAAACCACACCTTTTAGACTGCCGTAGTCCACAAACGCATTTTCACGAATGTCTGCGGTGTTGGGCTCGTCTTGTCCACCAATAAATCCGATGCGCTCGTAGCCTTGTTGCACAAAGAAATCAACCACTTGCTTGCTGATTCTTACAAGGTCGATATCAACGCAATCGTAAGGACTAGTTGGATCTGAAAAGTCGATGTAACAGATGCTATCGGCTAGGCGTTTAGGTAACTTATTGACCACCTTTTGGTCGACTTTCCCGACTAAAAGGACACCGGTGATCTTTTGCGTTTCAACATCAATTTCGTTGTTGTAGCAATTGGTTAGCGTAATGCCGAGTTTGTCGCACTGAGTTTCAATCCCATGACGAATCGACAAGTAGTACGGGTCATTCACTTCTGCTTCTTGTTTGTAATTGTACAAGGCCAAAAAGTGATGTTTTTGCTTGGCTTCTTTGGTGGCTTTCTTCGAGCTGCTGGTGCGGTACTCCAGCTTTTCTGCGATTTCTAAAATGCGGCGTTTGGTTTCTTCTTTAACGCTCAACGTCGGATCGTCATTCAAAACTCGCGATACGGTTGCAAGTGAGACGCCCGCTTCAGTGGCGATATCTTTTAGTGTTGCCATGTACATTTCCCGTTGGCATTGCTCACAGTCCAAGTGAGAACTCAATAATCTGGCTATTGTAAACAGCTACTTAGGGATGCACAAACTTTTAGTAAAATCGTGCGATCCATGAAAGAGAGCGGTATCTGCTCGACTCATCTTCACTGCTCATCATCTTCCCGGTTTAATTTAACTAAAGTCTGCATCTAAAATAAGGCTTTTGTGTAATTTTGTGGAAACGTTTACACAATTTGAATTCGATCACGGATCTGGATCGAGATTGGTTGCTAGACTTTTAGCCAGTTAAGAAATGGGCGTACTGATTCGATGCAATGGCGATTGGCTTTTAGCGCATCAGAGTGAGGTATGAACAGAAAGCAGCAAACGTGGAGAAGCAAAAGTGAAAGTTCTTGTCACAGGCGGTATGGGATATATCGGTAGTCACACTTGCGTTCAGATGATTGAAGCGGGAATAGAACCTATCATCGTCGACAACTTGTGTAACGCCAAACTGGAAGTGTTAAACCGTATTGAAGCGCTGACAGGCAAGCAGCCTGCGTTCCACCAAGGTGACATCCGTGACGAAGCATTTTTGGATACGGTATTCGCGCAGCACGACATCCAGGCCGTGATCCACTTTGCTGGCCTCAAAGCGGTTGGCGAATCGGTGGCAAAACCACTTGAGTACTACGACAACAACGTCAATGGCTCATTGGTGTTGGCGCGCAGCATGCGTAAATCGGGTGTGAAAAGCATCGTATTCAGTTCATCGGCAACGGTTTACGGTGACCCAGAAATAGTGCCGATTACGGAAGATTCACCAACAGGCGCAACCACCAATCCATACGGTCGCAGTAAATATATGGTGGAGCAGTGCTTCAGCGATCTGTTCCATGCTGAAAACGACTGGAGCATCACCTTACTGCGTTACTTCAACCCAGTTGGCGCCCATTCATCGGGCAGCATGGGGGAAGACCCACAAGGCATTCCCAATAACCTGATGCCATTTATCGCCCAAGTCGCTGTTGGTCGCCGAGAAAAACTCGCGGTATTCGGTAGCGACTACCCAACCCCTGACGGCACTGGCGTACGTGATTACATCCATGTGATGGATCTGGCCGACGGCCACATCGCCGCATTGAAATCGGTGGGTGAGAAATCGGGTTTGCACATTTACAACTTAGGTACAGGTAAAGGCTCGAGCGTACTTGAGATGGTGGATGCGTTCGCGACCGCTAGCGGTAAACCAGTGCCTTACGAGTTATGCCCGCGTCGTCCTGGGGATATTGCTGAATGTTGGGCAAGCACGGAAAAAGCTGAGCGTGAACTAGGCTGGAAAGCAATACGCACGGTGGCTGAAATGACCGCTGATACGTGGCACTGGCAGTCAAAAAATCCCAATGGCTATTCCCCTAGTTTGAAGAATTTTAAAGAGTTGAGTAAGTAACATGTCGAATGTCGAATTTAACCCAGTGGATCATCCACACCGCCGTTACAACCCCCTGACTGGGCAATGGATTTTGGTTTCACCTCACCGTGCAAAACGCCCTTGGAGCGGCGCAGATGAAAAGCCCGCATTGGATGAGCTACCAAGTTATGACGGTAAATGTTTCCTTTGTCCAACCAACGAACGTATCTCTGGCGATGTTAATCCAGATTACGAAGGCACCTATGTGTTCAATAACGATTTTGCTGCGCTGATGGTGGATTCACCAGATGCACCGGAGTCAAACAACCCGCTATTCAAAACGCAAGGTGTGCGTGGTTTGAGCCGAGTGATTTGCTTCTCGCCAGATCACAGCAAAACCTTACCGGAACTACCAGTGGATAAAATTCGCGGCGTGATTGATACATGGAATGAGCAAATTGAAGAGCTCGGCAAAGAGTACGTTTGGGTTCAGGCGTTCGAAAACAAAGGCGAAACCATGGGCTGTTCTCAGCCTCATCCGCACGGTCAAATCTGGGCGAACAGCTTCTTACCAAATGAAATTGAGCGTAAAGAGCACAACCTAAAAGCGTACTACCAAGAGCACGGCAGCAACTTGCTGGTGGATTACGTACAAGCGGAACTCAAAGACGGCTCACGCATTGTGGTGGAAACCGAACACTGGCTGGCGGTGGTGCCTTACTGGGCTGCTTGGCCGTTCGAAACTATGTTGTTGCCGAAAACGCACATTCGTCGCATGAGCGAACTCAGCGATGAGCAACGAGACGATTTAGCGCGAGCGATTAAGAAGCTGACCAGCCGTTACGATAATTTATTCCAATGCTCTTTCCCTTACTCGATGGGCTGGCACTACGCGCCGTTTTTTGACCAAGGCACAGACATCGACCATTGGCAGCTTCATGCACTTTTTTATCCGCCACTACTGCGCAGTGCCACGGTTCGTAAGTTCATGGTGGGCTACGAAATGCTGGCAGAAAGCCAACGTGACCTCACCGCAGAGCAAGCGGCGCAGCGTCTGCGTGATGTGAGTGATGTCCACTACAAAGAATGCTAAGTCTTTAAATTGGACTGATTACGAATAACGGGATAGCGCGACTTTACAGATAGAAAGTTAGGCTCAACGCGCTATCCCACACAAATTACTATTTTAAGAGAACGTCCCTATGTCTGAACTTATCCAAAATGTGAAAGCGTCATTTGAGCAAGTGTTGGGCTACGCATCTAGCCATATTATTCAAGCGCCTGGTCGTGTTAACTTGATTGGTGAGCACACCGATTACAACGATGGTTTTGTCCTACCGTGTGCCATTAACTACCAAACGGTCGTGGCGGCGGCAAAGCGTGAAGACAATATCGTGCGTGTGGTGTCGGTCGATTACGGTAACGCAGTGGACGAATTCGATATCACGCAAGCCATTACCTTCCAGCAAGACAAAATGTGGGCGAACTACATTCGCGGCGTGGTGAAGTGTCTTCTGGCGCGTGGCTACCAGTTTACTGGGGCGGATATTTCAGTCAGCGGCAACGTGCCTCAAGGCGCGGGTTTGAGCTCATCGGCGGCGTTGGAAGTGGTGATTGGCCAGACGTTCAAAGTGCTGTTCAATCTTGAGATCAGCCAAGCCGAAATTGCGTTAAACGGTCAGCAAGCTGAGAACGAATTCGTCGGTTGCAACTGCGGCATCATGGATCAAATGATTTCAGCGGAAGGGCGTGAAAATCATGCGATGCTATTAGATTGCCGTAGCCTTGAAACTGAAGCAGTCTCTATGCCAGAAGACATGGCTGTCGTGATCATCAACTCGAATAAAAAACGTGGTTTGGTCGACAGCGAATACAACACTCGTCGTCAGCAATGTGAAGAAGCGGCGCGTATTTTCGGTGTGAAAGCTTTGCGTGATGTGACGATTGAGCAGTTCAACGAGAAAGTCGCTGAGCTGGATGAAATGGTGGCCAAGCGTGCACGTCACGTCATCACAGAAAATGATCGTACTGTGGAAGCGGCACAAGCGCTACGAGCACACGACATGAAGCGTATGGGCGAGCTGATGGCTGAGTCTCATGCCTCGATGCGCGATGATTTCGAAATTACGGTAAAAGAAATCGATACGCTGGTGGAGATAGTCAAAGAGGTGATCGGCGATCAAGGCGGCGTGCGCATGACTGGCGGTGGCTTTGGTGGTTGCATCGTGGCACTTGTACCGCCAGCACTGGTTGATGACGTGAAAGCGGCAGTTGAAGCGAAGTACCAAGCGGCTACGTGCTTAAAAGAGTCGATTTATGTTTGCCAAGCCCAAAATGGTGCGGGTTTGGTTGAAGTGCTGTAAGGAATGATGATGAAAGCCTATTTTCAACAACTAGAACAAGCGATGGCGCAAACGCCGTCGTTTGATGGCCAAACTGCGAATCTGATTCATTTGACCAACGCGAATGGTATGACAGCGTCGTTTATGGATATCGGTGCGACGTGGTTGAGTTGCACATTACCGGTAAATGGTGAAAACCGTGAAGTGTTGTTGCGCTCACCAAATATGGCTGAACACATGAAGCAAGACGCTTACTTCGGTTCCATTGTTGGCCGCTTTGCTAACCGAATTGCGAAGGGGCAGTTTGAGATAGACGGAGAGAAGTATCAACTTGGTATCAATAACGGTGAAAACTCACTGCACGGTGGCCTAGAAGGGTTTGATAAACGCCGCTGGAAGGTTGAAGAGCAAAATGATCAACAGGTCACTTTTTCACTTCGCTCCCCGGACGGTGACCAAGGCTATCCGGGAAACCTCGATGTGAAGGTGATGTACACGCTCACTGACGAGAATGAACTAGCTATCGTCTATGACGCTAAGACCGACAAAACATCGCCAGTGAATTTAACCAATCACGCCTACTTTAACTTGGCTGGTGAGGCGAACCGCGCGAAAAGTTTGGATCATACTTTACAGCTCAATGCTGGGCATTACTTGCCAGCGGATGCGGGGTTAATTCCTACCGGTGAACAAAAGCCAGTTTCGGGTACCAGTTTCGACTTCACCGAGCCAAAATCGATAGGCCAAGAATTTCTTGCCGAGCAAGATCAGAAAACTGCTGGTGGCTACGATCACGCCTTTGTCTTCATGCCTGAAGTGACCGATGGCGTATCTGTCGCTGCGGTTTTAATTGCACCAAAAGAAGATGTGGTGATGAAGGTGAAAACCACCAAGCCTGCCATCCAGTTTTATTCAGGTAATTTCTTAGCCGGTACGCCAGGTGCAAGTAAAACTTACGAACGCTATGACGGCCTAGCATTGGAAACGCAATACTTTCCAGACGGGCCAAACAAACCAGAATGGGGACTCAACAATGGGGTGTTGAGCTCTGGGGATTGCTATCAGCATCAAACTACTTATCAGTTTGAATTTTAGATAGCACTTCTACCCTTTGAACTTGCAGCGGCAGCGATGCTGCAACTCCAACGACTTTGGGTGTTATGGTGGGCTACATGCCCACCTTTTTTGTTTTTGTCGAAGAGGTTCGAACGATGAGCTCACCCTCTACTTTGCGTTTGTTAGAAAGCAACGGCTGCCCTTCAATCAGTGCCATCAACGATTCGATTGCGAGTTTACCCATGTCTGAGTAGGGCAGTTCAACCGACGTTAATGCTGGAAAGCTTTCAGAGGCGATTTGCTGATTATCGTAACCGACAACGGCAACATCCTGAGGAATCTTCAACCCCAACTCCGCTATCGCTTGGTAGCACCCCATTGCCATATAGTCGCTGCCACAGAAAATCGCTTCTGGCGGCTGCTCCATATTCAGTAGTGCCAGTGTTTGCTGGTGCGCTTCTTTTAGCGACCAGTTTGCATCGACTAAATACTCTGAGTTAGGAATGATGTCTGCATCAATGAGAGCCTGACGGTAACCATCGGCACGTTGCTTACTGGCTAGCATCCAACTTTCACCAGACAGCATGGCAATGCGACGATAACCTTGCGCTGTGAGGTGTGAAACTGCTTTGTAAGCTCCAATCATATCGGCCGGCAAAATACTTGGCGTTTCGGTGTGTTCTTCGTTGGTGCAGTTCAGCAGCACAGTCGGTAAGGAAGTTGTGACGCGTTGCTGCTCCAACTCTCGCGTCATACTGGATGCGTAAACCAAACCTGCGTAATCACCGCCGTTGATCTCCGACTCAATCTTGCTTGCCAACACTTCATCATGGCTGTAATTGAACGTCACCAAAATGTAGTCGTTCGACCACGCTTCTTCTCTCGCTGCATTGATGGCATCGATAAATGGGTCATAACTGGTTAAGCCGTTGATCACCAATGCGATCTTTTTAGGGCGTCCCAAAGCATGGGCAACCTTTTTGTTTTTGTAGCCAAGTGATTCTGCGGTTTCGAGCACTTTACGTTTGGTCGCTTCCGCGATTTTTACGGAAGTTGAGCCATTCAATACCAGCGATACGGTCGACTGAGAGACGCCAGCCGCCGCCGCAATGTCACTCATGGTGATTTTTTTAGCCATTCTGCTCTTTTACTTAATTTCGTTAGCTAAAGATATTAGCTAAAGATTAAGTTCGGATCATCCTTTAAAGATGAAGATCACAAAAGTAAGTCAGAGCAACTTAAAAGCTGTGATTTTCACCACGTTTATTCTTTGAGCTCCTAGTCATTAAATTATTAATTAATATATTAGCTAATATTATTAGTTAATAATTTAGCTTTAAGGTGAGTAAGATGAAAAGATGGTCGGAAGAGAAAGCGTGGCAATGGCAAAAAGAGCATGGCTGGCTACGTGGCTTTAACTATTTACCGCGCACAGCGGTTAACTGGAATGAGATGTGGCAAGCGGACTCCTTTGCTCCTGAGGTGATGGAACAAGAGTTAGCTTGGGCGCATGATGTGGGTTACAACACTTTACGTACCAACTTACCATTTATAGTTTGGCAAGCGGATCGCGATGGTTTACATGCGCGAATTGAGCGCTTTCTGGATATTTGCGAACGCAATCAAATCAAAGTGATGCTCACGCCGATGGATGACTGCGGTTTTTCGGGCGACCATCCTTATCTTGGTGAACAAAAAGCGCCAGTACCGGATTTGCACAATAGCCAAGCAGCAGCAAGTCCTGGTCGCAATGTGGTGATGGACAAATCTATGTGGGGTGAGGTCGAAGCGTATATTCGCGACATCATCTCTACCTACAAAAATGACCCTCGAATCGTTATTTGGGATCTCTATAACGAGCCAACCAACCGCATGATTTTCACCACTACGGGTGAGATCGCTTACGACGAAGAAATGGAAATCTTTAGTCATGAGCTGATGGAACAAGCGTTTGAGTGGGCACGTGAAGAAAACCCAACTCAGCCTCTCACCGTTGGCGCTTGGCATGCGCCAAGCATTCTTGACCGAAGCCTGCCGATTTATGAACACCCAACCGATCGCAAAGCGATGGAGCTATCGGACATCATTACTTTCCACGCTTACTTACCACTCGATCTGTTCCATAAAGCCGTTGAAATTGTAGAAAGCTACAACCGACCAATGATGTGTACTGAGTGGCTTGCTCGTCATGCGCAATCGTACATGCACGAACAGCTTCCGGTCTTTAAACAGAAAAACATTGGCTGCTACCAGTGGGGATTAGTGAAAGGAAAAACACAAACGCATCTGCCTTGGCCAGAGATAAAACGTAGCGATGCAAACTATGCGAGTCAATGGTTCCACGATCTGCTTGATGAGCAAGGACAGCCGTATGACGCAAGCGAAGTGCAATTGATCAAAACACTCGCAGAAGTGGATTAATTGCCTGTGAGCCGACTCTGAGAAATGGGTCGGTTTCTTATTTACAATAAAATCAATTGAGACGTGAACAATGACTACTCTACAAAACAAACTCACTAATAAGGAGCTGATGTCTTACTTCGGCTATGGGGTAGGCCAGTGCTTTAGCTTTGGTCTAGTCGGCTCTTTTATTCTTTATTTCTATACCGATATTTTGGGCATTTCTCCAATTGCGGCGAGTACGATTTTTTTGATTGCTCGTGTGTGGGATGCGGTAAACGATCCGCTCATTGCCGGATACATGGACACGTTAGACTCTCGCTTTGGTAAATTCCGCCCTTACATGCTGTTTACGCCGGTTCTGATTGTTCTGGTCACGGTGGCCGCTTTCTATAACATCGATGCTGATACATCGACAAAAGTGATGTATGCCGGTATCACTTACATTCTTTGGGGTACGCTTTACACCATTTCTGATGTGCCGTTTTGGTCTATGTCTTCTGTTATGACGGATGAACCACAAGAGCGAGCAAAAGCGGCAACTTGTGCCATGTTAGGGGTGAATGCGGGTATTGGTGCGACTTTGGTTGTGTTCCCAAAACTGAGCGCTTACTTCGCTGATGGCCGGGCAGATCAGGGTTACTTACCAGCTGTGACTGTGTTGATGATTGCGGGTTTGTTCTTCATGCTGAACGGTTTTTACAACACCAAAGAACGCATCTCGACGAAGAGCTGCGAAAAAGTTACTCTAAAACAAACCTTTCAAGCTGTTCGTAAAAACAAGCCGTTGTTTTTTATTCTGGCAGCGTTTTTCATGAATGTGTTTTTCAATCTAGTGAATGGCCTGTACATTTTCTTCTTCACATACAACATGGGAGATGCAGGGTTAGTCTCTCTGATTGGTACCATCACTTTGGTAAGTGCGATCGCATGTTTGGCTACGCCTGTGCTGACAAAGCGTTTCAAAAAACGTGACATCTTTATTGCGCTGTGTGTTTTAGAGATCATCGCTCGCATTGGGTTCTATTTTACTGGCTATGATAATCCAACGGTCGTGATGGCGTGGTTAGCGGTGATTACTGGCATCTTTATGATGACCAACCCTCTTATCTCGGCCATGATTGCAGACACAGTAGAGTATTCGTACTACCACAGTGGCAAACGTACCGCGGCGATCACGTTCTCGGGACAAACCTTTACAGGCAAACTTTCTGTTGCGGTAGCGGGCGGCTTAACGGGGTTAATCTTGACGATGATTGGCTATGTACCAAATGCGGCGCAAACGGAAACCGCGCTCAATGGCATGTTCTTCTGTATTGCGTTGCTACCCGCATTGGGAGCTCTAGTGCGCATCTTCATTATGTCTCGCTACACATTTACCGAAGACCAACATGCGATTTTACGAGAAAAATTACAGCGTGGTGAGTTTGCGGAAGGCGTTGACGTTAAGTCTGTAAAACCGCACGAAGCCTTGAGCTAGAATCCATATCGTCTCGACAAGTGCTCAAAGAAAAGCCCACTCAATAAACTGAGCGGGCTTTTCGTTTTCAATTTACAGATTATCCACCATCAACAACGCTCGACAGAGTTTCTTCGTACTAAAGTTGGGCTAAAAATAATGGTTTCATCTTCAACTTTTTCGTCACGAGACAGCGCCAAAGCCAAACGGGCGGCGCGTTCTGCCATCATCTCGATTGGGTAGCGAATAGTAGTCAAGCTAGGGTGAACAAAGCGGGCGATCAAGCCATCATCGAACCCGACCATAGAAACCTTACTTGGTACGTCAATGCCATTTTGATCTAACGCTGCCAGTGCGCCAGCGGCCATGTAGTCGTTGTAGGCCACCACTCCAGTAATCTCCAAAGATTTGGTTAACAGGTTGGTCATCGCAACTTCGCCACCATCACTGTTGGGTTCACCGTATTCGATGTAGCTTTTGGAGAGCTCAATACCATGTTCTTTCAATGCGGCTTGGTAACCTTGCAATCGCTCATCGGTATCTTCGATATCGTGGGATGAGGCAATACAAGCGATTTTGCGATGCCCGTGACGAATTAAATATTCTGTCGCGAGGAATGCTCCTTTGCGGTTATCAAGGGAAATACAACGTTCGGCCAGTTCTGGGATATGACGATTGATAAGCACCATACCTTTCACTTCTTGGGCGTAGCCAATTAGCTCCTCATCAGATAAGCCTTTCGAGTGGATGACTATTGCATCGCAACGGCTGTTGATCAGCAATTCTAGGGCTTGACGTTCATCTTCTGGATTATGGTAACCGTTGCCAATCAAGATATGTTTGCCATTTTCGCGCGCGACATTATCGACGGATTTGACCAGCGTGCCGAAGAAAGGATCGGACACATCACTCACCAACACACCCATGGTATTTGTGCTTTGACTCACCAGTGCGCGAGCTGCGGCATTGGGTCTGTAACCCAATTTGCTCATTGCTTTGGTGACCGACTCTACCGATGATTGACTGGCTTTTGGGGACTTGTTGATCACGCGAGAAACCGTTGCGACCGAAACACCTGCTTCTTTCGCGACATCCTTGATCGTTGCCATATAGAACCTTTAGTGGCTAAAAATTTTGACTGAAAGTATTAAACACCCATTGTGTAATAAGTGCAATTTGATAGAGGATTTGCTTTCGGAAATGAGATCTTTACCACTTGTATTTATTAAGCTTACTGATAGTGTAAACGTTATCTTTTTAGTAAAACTTTACTGGGGTTTTAATTATGGAAACTATCGCTTACTCTGATTTTGCCAAACTGGAAATTCGTACCGGAAAAATCATTGAAGTGGCTCGTCATCACAATGCAGACAAGCTGTATATTGTGCAAATTGATATTGGTGAAAAAACACTGCAAACCGTAACCAGCTTAGTGCCTTATTACACCGAGGAAGAGTTGATGGGCAAACAAGTGGTCGTGTTGTGTAATCTTGCCAAAGCCAAAATGCGCGGCGAAACCTCTGAATGTATGTTGTTATGCGCAGAAACGGATGATGAATCCGAAAGTGTGTTGCTAACGCCAGAAAGAGCGATGCCGACCGGGGTGAGAATTGTTTAGAGTTTAATCAAGCAAACGTTTTATTGTTCGTGTTTATGTTTTGTGTCTCATTTTATAAATAAATCAATAGATATATATTCAACTCTATTTATAATCTCCGCGCTTTTAAAACTGTTTAACAGTATGAAAAATATAGGAAATTATAATGAAAAAAGTATTGCCACTATTGGCTTTAGGTGCAGTGGTTGCTTCAGCGTCAGTTCAAGCAAAAGGTAACTGGTATGTTGGCGCAGATGTTCTTAACTCTGATCTTAAAGTTGAAGGACACTCTTACAGCTCTTCGGCGACTGGCTTGGGTATTGCAGTAGGTAAAGAACTGCAATTTTCAAAAAACTTCAAATTGGCTTTAGAAGGTGAATACGTTTACTACGGTAGCTTCGAAGAAAAAAAATCGGGTGCGGGTAATTGGTTAGAAGCGACAGTTGAAGGTTATTCGTTCAACCTTAATGCTAAACCTAAGTACCAATTCTCTGGTACCGGTTTTTATGTTGGTGCCGTCGTTGGTCTTGGTGTAACGGGCGTTGATTTGGAGACAAAGTCAAACCTTTCTAGCCTTACTGGCAAGACTGATGGCAGCGATGCTGGCTTTAACTATGGTGCTGAAGTGGGGTATGAATTTGCTTCAGGCCTGATTGTTTCTGGTGGCTACCGTGCTTCGACAGTAACCATTGATGTTGAAGGTGGCGGCGATCTCGAATTTGATTTTGACAGCCTTTACGTTGGCGTTGACTACAAATTCTAAGTTCGCGTATGCAAACATAGATACTAAAAAGGAGCCATTAGGCTCCTTTTTTGATCAGATTATCAATCAACTCATAATGGTGCTCTTGCACGCCTGCAAGGTTGCCGTATTTGGGTTGGTGGCGGTCATTTTCTTTCGCGTGGTGCCAGCCAATGGTGTGACGCACAAAATGCTCCGCAAATGCATGGGATACCTCCAAGCAACCTGCTAGCACGGTATCAACATAGCTTTGCATGATTGGGCTGTTTGCGCACGGTGGTAGTGGCTCGTCTTTTACGTAAACCCAAATCTCATGTCCTTGGTTAAAGTTCGCGTCCGTTTCGATTTGATCTGGCTGAATTTGAATACGATGATAGCCACGTTCACGGCGATCGAATTCTGCGAGAGCTTCTTCATTCACTTCGAGTAAAACGCCATTAACCTGTCCATTGCCTTGGTTCACAACCAGTGGAGACAGAGTGTAGCTGTCATCAATCTTTCCCCAGTAGCGAACCAGTCCATGAGCAATGACGGGAATGGCTTCTCCCGTTTGTCCTGTTAACTTGCGCGACGCGGAATTGATTAAACTGCCATAGCCAAATATGTACATCTTCGTTGCATCCTTTAACTCATTTTTGTGTCTTGGACTGTTTATACCTAACCAGCCCATGAAGCACAAACTTTACCCCTTAAGTATAATCTTATTTTTTAACATGTATTTTCTATGCATGTTTATGGTAGCATCAACATCGTAGTTGAGTTAACCAGCATCGAGAGACGCTTGAGGGCAAGATAATGCTGAACATCACCGATAAAAAAGTGGAAGAAAAAATCCCCGCATGGCTGCGATTAGGCTTTCGGCCGTTTTTTCTGTTTGGGTCGATTTACGCCATTGTTGCGATTGCGTTGTGGGTGTGGATGTTCCAAACCGGACAGCCAAACGCATTAGCTGTACCGGCATTGTGGTGGCACGTGCATGAAATGTTATTTGGTTTTTCGATGGCGATTGTGGTTGGTTTTGTATTGACTGCTGTACAAAACTGGACGGGCATTAATGGCACCAAGCATTACACACTTTTGGTCATATTTGGCTTGTGGTTAGCACCTAGAATATTGCTTTGGACGCCAGTACCCTTGTGGTTAACCAGCAGCATTGAAGCGGTATTTTTACTGTTTGTTACCTATGAGGTAGGCATTCGTGTTTATCGAGCCAAAGGGTGGCGTAATTTATTTTTTGTGCCTCTGTTCCTTTTGGCCATCTTTGCGAACTTTGCAAGCTACGCGACGATAAAAGGCATGCCGCCGTTTACTTCTTCTGCTGTGTGGCAGGCGATGTTGTGGTGGTTTACGTTGTTATTGTCGGTGATGGGTGGACGTGTGATTCCATTTTTTACTGCTCGTCGATTTAATTTCGAAAAAGCACAACCACTGCCGTGGTTAGATTGGTTCGCGAACTTGCCGTTGGTAATGCTATTTGTGCTGAGCTTTTTCCCCGTGACGTTTGCAGAACTAGGCAATCCGTTGATGCTGTTTGCAGGTGTTGCTCAGTTGGTGCGTTTTGTTCGCTGGAAACCTTGGTTAACCCTCAGCGAGCCTTTAGTGTGGTCGCTGCATGCAGCGTATTTGTGTTTGCCACTAAGCTTAATTTTGCGAAGCGCTTGGGGAGATGCATTTGCTAGCCATAACCTCATTCACCTGTTTGCGATAGGTGCGTTAGGCGGCTTGATTTTGGCGATGATCGCGCGTGTGACGATGGGGCACACCGGTCGCATGATCTACAAAGGGCCAAACATGAGCCTTGCGTTTGCGGCGATTACCGCGGCTGCTTTGGTTCGCAGTTTCGCCGTGATCTTTGACCCAGCGAACATGATGCTGTGGATTGATATCAGTGGCGGATTGTGGATTGTCGCGTTTGGGCTGTTTGTGTGGCGCTTTGGTATGATGCTCGTGACCCCTCGTGTGGATGGTCATCCTGGATAAAGCGTTTAGACTTGAGTGGTAAAAAAGAGGAGCGTGTCGCTCCTCTTTTGGTTTCTGCGCTTTACGGTTTTATCGCTTATTCATCATCCGTTTTGTTCGTGAACCCTAAGCGTTTGAACAGCAACCACTCTAGGCCAAAGATCACAATCAAAGCGATGCAGAACCAAGTGAACGCCATGGAGGATTCTACGCCCGGCATGCCACCAATGTTGATACCAAGTAGTCCTGTTAGGAAGCTGGTTGGTAAGAAAATGGTGGCAACTAAAGTAAACAGGTAACTGTTTTTATTGGTCTTCTCGTCTCGGTTGTGTTTGATTTCGTCTTGGAAAAGCGCTACTTCGCCAAGGTAAAATTCAATCGTTTCGTTGATGCGAGTAATGTTGTTATGCGCAAAGCGATATTGGTGAGGTCTTGATGTTACCAATTCTGACTCTGACTCGATCAAATCACGAATCGCATATTGCTGAGGGCGAATAAAACGTTTGATGGAAATAAGCGCCTTTTGTGCCGCAATGTGGTTGTATGTTGACTCATCATTGACGTCAAACTCGTTTAACGTTTCTTCGATGGTGTCGAGATACAAGTCGATTTTGCCGTTCAACCCTTCGATGATTTGATTCAGTAAGCTCGCCAGGCTTTTCGGCCCTTTGTGCTCTGCTAATGCTTGGCGAATTTCCATGATTGCACGTGATGGGATCTTACGAGTCGAGATCAGTGCGCCCTGAAAATAGAGAATACGGATACTGAGCATGTCTTCCGGCGACGCATTCTCGTTCATGTTGATGCCTCGTAAGATCAGCATGAAGTTATCGTCATCCAAAGGATGGAAAGATGGTCGGCTCTCGTCGGCTAACAGATGATCGACCGTCGCACGTGGTACGTGATTGTCCTCTAGCCAGCCACGAATATCGGGATGAAGCCTTTCACAGTGGTACCAATGATTCGGTTGAATGTGTTCCGCCGCTGTTGTTTCTTGAGTCGCCATTGGGGTTGAGAAATCCCAATGTTCAATCATAAAACCCATTTTCTTTTCCTTGTATGAGCCTATACCCCAATAATCCCCAGATGCTTAACTTAGCGAGAATGACTGAGCGCACTACACGCCGCAACTTTCTCACTCCTTCACATTGAAGTCATGGGGGATAATTATTCAAATGAGTATGATTGCATTTTACGCCAAATGTCTATGAATAATTGTTCTTATTGGTAAGCAAGTGAAGCAATAAGAACCGCACAGTAACAAGGGGAAACAAAAAGCCTGCAACGAGGCAGGCTTTGTCATAGGTGAGGGGGGGGAGGAGCTTTCTAGCTAACCTGAGAAAGGTTGACCACTTTTTGTTGCAACTTTTCTTTCAGGTAGTCGGCAAGTGCCTGTTTTTCTTCGTCGTTCATGTAAAGACCAAGTTTAGTACGACGCCATAAAATGTCTTCGTCGGTTAGCGCCATTTCATGATTCATCAAGTAATCGATCTCGCGTTGGTATACGCCGCCTGCTTGCTCTGAGAACGCTTGGCCAAGATCGGCTTCACTGGATGCGCCTTCCATCAAATCCCACGTTTGCGTACCAAACTGAGTCACATAGCGCAGAATCAGCGCTTGCGGTGCCCATGAGTATTTCACGTGAATTTGCTTCGCTAACTGTTCACGGGTGCAGCTAAAGTTACCACCTGGTAGCGTTTGATTTGCTGTCCAGTTACCACCCATTTGAGGTAGGTACGGTTCCAGTTTCTTCATCGCCGCTTCACCGAGTTTACGGTAAGTCGTTAGCTTGCCACCGAATACTGACAACAATGGTGCTTGGTCGTACTCTGCATCGAGCTCTAGCGTGTAGTCTCGTGTGATCGCTTGCGGTGAGTCAGACTCATCATCACACAGAGGACGTACACCACTGTAAGTCCAAACCACATCTTCACGAGTAAGCTGGTGGACAAAGTGTTGGTTCACGATGTCGATGAGGTAATCAACTTCGTCATCCGAGATCGCCACTTCACGTGGGTCACCTTTGTATTCCACATCTGTCGTACCGATGATTGAGAACTTATCTAGATAAGGAATCATAAATACGATGCGGTTATCTTTGTTTTGAAGAATGTAGGCTTGCGGTTCGTTGTGGATACGAGGAACAACGATGTGCGAGCCTTTGATCAAACGAATGTTGCGAGGGGAGGTTTGCTCCAATCCTTCATCAAAGAACTGTTTCACCCATGGACCAGCAGCGTTAACCAGAGCTTTCGCTTTGCGCTCGAAGCGTTGGTCTGTCGTTACATCATGGATAGTCACATGCCATACGCCGTTTTCACGGTGCGCTTTTTCAACGCGACAGTAGTTACGTACTTCGGCGTGGTTTTCACGAGCCGCCATAACGTTCAGCAAGACTAAACGAGCGTCATCAACCCAGCAGTCTGAGTATTCAAAACCGGTTTTCATTTCTGGTTTTAGCAAGCCAGATTTTGCAAGGTTGACGGTTTTACTGCCTGGTAGAGTTGTGCGTTTGCCCAAGTTATCGTAAAGGAACAGGCCACAGCGGATCATCCAAGCTGGGCGTAGGAATGGGCGATGAGGCAAACGGAAACGCATTGGTAGAGCGACGTGTGGTGCTTTACGTAGAATCACTTCACGCTCTGCGAGCGCTTCCGAAACCAAACGAAACTCGTAGTGTTCAAGGTAGCGTAATCCACCGTGAATAAGTTTAGAACTTGCTGAAGACGTTGCTGATGCAAAATCGTTAGCTTCATATAAACCGACACTCAAACCGCGGCCAGCTGCATCAGCTGCAATGCCAGCCCCGTTAATGCCGCCACCGATAACGATCAAGTCTAAAAGAGTGGATGAGCTAGTTGTGGAAGTATTTTTTTGTATACTCATGAATTTGACCTCTTGGTGAGCGAACGAGCATTTTAGAACATGATTTGATCCTAGCTCAGGTTTCGTTTGTGATCATCTATTATTTTCGTTTGTGAGCGTTTTGTGTGATTTGGGCATAAAAAAACCTCTGTCTAATTAAGACAGAGGTCATTTTGAGGTTCAAATTTGAGCGATTTATCTATTCGGCGTCTGCTGATGTTACATTCGCTTCGACCACTTCGAGGGGAATTGCGGCGTCTTTTAAGATCGCGAGAATTTCTTCTGGTGGCTGTTTGTTAGTAAATATCATGTTCAGTTGCGCGATGTTGCCCAGTTTCACCATGGCATTGCGACCAAACTTGGTGTGGTCGACGGCGAGAAATACGCTGCGGCTGTTGTCGATGATCGCTTGCTTCACGCGTACTTCGTGGTAATCAAAGTCCAATAGGGAACCATCAAAATCGATGCCACTGATGCCGAGAATGCCAAAATCTAGACGGAACTGTTTCACAAAATCGAGCGTCGCCTCGCCTACGATACCGCCATCGCGACTGCGGACTTCACCACCCGCTAAGATGACTTTGATCTCTGGGTTGGGGAAGAGAATGGTTGCCACGTTGATGTTGTTGGTGACTACGCGTAGTTGCTTATGGCTCTTAGTGAGCGCACGCGCGACTGCTTCTGGTGTTGTGCCGATATCAATAAATAGCGTCGCGCCGTCAGGAATGTGTTTCACCACCTCTTCTGCAATGACATCTTTTTCATTGAAGTTAAGCGCTTTACGCGTGTTGTAAGATGTGTTTTCTGAACTGAGAGGGATGGTTGCACCACCGTGATAACGACGAATTTTGTTGTCGTCTGCGAGTTCGTTGAGATCGCGTCGGATGGTTTGTGGGCTGACATTGAATCTTTCTACCAACTCATCCGTGCTGACATAGCCTTGTTTTTTCACCAGTTCAACAATCTGCTGGTGTCTAGGTATTTGCTTCACTTACCACTCCCTTGTGCATTGGTAACGGCCAATGCTTCAAATTCGAAGCGCTATTGTGCTCGAATTTGCGCGTTGTGAGAAGTAAAGGCAGGTAGGAATCGGGGATAAGACGCAAAAAAGAGCGCTCAAATGGCGCTCTTTGTTCGTTTGGGAGAAAAATTAATCGTCTTCGTCGTGCAGTTCAGACCAAGTTTGCGCACATTTCACAGCGCGTTTCCAACCTTTGTAACGACGGTTGCGTTTTTCTTCGTCATCATGCGGTTCGAACGTACGATCAAGCACTGCTTTATCTTGCAGCTCATCAATGCTGTTCCAGTAACCAACCGCTAAACCTGCCAGGTATGCAGCACCAAGAGCCGTTACTTCAGTCACTTGTGGACGGTGCACTTCTGTGTTTAATACATCCGATTGGAATTGCATTAGGAAGTTGTTTGCTACCGCACCGCCATCAACACGCAAGTTTGCGAGCTTGATGCCAGAGTCAGCTTGCATCGCATCCAATACGTCACGAGTTTGGTAAGCGATGCCTTCCAGAGTCGCTCGGATAATGTGGTTTGAGTTCACACCGCGAGTAAGGCCAACAATGGTGCCACGTGCGTAAGCATCCCAGTATGGAGCGCCAAGGCCAGTAAAGGCTGGTACTACATAAACGCCGTTCGATGTGTCCACTTTTGTTGCGAAGTATTCAGAATCTTCTGCACCGTTTAGGATTTTCAGTTCATCACGTAGCCACTGGATAGAGGCACCCCCCATGAACACTGCACCTTCAAGTGCGTAAGCTGGCTCGCCTTTCGGGCCACAAGCTAGTGTGGTAAGCAGACCATTCTTCGAGGTGACTTTCTCTTGGCCAGTGTTCATCAGCAAGAAACAACCTGTGCCGTATGTGTTTTTCGCTTGGCCAGCTTCCACACACATTTGGCCGTATAGCGCCGCTTGTTGGTCACCTGCAATCCCTGCGATAGGAATACGAGTACCGCCTTTACCACCGATGTTCGTTTTGCCGTAAATTTCCGAAGAGCGTTTTACTTCTGGCATCATTGATGCCGGAATGCCCATCTCATCCAACAGCTTTTGGTCCCAACATAGGTCGTTGATGTTAAACAGCATGGTACGTGATGCGTTGGTGTAGTCAGTAACGTGAACGCGGCCTTGAGTCATCTTCCATACTAACCACGTATCGACGGTACCAAACAGCAGTTTACCTGCTTCTGCATCTTCGCGTGCGCCTTCTACGTTATCCAGAATCCACTTCACTTTAGTGCCAGAGAAGTAAGGGTCAAGCACCAAGCCGGTGTTGTCGCGAACGTAATCTTCTAAGCCGCGGCTTTTTAGGTCTTCACAAATGTCTGCGGTGCGACGACATTGCCATACGATTGCGTTGTAGACGGGTTTGCCTGTTTCTTTGTTCCAGACGATGGTGGTTTCACGTTGGTTCGTAATACCAATAGCAGCTAATTGGTCGCTTCGGATGCCTGACTTAGCCAAAGCTTCAACTAATGTAGAGCTTTGTGTTGCCCAGATTTCCATTGGATCGTGCTCAACCCAACCTGCTTGTGGATAAATCTGAGTAAACTCTCGCTGAGCGACGCTTACGATATTGGCGTCGTGATCAAGAATAACAGCGCGAGAGCTTGTCGTACCTTGGTCGAGGGCAACAATGTATTTTTGCTCAGTCATGGTAAGAATCCTTTTGTTTCGTTATTTATATTTTAGTAATTGGCAAGCGGTTAAGCTCGAGCTTCTTCTGTTTCTTCTTCAGTATCACATTGGTTTGGAATGGTACAACCGTGACCTTGGCGAGGGAGGTATGCCGCGATCGCTTTTGGATATAACCAACCACCAAAGCAAGCACCCGCAATAGGAGCAAGAAGGGGAACGATAAAGTAAGGGATGTCTTTAGCGCCGGTCAGTGCGTAATCCCAACCTGCAAAGTACGCGAACAGTTTAGGGCCAAAGTCACGAGCTGGGTTCATCGCAAAGCCAGTCAGTGGACCAAGAGAACCACCAATAACCGCGATCAGAATACCAATCAATAATGGGTTCATCGCGCCACGAGCGGCACCGTTGTTTTCATCACCCAGAGCCAAAATGGCAAACATTAATACAGCTGTAATGACGAATTCCACAGCAAATGCGCCAAAGAAAGAAAGAGAAGCGTGTGGGTAAGTTGAGAAAATACCAGCCGTTGCAAGGGCGTCTTGGCTGCTACGTACAAAGTTGTGTGCGATTTCGTAATCGGTGAAAAGGTTGCTGTACAAGCTGTAAACCAAAGCGGCAGAGAAAAATGCACCTAACATCTGAGCGATGATGTACGGCACCACTTTCGCTTTATCGAAACCATGAAACATCGCTAATGCAATGGTTACGGCTGGGTTGATGTGTGCGCCTGAAACGCCGGCAGTACAGTAGATCGCGATGGAGACACCTAAGCCCCATACAATACTGATTTCCCATTGTCCAAAAGATGCGCCTGTTAATACTAAGGCTGCGACGCAGCCAACGCCGAAGAAGATGAGTAGTCCTGTACCGATGAACTCGGCCAAACATTCTCCGAGCAGAGAGGGGTGTTTGTTGGTTGTCATGTTAAGAGTCCTATAGTTATTTTTGCTTATCTAGCACGATAGTATTGTGCACATATAAACGTTTGCGAAAACAAACGAGCATTAAAAATGAGCGTTTGAGCATGAATTTGTTAACCAAACTCTTCGTTTTTGTTAAATGGCGCATCTTTTGACCAGAAAGGAAACTGATAGAAAGCTCTTTATAGGGATGAGTGAGTCATTTTCAGCGCTCAAATTACCGATGTGAAAACAAATGCACAACTGGTAAGAGGAGTTTTGTGAAGCTGGTTCGTCAATGGTGGATTATCGTTCAATAGTTTGTGTAAAAAGTAATCCCTAAGAGGTAGTTAAAGCCAGATACAGCAAAGGCTTTGGGGGAGATCCTGAAAGAAAATAACTAGAGCGCACGACGATAAAATCGGACTCGCGTAGAACGAGAGTATGATGTGGATTCTGCCTTCCCAAAGTGTGTTCATCGCGCTAAGTGTACGAAATGTGCACCTCAGTAGAACTTGGTTGTTTTTGGACTCTTTATTTCGTTTGAAACTAAACACCAAACTTTTCCTTCACTTTTGTTATTACTGATTTTTCCTTAGCTTAATGCGTCATGCCGCACCATTTATCTCGAATTTGTGTTCCTATTCGAGCCTTTATTTTGTTTAGTTTCGAATGTGAGTGATTAAATGTTCTTTTTTGATCAAGAAAAGATATTAACGAATTCTGAGTAAAGTTGAACGGCTGTCTAATTAATGGTGGCTAATTTGCTGTATTTACTAATAATTAATTCCTATGCAACATTTATCACAGAAATTAAATCCTAACCTCATACAATGCAGAAACTTTCGAACGAATGTTAATTTTGTTTCGTTCGCTCCTTTTGGGTTCTTTACCATCGCATATACATAATGAGGTTCCTATGTTTGGAATATTCAAACCTAAGGCGCACATTGATCGTCTATCCCCAGATAGCATTGATAGCACCTATTCTCGCCTCCGTTGGCAACTGTTCATCGGTATTTTTGTTGGCTACGCTGGCTACTATTTGGTTCGTAAAAACTTCAGTTTAGCGATGCCGTACCTCATCGAGGAGGGTTACAGCCGTGGTGACCTTGGTGTTGCTTTGGCGGCTGTTTCAATCGCTTATGGCCTTTCAAAATTTTTAATGGGCAGCGTGTCTGACCGTTCTAACCCGCGCTATTTCCTCAGTGGCGGTTTGTTGATGTCTGCTCTGGTTATGTTCTGCTTTGGCTTTATGCCATGGGCAACAGGCAGCATCACGGCAATGTTTATTCTTCTATTTTTGAACGGTTGGTTCCAAGGTATGGGGTGGCCTGCCTGTGGGCGAACCATGGTGCACTGGTGGTCACGTAAAGAGCGTGGTGAGATCGTTTCGGTTTGGAACGTAGCGCACAACGTGGGTGGCGGTTTGATTGGTCCACTATTCATTTTGGGTCTGTGGGCATTTAACGATGATTGGCGCACCGCATTTTATGTACCTGCATTTTTCGCCACTTTGGTTGCAGTGTTCATTTGGATGACGGTTCGAGATACGCCTCAGTCTTGTGGTCTACCGCCGATTGAAGAGTACAAAGATGACTACCCAGATGACTACGACAAGTCGCATGAACAAGAAATGACGGCGAAGGAAATTTTCTTCAAGTACGTATTCAACAATAAACTGTTGTGGTCGATTGCGATTGCAAACGCGTTTGTTTACTTGATCCGTTACGGTGTGTTGGACTGGGCACCCGTTTATCTAAAAGAAGCGAAGGACTTCTCGGTAGATAAATCGTCTTGGGCTTACTTCCTATACGAGTGGGCGGGTATTCCTGGCACGTTATTGTGTGGTTGGATTTCGGACAAGCTGTTCAAAGGCCGTCGTGCACCTGCAGGCATCTTGTTCATGGTATTGGTAACGTTGGCGGTATTGGTTTACTGGTTCAACCCTGCGGGCAACCCAACAATCGATATGATGGCTCTTATCGCGATTGGCTTCTTGATTTACGGCCCTGTCATGCTGATTGGTTTGTATGCACTTGAATTGGCGCCGAAAAAAGCAGCGGGTACTGCTGCTGGTCTAACTGGCTTGTTTGGTTACTTAGGCGGTGCGGTGGCTGCGAACGCGGTTCTTGGTTACACCGTGGACCATTTCGGTTGGGATGGCGGTTTCATCATTCTAATTGGTTCATGTATTACTTCTATCGTGTGTTTGACGTATGCGCTTCTAGGCGAACGCGCACACCACGAGCAAAAAGAGCGCGAAAAGGAACAAGAAGCGCTAGCGTAATATTTATTTAAAGAGGCAGTGGAATACTGCCTCTTCGCTTTATCAAGGATATAACAATGAAAACCAAGTCAGTATGTCTCACATTTTTAGCGCTTAGCCTATCTGCTGGCGCAATTGCAAAGCCGCTTGTTATCGCTCACCGCGGTGCTTCTGGTTATTTACCGGAGCATACTTTAGAAGCCAAAGCTTTGGCTTATGCAATGAAACCAGATTACATCGAGCAAGATGTCGTGATGACGAAAGACGACCAGTTAGTGGTGTTGCATGACCATTACTTGGATCGCGTCACGGATGTAGCGGAGCGTTTTCCTGATCGCGCACGCGAAGATGGTCGTTATTACGCGATTGACTTTACTCTGGCAGAAATCAAATCTCTGCGAGTCACTGAAGGGTTCAATATCGACGAAAACGGCAAAAAAGTCGCCGGTTATCCAACTCGATTCCCAATGTGGAAATCTGATTTCACTGTACCGACGTTTGCTGAAGAGATTGAACTGATCCAAGGCCTCAATAAAACGTTGGGTTACGACATCGGTATTTACCCAGAAATTAAAGCGCCTTGGTTCCATCGTCACGAAGGTAAGGACATTTCTAAAGCGGTGCTTAAAGTCTTGAAGCAGTACGGTTACGACTCGCAAGACGACAAAGTCTACCTGCAGTGTTTTGATGCGAATGAACTGCAACGCATTAACAGTGAGTTGATGCCAGTAATGGACATGGATTTAAAGCTCGTTCAGCTCATGGCTTACACCGATTGGAACGAAACTATGGTGTACAAAGGCGATACAGCAATGCCATACAGCTATGATTGGATGTTCGAAGCCGACGGCATGAAGAAAGTGGCGAGTTACGCCGAAGGTATTGGACCTTGGAAGCCGATGCTGGTGGATGATAAGTCCACCAAAGACAATATCATCATCAAGCCGTTGATGAAGGCTGCAAAAGACGCTGGCTTGCAAGTTCATCCATACACGTTCCGTGCCGATCCAGGACGTATTCCTGCGTACACGGACAGCTTTGAAGGCATGATGGATGTGTACTACAACCAAGTGAAAGTGGATGGTTTGTTTACTGACTTTCCAGATAAAGCAGTCAGCTTTTTAAATCAGTAATCAGCACTCACGCATTTTGCTTTAAGCTAAAAAAATCCCCCAACAGTTTCCTGCTGGGGGATTTTCGTATTCTTATTAGTTGTTTTTATGCAGTTCGCTGTTCAGTTCAACCGCGCTCTTGTTTGCAAGACACTCGATTTGACCTGTCACAGAGTTACGACGGAACAGTAGGTCAGAAACACCAGCAAGGTCGCGTGCTTTCACCACTTCGACTTCTTGACCTGCAGAATCTAGCATGCGCACTTTAGAACCAGCAGTCACGTACAAACCTGATTCGATAGTACAACGGTCACCCATTGGGAAACCAAGGCCTGCGTTCGCGCCTAGTAGTGAGTTTTCACCAATAGAAACCACAACTTTACCGCCGCCAGATAGCGTACCCATGATCGATGCACCGCCACCGATGTCTGAACCGTTACCAACAACCACGCCAGCAGAGATACGGCCTTCAACCATGCTCACGCCAGTTGTACCCGCGTTGAAGTTGATGAAGCCTTCGTGCATAACAGTTGTGCCTTCGCCAACGTGTGCGCCAAGACGTACGCGAGAAGTGTCTGCGATACGGACACCAGTTGGAACCACGTAGTCCACCATTTTAGGGAACTTGTCTACGCAATCTACGCTTAGCGTACGGCCAGCTAGGCGAGCTTCGATTTGACGCTCAGCCAGCTCAGGTAGGTCGATTGGGCCTTCGTTTGTCCATGCGATGTTGTGCAGCAGACCGAAGATGCCATCCAGTACTGTGCCGTGTGGCTTAACTAGACGGTTAGAGATAAGTTGAAGTTTTAGGAAGCCTTCAGCAACAGATTGTGGCTGTTCATCCGTAGCTAGAATAACCAGTACAAGCGGTTGTGCTGATTCTGCTGCTTTGGTTGCGAAAGATGCGTTTGCTGCATCGCCGTTTGCTTCGAATGCTGCCGCAAGTTCTACACTTTGTGCCGCAGAGATCTCGATAGCTTGGTTGCCTTGCTCGTAACCTGCTACTGCAGCCAGTGCGTTAACAAGTGTGTCGCTTGGGTTAAGAACTGGGTTTGGGAAAAACGCTTCGATGATTTTACCGTCGCGGTTTTTAGTTGCCGTACCAAAGGCTAGAGAAAAGAAAGCCATAGTTGATCTCCATGTGTTGAGTCTTGTGTCTCGTCTGTTCACTGACAAGAAATAATTACGTTGTCAGCCATCATAAAGAGTGTATTGGGGAGTTTAAAGGGGAGAAATGGAGAAAGTCCGTAGATGGATACCTTTTGTCTTTTCGGAGATATGTCTGTCTGATGAGAAATGTGGCTACGAGGTGGTCTATTGGGAGAGTTTTGCTGAAATTAAGAAAAGGCAGTTTCTTGTCTCGGGTCTAGAAAGAAAGGGCGTTCTTTCATTATGCTCTATGCTTTCAGGCATAAAAAAACGCCACAAGATGCGGCGTTATTTGAAGGGCAGTCATTGGATTATGCTGCGTCTTCTTGCTGTTCTTCTTCTACAGCTTCAAGCTTTTTTGCTTTCTTTGGTGCAGGTTTACGTTTTGCACCGATTGCGTAAAGCAACTCTTCTTTGTTTTGCGCAAGGAACATCGCAAGATCTTCTTGCTTGCCTTCGTCTTCTAGAAGTTCACTTTTACCTAGCAGTGTGAATAGTTCATCTGCCATATCCAGCATTTTGTCGTATGCGTCAGCTTCCGCTTTAGAGGTAAAAGTCATTTTCTCTTCTCCATTGCGTTCTACCACGTACTTGACGATTACAGCCATGGTTGGTCCCCTAATTTGGTGTATTGATACTGGCTTTTTATACAGTTTTTGACCAATCAAGTCTAGCCACAAGCCTCAGAATGAGAGACACGTACAACTAACTGACTAGCATTTAAACTATCTTGGTTTCACTTTGCGGATTTATTCCCCAAAGGAAGGTTGGTTGGTCGTTCCCAATCTTGGCAAAATTCGATAAACGTTTTGAGCAATGGGCTTTGATATTTCTCTTTATGAACCAGTAACCAGAAGCGGCGTTTCATATCTAAAGGCATGTCGAGCAGTTTTACACGACCGTCACGAATAGCAGGTTCTGCAGACAAGCGTGACAAGCAACCTAAGCCCAGCCCAGCAGATACTGAGTTGATCAACGCTTCGGTGGTATTGAGCTGAAAAGCTTCATGCCAATGTTCCAAGCGCGGCGCGACAACGCGCATAAAAAATTCGCGTGAACCAGATCCCGCCTCTCGCAATATCCATTCACTGTTTTCTAGCTCGGTTAAGTTTACTGGCCCTTCGTGCGCGGCTGGGTAATCGGGCGCGCAAATCACGCACATTTCATCTTCGCTAAACTGGGTGGACTGCAATTCAGGGTGAAGTGTTTTGCCTTCAATGAGGGCTATGTCTAACTCGTAATCGGTCAGCATGTCGCAGATTTGTGCGGAGTTAGAAATGAACAGGCTTTGAGAACGATGGTTCGTTTGCTGACGAAATTCGCTAAGCAAATAGGGCGCGACTTGGTTGCCAATGGTGTCGCTGGCACCAATGCGAAGTTGGCCCGATAGCGCTTGGTCACCATCGAAAATGCTCTCGATGTCTTTGGCTCGGTTGAGTAACTCATCCGCCAGTGGCAGTAGTTTTTGACCTTCTTGGTTCAAAATCAGTCGGTTATTAACACGATCAAATAAGTGATGGCCGATCTGCTTTTCTAATTCTGAGAGTGCCATGCTCACAGCGGCTTTCGATAAAAAGAGACTATCAGAAGCCGCTGTGAGCGTTTTGTGCTGCGTGATCGTCGTAAACACTTTCAGTTGTTTAAGAGAAATGTGACTTGCCATACCCCGCCGTTAAGTAATTCTGAACGTTTGTTTTAAATAATTAGATATATCGGAACGAAGTGCAAGCGTATTATACGTCCCATCAAGAGTGAGTCTGGTTGAGGTCATCATGATTCAAAGAACAAAAGCAAAAGTAATGGGAGCGCCAACTCCGATGGCGGGTTTGGCTCTTGGTATTGCAAGCTTAGGCTGGAGTTGGGAAAACTTCGCCGAATTACATGGCTACGGACAGTGGATTAGTGCGGGTATTGCGAGCGTATTGTTGGTTATATTGGCAACCAAGTTTTTGCTACATAACCATTTATTGAGAGAAGATCTTGCTCATCCGGTTGTGGGCAGCGTGGTTCCGACATTTGCGATGGGCACTATGGTGGTATCGAACTCTCTCGGCCATTTTTACCCATTGGCTGGTGATGTACTTTGGCTGATTGCAGTGGTTCTGCACATCGTGTTCTTGGTGAGCTTTGTTTACCATCGCGCCAAAGATTTTGAATTGCACCACATGGTTCCTAGTTGGTTTGTACCGCCAGTGGGTATCATCGTTGCGGATGTGTCTTTCTCTGGCAACCCGATGTTAGCACCAGTGGCACAAGGTGCATTGATGTTTGGTATGGTGGCGTATGCGATCATGTTGCCGATGATGATTTACCGTTTCATGTTTACCCATGAAATTCCGGATGCAGCGAAACCAACAATGGCAATCATGGCAGCGCCAGCAAGTCTATCATTGGCAGGGTACTTAACGGTCACTGCTACACCATCACCAGTGATCATCGCTATGCTATTTGGTATCGCGGTATTGATGACAGCCATCATTTACCTCGCATTCTTTAAATTGCTTAGACTGCCATTTAGCCCAGGCTATGCGGCGTTCACTTTCCCGATGGTGATCGGTGCGACGGCGCTGTTTAAAATGGCGAATTGGATGGAGTTGCAAGGATTGGCTGCGCACTATGTTCAACAAGTGCGAGCCTTAGCTGGTCTTGAGTTGATTGTGGCAACATTTGTTGTCTCTTATGTGGCTTTACAATACATCAACAACTTGTTGATTCAGCCACGCTTGATGCACGCTCATCACGCTTAAATAGCAGATAGGAAAAAGCCTCTTGGTCTTACAAACCAAGAGGCTTTTTTATTTCAATCGGCGTCGATGTTGGACACTAGCCTTTTTTGTAAAATCGCGACATCTCATCCAGAGAATGACGAATGATATCGACAGGAACTTTCTGTTCTTTCTCGACTTTTAATTGGCGATTCAGTTGCTGAGAGTGCCCGCCAGGATTGACCACAAGCATCAGTTCTTTGCCGACCAATGCATAGTTGTAGTAGCTGCCAGCAATATACCAATCGCGAGGGGCAGAGCTATCAAACAAGTTATGACCAACGCTGTATGAACTCGTTGTGCCTTGAACGTCAAACAGCGTATTCATCATGGTTGGCACGACGTCAAAATGGGTCGTGCGGTAATCAATTTGCTCTGGTTGACGATTTGGCATGTACACATAAAGAGGCACATGTACTTGAACGTCACTGTAGTTACCCGTGTGGCCCCAATAGTTCATCTTATGGTCGTTAAACTCTTCACCATGATCTGATGAAATCACCACAATGGTGTTGTCTAAGTCGACGTTTTTCAGCACATCGCCAATCAAGCTATCGATGTAGTACAACGAGTTCTTGTATCGATTGTGGTAAAGCGAAGCGTCAAAATCGTTGTTGAGCAAAATGTGGTCAACGCGTTCCCAGTATGGTTTGAATTTCGCAAATTCAGGTTCGGGAAATACTGTGCCGTGGGCGGCATCGTAGAACAGAAAACCAAAGTACGGCTTGTCGCTGTCCTGCTTTTGGAACTCGATGAACTTGTCTGTTATCTGCTGATCGCGCTCGACAGCTGTTTCCCCAGTTTGTTTCAAGGTCAAGTCCGACACTTTTTTGAATACCGTGCGAGAAAGTGGCGGGCTGGTGAGCGGTGCCGAGCCAAAAATGCCCATGCGGTAGCCTTCTGCTTGCAGCGTATCCATAAAAACAGGAGAGCGTTGGCTTGCGTAAAAGCTTTCCCAGTAGGTCGCTGGCAAGCTGTAAAACAGGCTGAAAATACCCGCTTGAGTTGAGTTGCCGCCGCTCATATGTTGTGTGAAATTCACCGTTTTTTCGGCGAACTTGCTGACATTTGGCATGACTTCCGGCGTCGCATCACTGTAGCGCCACGCGTCAACCAAGATAAACAAAACATTGGGCTGCTTCTCTTTGCTTTGCACTTGAATGGGTGCAAGCGGGTAGTTGAGTGAGCTACGTTCAATATTGGTTAACTCTACGCGGTTCTTCGATGCAATGTTCTCATCCACTAGGTCGTGTTTGTAAATAAATTTACGAGCCGTCAGCGGGTAGTAAAGTGGCCAGTTATTCGAAAACTGACTGACTTCATCGTCGTAAAGCGCATTTTTGTACGCATGAATCATCTGTGTGCTGAGCAATACAGCAAACCAGACGCTTATCAAAACGAACTTAGCTCGGCTTTGTGCCAGTTTATTACTTACCCAAACGGTACAGGCGAGCCCGATCACCAGAACGGCAACTTCACTGACGAAGATAAGCCAACTCATCCACGAAATATCGAAGACATCACCGCCACCTTCGAAAAACATACGGATTAATAGAGCGTTGATGTGAAGTTTGTATTGCTGAAAAACGAGGATATCGACTTTAAACATGATCAATAGACAGATCGCGATAGCGATCACGATGCCTTTGAATGCTCGAGTCGGTAGAAAAGAGAGCAATAAACTCAACAACATAAATGGAAGAGCGATCAAGCCCAGCCAGCCATATTGAGTCGAAACCAAATAGTAACCTTGCAACAAGGTTAGCGGTTCATTCTGATTGTTAGACAACACAAAAGGATAACAAGCGATCGACAGATACACTGCAAAGCAAGCAAAAAAAGCAATCAGCCAAGCGCTGTTGGAAGACAGTTTGCGAAACATACTTTTTATATATTTATAAATTATAGGTAGCAAGAGTATAAAACAGTGTTTTTTATTATGGAATAGTTGCGAGTAATGTCACATTTTGTATGGCTGTGTAAGATTTTGCTTACGCCTTGAAAAGGTGATGTTTTCTGTCCATTTTGAGCGATATGTAACCTTTTACTTTTTTCAGAACACGAGATCACTGCGGGTTTAAATAGGGCTGTGCTAAGCTAGCTAACAGTTTCAATCGGCGCTCGGTATTCCCAATTTGTTTACTGTTTATCACTCCAACCAAGTTGACGTTCTTAAATCACTCCTTGTCGAACTGATTCGAATCAGTCCGCTGGAAAACCCGTTCGAAAAAGAACAAATTCTGGTTCAAAGTCCAGGCATGTCCCAGTGGCTAAAAATGGAATTGGCCAAAGAGTTTGGTGTTGCCGCGAACATTGATTTTCCGCTCCCTGCGACTTTCATTTGGGAAATGTTTACGCAGGTGTTGCCAGACGTGCCAAAACGCAGTGCGTTTAACAAAGAAGCGATGACGTGGAAGTTGATGCATTTGCTGCCGGGGCTTCTCAACCAAGAGGTGTTTTCGCCGTTAGCGCAGTACCTCAAAGATGACAGTGACCACTCTAAGTTGTATCAGCTGGCTGAGAAAATTGCCGATATTTTCGATGGTTACTTGGTGTATCGTCCGGAATGGATCGCAAGTTGGGAAGCTGGGCAGAGTGTGCCAGAGCTGGAAGATGAGCATCCGTGGCAGCCGATCTTATGGCAAGCGTTGTACGATCACACTGTGTCATTAGGGCAGTCTCCATATCACCGCGCCAACCTTTATGAGCACTTTATCGACACGTTAGCGAGTTTTAACGGCAATTTTGACCATTTACCTAAGCGTTTGTTTGTTTTTGGCATTTCTTCGTTGCCGCCTCGCTATATGGATGCGCTAAAAGCCATTGGTGAACACATCGACGTGCATCTGATGTTCACCAACCCGTGTCGTTATTATTGGGGTGAAGTTCGAGATCGCAAATATCTGGCTCGTTTGGCGGCGAAACATCGTCAGCACGTTGTGTGGCAGGACGATCACTCGGAAGTGCAAGGTGAAACTGAGCAACTGAAAGGTTCATTGGAAGATAACGTGATCGATGAGCTGCACACCGATGTGGTCGGAAACAGTCTGTTGGCGTCCATGGGTAAACTCGGGCGTGACAATATGTATCTGTTGTCTCAGCTGGAGTCTCATGAAATTGAAGCGTTTGTTGATGTTGAGCGCGACAGTCTACTCCATCAATTGCAAGCGGATATTCTCAATCTTGAAGAACATCAAGATGACCAACAGATTGAAAACAGTCATCACAAACAAGTGGTTCGCTTGGGTGATAAATCACTCAGCCTGCACGCTTGCCACAGCCCGATGCGTGAAGTGGAAGTGCTGCATGATCAACTATTGGCGATGTTCGATGCTGACCCAACGTTAAAACCGCGCGATATTATCGTGATGGTCGCGGACATCAACGCTTACAGCCCTGCGATTCAGGCGGTCTTTGGTAACGCACCGGGTGAGCGTTTTATTCCCTATTCGATTTCTGACCGAACCGCCGATCAAGAGAGCCCAATTCTGGCCGCATTTATGCAGTTGGTGAACTTACCCAATACGCGCTGTTTGGCATCAGAACTACTCGAACTTCTGGAAACTCCGGCGATATTAAAGCGTTTTGAACTCAGCGAAGATGATTTCTTACAAGCCAAACAATGGGTTGAAGAATCGGGAATTCGCTGGGGGTTGGATGCCAATACCGGACGCGAATTTGAACTGCCGGAAACCCGTCAAAACACGTGGCAATTTGGCATTCAACGCATGTTGCTTGGCTACGCGATGCCAGAATCCGCAGGTTTGTTTGAAACCGAGCAAGGCAGTTTATCTCCGTACAACGAAGTGCAAGGCATGGGCGCAGAGCTTGCGGGCAAGTTGGCACACTTTATCCAACAAATTAGCACTTATCGCAGCAAACTTTCTCATGTTCAGACTATTGATGGTTGGCGAGAGACTTTGGTTTCACTGCTGGATGACTTCTTCTCAGTTGAGTTAGAAGGCGAAATGGCGCTCAAATCCATTCGCGATACGCTCAGCCAACTCAAAGAGCAATTAGCTGATGCCGCATTTGATGATGCGTTATCGCCGTCGATCATCAGCCAATACCTTCAAAACAAATTATCTGGCACACGAGTCAGCCAGCGCTTCCTAGCTGGTCAAGTGAACTTTTGTACCCTGATGCCGATGCGCTCTATTCCGTTTAGAACCGTTTGTCTGCTGGGGATGAATGACGGCGTGTACCCGCGTTCCATGCCGCCAGAAGGCTTTGACTTGATGACGGGAAGAGCCAAACCGGGCGACCGTTCGCGCCGAGATGATGACCGTTACCTATTCCTCGAAGCGATGTTGTCTGCACAGCAAACGCTCTACATCAGTTATGTTGGCCGTTCAATCCAAGACAACACCGAGCGAGTGCCTTCGGTTCTGGTTTCTGAGCTGATGGAATACTGCCACCAAAACTATTGTTTAAGTGGTGATGAAGCGTTGCCCGTTGATGAGTCTGGCGACAACTTATTAAATGCGTTGGTGAATACCCACGCCATGGTGCCGTTTAGCCCAAGTGCGTTCCAAGGCATGCACGCCAGCTACGCGAAAGAGTGGATTCCAGCAGCATTGACTCAAAGTAGTCAATCGCAAGGCTATGTTCGTCGTGATTTTAATCGGGCATTAGACGACTATCTGTTAGGAGCGACGTACCCACTTGAGCTCGACTTAGTCGAGTTGCAACGTTTCTGGCGCTTACCTGTGCAGTATTTTTTCAATCGTCGTTTAAAAGTAATCTTTGAACCGCCACTGCCGGTGATGGAAGACGACGAACCCTTTGTTTTAGGTGGTTTGGAAAGCTATCAAATGCGTGATGAGCTGTTAGAAACCTTGCTTGAAACGACATTGATGCAGCCAGAGAAAAAAACAGAGGTGCTTAAACACTTTATGAGTCAACAGCGCGCGCAAGGCAAACTGCCGGTGGGGGCGTTTGGTGATATCGAGTTTGAAACCAACCGAGTTCAGGCGGAAGAGCTGGTGGACAAACTGGCGTTTTTATCTGGTGCGCCTCAAGACGATTTGGAAATCGACCTGACGTTTGACTCCTTATTTGAGCGAAATGAAGGCGAAGAGAAAAACGTTCGCCTGACTGGTTGGCTAACTCAATGCTACCAATCCGGTTTGATTCGCTATCGAAGCGGTAAGATTCGCTCGCAGGATTACCTTGCAGCGTGGATCGATCACCTTGCCATGTCGGCGTCGGGTCATGCTAAGAAAACCCACATCATTGGTTACGATCGTAAAGAAGGCGCTCTGCATTTGATCTACCCAGAAATTGCCGATGTGCAGTATGCCAAACATCTACTGACTGAATTAGTTCGCTTATTCTTCGAAGGCATGACTAAGCCTTTGCCTTATTTCCCGAAAACGGCGTTGGCTTGTGTTGAAGCGGGCTTTAGCCGTGGTCAGTGGGTCGATGACGAAGAGAAATCTTTGAAGAAAATGGCTGACGCATTCAATGATGGCTTCATGAGCCCGGGCGAAGGCAATAATGCGTACATCTCTCGAATTTGGCCTGCTTGGAATGATGAGTTGGCCTCAGAAGTTCGTTTGCTGACAGCATTAGTACTGCAAGGTGCGCGCTTAGCGGTTCAAGACGCTGATGACGTAAAAGCGTAATAAAGACAGTTGGATAAAGAGAAGGAAGAGTAGGGTGGCCGCCAGAAAATCATTATTTTTTGTAGGGCGTTCGCTGTACGGCCACAAGGTCAGAGGGACCATGATACTTTTGTTTAATTCATTTGAGTTGTGCCGCCAAAAAGGTTTGGCTTATCTCGTGGGGCGCATACTAACGGTACGTCTTATGGATAACCGTGAGAAAGATCTCACAAAGCTCTAAATTATCCAACTTGTTAAACATATTAATAGAATTTTTAACTATAGATCACATTTATTAGGTGATACGTCCTAGTAAATAATCCGGAGAGATTCAGCGTTATGGATCAAATGTCAGGTGCAGAGTGCCCTCTACATACGTTAGACCGCACAGAGCAACCTCAACCAACGCCACTAGAACCGATGACGTTTCCTCTGCACGGTGCGAGGTTAATCGAGGCATCAGCAGGTACAGGTAAAACCTTCACTATTGCAGGTTTATATCTGCGTCTTTTGCTTGGTCACGGCAGCGCGGAAACTCGACATCGCGTACCGCTTACGGTCGACCAAATTCTGGTCGTAACCTTTACCGAAGCGGCAACTGCGGAATTACGCGATCGTATCAGGGCAAGAATCCATGATGCGCGAATCGCGTTTGCGCGTGGACAGAGTTCCGATCCGGTGATCCAACCTTTGCTTAATGAGTTTGACGATCACAAGCAAGCCGCAGAAATTTTATTGCAGGCAGAGCGTCAGATGGACGAGGCGGCGGTCTACACCATTCACGGTTTTTGCCAACGTATGCTAACGCAAAATGCGTTTGAATCTGGCAGCCGATTTAACAACGAGTTTGTGACCGATGAAAGTCACCTAAAAGCGCAAGTTGTAGCCGATTACTGGCGTCGCAATTTCTACCCGTTGCCATTTACCTTGGCTGGAGAAATTCGCCAGCTATGGGGCTCTCCATCTGCGTTGTTGTCTGACATCAGCAATTACTTAACCGGTGCGCCGTTAAGCCTTTCTGTTCCTGCAATGAAAGGCAGTTTGGCTGATCTTCATACTGAAAATCTGAAAAAAATTGATGGATTAAAAGCACAGTGGCGAGAAAGCCAAGATGACTTCTTAACGCTGATTTCAGATTCAGATATTAACAAACGTAGCTACACCAAAAAGTCTCTGCCGACGTGGTTGGAGGCGGTAAACGCTTGGGCGGCAACGGAAACTACAGGTTACGATTATCCAGACAAGCTGGAGAAATTCGCGCAAAACGTCTTGTTGGAAAAAACACCGAAAGGCAGTGCGCCGCAGCATGCGGTATTTGAAGCCATTGAAACATTTCTTGCCAATCCAATCAGCTTAAAAGCGCCACTGCTTGCGCATGCGATTGAGCATTGTCGTGTGATGCTGGCCAACGCGAAAAATCAAAAACAGTGGCTCTCTTTCGATGATTTGCTGACGCAACTTTCTGCTTCTATCGATACGGACGAAAGCGAGCTTTTAGCGGCGCGTATTCGTACTTTGTATCCTGTCGCAATGATTGACGAGTTCCAAGATACCGATCCGCTTCAATACAGTATTTTCAGCCGTATTTATCTGAACAACCCGGAATGTGGTTTGTTTATGATCGGTGACCCCAAGCAGGCGATTTATGGCTTTCGTGGCGCAGACATTTTCACTTACATCAAAGCGCGTAACCAAGTAAGTGCCCACTACACGTTAGGAACCAACTGGCGTTCTAGCGCAGATATGGTGCAGGCGGTAAACCAAGTATTTGCTTTGCCAGACAGTCCATTTATCTATGATTCAGATATTCCGTTCTTACCCGTTAAGTACAGTCCCAATGCCGAAAAACGCATTTGGACTATGGGTGGCCAAAAGCAACCGGCGCTGACTTATTGGTTGCAAGACGCGGACGATAAACCGCTACCAAAAGGCGAGTATTTGACTCGAATGGCAGAGGCAACCGCAAGCCAAATCCAAGCTATTTTGACGCAGGCTCAACATGGGCAAGCGTATCTGGTGAATGGCGAAAAACAGAAAGCGGTTCAAGCGGGCGATATCGCGGTGTTGGTTCGAACAGGTAGTGAAGGTCGAATGATCAAACAAGCGCTAGCAGACCAAGGTATTGCCAGCGTGTACCTGTCTAACCGAGACAGTGTGTTTACCAGTTCAGTGGCGCAGGATTTACAGCGTTTGCTGCAAGCGGTGCTGACGCCAGAAAATGACCGTGCGCTGCGTGCAAGTCTTGCCTCTGAGCTGTTTGCCCTCGACGCAGCAAGTTTGGATGCGCTTAATAACGATGAAGTGGTGTGGGAAAACGCCGTAAACGAATTCAAAGAATATCGCAAACTTTGGGTTCAACGTGGTGTGCTGCCGATGTTGCGCGCGGTGATCAGCAAACGCCATATTGCCGAGCGATTACTAGAAGAAGGCGCGAGTTCACAGGGTGAGAATGGTGAGCGAGTACTTACCGATTTAATGCACATTGGTGAACTGCTTCAACAAGCCAGTAATGAACTGGATAGCGACCACGGTCTGCTGCGTTGGCTCGCTCAGTCTATCAGTGATGCGGAAAACGGTTTGGGTGGCAGTGATGACCAAATCCAACGTTTAGAATCGGAACGTAACTTAGTGCAGATCGTAACTATTCACAAATCAAAAGGTTTGGAGTATGACCTCGTATTTCTGCCGTTTGTGTTCAGCTATCGAGAAGCCAGCGAAGCCAAATATTACGATGCAGCCAATGACCGCACGGTACTGGATATCACTGGCAACGATGCGTCCATTAAGCAAGCGGATAAAGAGCGTTTGGCGGAAGACTTACGCTTGATATACGTGGCGTTAACGCGTGCTGTGTATGCGTGTTTTATTGGAGCCTCGCCTTTGCGCAATGGCCGTTCGACCAAAGAGCCAACCGGCGTACACCGCAGTGCGATTGGCTATTTGATTCAAAATGGTCAAGAAGGTGGCATTAACGATTTGTACCAAGGTTTAACAAAGCAACAAGACGAGCTTGATTGTGTCGTTGTGGCCGATCCGCCGCAGAAACTCGAAGAGAAGTACGTAGCGCCACAAGAAGAAATACACGATCTTAGCGCGAAAGAGCTGCAAAACCCTATCGACAGAAACTGGCGCATCACCAGTTATTCTGGCTTGGTCAAGCAAGGCTCTCATCACGCCGAGCATGATGCCACGATTGAGATTACGGGTTTTGATATCGACTCATCTGAAGAGCAAGACGAAGCGGATTTGGTGGAGCCAGAGCGTTCTATTTTTACCTTCCCTCGCGGTGCGCGTCCGGGTACGTTCCTGCACAGCCTGTTTGAGGAAATTGAATTTACTCAGCCAGCCACGACGGAAGAGAATACACAAATCATCCTTGGCTTGATGGAAAGCGAACAGCTCGATGAAGAGTGGTTGCCCATTTTACAGCAATTGATTGATACCGTACTCGCTACGCCGTTGGATGGTAAGTCTTTGCTGCTGAATCAAAAAGCACCGTCGCAACGTTTGGTGGAGATGGAATTTTTGTTGCCGATTGAAGTGTTGTCTGCACCGGCGTTAAACCGAGTCATTCAACGTCACGATCCGTTGTCGGCGAAAGCGGGGGATTTAGGTTTCCAAACCGTGCAAGGCATGCTCAAAGGTTTTATCGACTTGGTGTTTGAACATCAAGGTAAATACTACGTGCTTGACTGGAAATCGAATCATCTTGGCGACGATGTAACGCACTACCATGGTGAGGCTCTGAAATCGGCGATGGCTGATCACCGCTACGATTTGCAATACCAGATTTATGCGTTAGCACTGCATCGTTTCCTACGCAGCCGATTGGCAAATTATCGATATGAGCAGCACTTCGGTGGTGTGTATTACTTGTTCTTGCGCGGTATGGATGGGCAGAGTGACCACGGCATTTTTGCCGCGAAACCAACCTTAGACTTCTTACAAGAGATGGATCGTTTGATTGATGGTCAAATACTTGAAACGCGCTCAACTCAAGCCGGGCAGATGGAGCTACTTTAATGACGACAAATCACAATCTTCATTCTGACCAAGATAGTCTATTGGTAGTGCTGGAACGTTTGGCGCACAAAGGTGCTCTTCGTCAGCTCGACTACCAATTCGCTTGTTTTATTGATTCTCAAACGCATGATGAACAGTCGGACAGTCAAGCATTGGCGTTTATCGCGGGTGTTGTCAGTAGTGAGCTCGGCAAAGGACATATCTGTCTGCCTCTGTTCGATGCACAAGGGCAATCTACGGATTTAGCCAGTAAGCTAGGGCTGTTTGGTGAGTCGGCATTGGCGCTCAACACACAGTTGCAAGGCATAGACTGGATTCAAGTATTAAAAAATTCCACCGTGGTCGGCGCGCAAGGAGAAGCCTTACCGCTGATGTTCGATGGCGAGCGTCTGTATCTGCACCGCTATTGGCATTATGAAGTGACACTGGCGGAAAAGCTCAATCAGTTGGGCGCCGCAGTTAACTTGCAACCACAAGAGTTTGCGCGATTATCGGAGTTGCTCAACCATCTGTTCGCACGCCAATACCATTTTCTGTTTAACGCGTTGGGCAAAGCAGTAGAAGCGGGAAGCAGCAACCAAGTGTTGCGTCAACAATTGGTGTGTGATCACCTTGATGTGGTCGCAAGCGAATCGTTGGATTGGCACGCCATTGATTCCGTGCTTAGCAATGCGCGCAAGGTTCAGGATTTGCAGCAACTGGATGAGCTGGTGCCACTTTCAGCTTGTGTGAACTGGCAAAAAGTCGCGGCGGCGGTTGCGTTAACTCGTCGATTTGCTGTGATTTCTGGTGGCCCTGGTACGGGTAAAACGACGACAGTAACCAAATTGCTTGCTGCTTTGATTGAACAGGCGACGCACGAGAAAAATCTAACCATCAAGCTGGTGGCCCCGACGGGGAAAGCGGCGGCGCGATTAACCGAGTCCATTGGTAAAGCAGTGCAAGAACTGCCAGTTTCTCCGGAGCTAAAAGCTAAAATTCCGACTGAATCGAGTACCTTACATAGGTTGCTGGGCGCGATTCCTAATAGCGCAGAATTTCGTCACAACAAGCAAAATCCACTGCATTTGGATATTTTAGTTATCGACGAAGCGTCGATGGTTGATTTACCAATGATGTACAAAGTGGTCGATGCCTTACCGAAGCATGCGCGGCTGATTTTGTTAGGTGATAAAGACCAACTTGCCTCAGTTGAAGCAGGGGCTGTGTTGGGTGATATCTGTTCGTTCCATGCATTGGGTTATGGCAAAGAGCAGGCGTCAGCCATCGCAAAACTGACGGGTTTCGATACTTTAGCCCATACGGGGAACAGTGCCTCCAGCATTGCCGATAGCTTATGTATGCTGCAAAAGAGCTACCGATTTGACGCTCGCTCAGGCATTGGTCAGTTGGCAAAAGCGGTTAACTCAGGTTCTGCTGCGAGCGTAGATAACGTCTGGGCGCGTGACTTTTCCGATATCGAACATTTCGCACTAAGTAGTCAACATTACAACCAAATGATGCAGACGTTGGTGCAGGAATACGGTCGTTACCTCAAACGCATTGGACAACAGGAAACTGATCCTAAAACCGGAGAGCCAGAGTCGCTAACGCACAAAGCCAAAGCGGTGTTAGATACCTTCAACCAATGCCGACTGCTGTGCGCGATCCGTGAAGGTGACTTCGGTGTGGCTGGGCTAAACCAACGCATTGAGAAAGCGCTCGCGGCGCGCAAGTTCATTCAAGTTCAGGATGAAATTTGGTATCACGGCAGACCTGTCATGGTTACGCGTAATGATCATGGTTTAGGTTTGTATAACGGTGATATTGGTATTTGCATGCGAGATGACAGTGAAGAAGAACCGCGTTTGAAAGTCTTTTTCGAGTTACCTGACGGCAGTGTGAAATCGGTCTTGCCAAGCCGAGTACCTGAACATGAAACGGCTTACGCCATGACCATCCATAAATCGCAAGGCAGTGAATTTGATTACACCCTGATGATTTTGCCACCAGACTTTAGCCCGATATTAACCCGTGAGTTGATTTACACAGGCATTACCCGCGCGAAAAAGCGTTTAGCTCTTTACGCCGAACTCAATGTTCTGAAGCGAGGCATTAAGGTGAAAACTACTCGCGCGAGTGGGCTAGTACAGCGGCTTACTAACTAAAACAAGAAGACCGAGCTTATGGCTCGGTCTTCTTTTATGTACGTTGTGCAAAGGCATCGGTAAACGATACGCTGCGTATTTTGTATTGCTGTTGATAAGTAAGGATAAAGTCTCGAATGGCGTCATTCACCGGAAAAACACAGTGAACATCTAGGCCTTCTAAAAACTGATTGTCAGCCATATCCCAGAAACTTTGAAGCGAATTACAAATGATTGTTCTCATAACAGTGCTCGTCTCGGCTTATTGAAAGTCAGATTAACAACTGTCCTTGGTGTGCAATGCGGGCTAACTAGTTATCGACTGCCCAGCATTTTAGGGTGAAGGCTACGTATCATCACCTAGATCCATTTGCATTGGTTAAAAACCAATCACTAGCGCGCAGAGTATAGCCAACAGTGTGTATATTGAAAAGGTAAAAATGGAACTAAAATCAATGTAATGCTTTGCATATCTAAATTGATGGTATTACTGCTTATGAACCATGGTTTTATTATTGAGATAGTCGGAGCATGGCGTTCCAAACCTCGGATTGAGGATTCAGAACGCACATGTTAATGATGTTGAGTTTGTTTATAAGTCTAACGCTAAGATTTTGGACTTACGCTGAAAGTTGTACAGCCCTTGCTTGGCTCCTGGCAAGTAATCGACTCCAACTTCGTAGAATCCTTGCTCTCTAAACCAATGCAGACTGTGGGTAGTAAGGACAAAAATCTGGTTGATGTTTTCTGATTTTGAACGATGCTTCATGTAGTTCAGCAGCAACAAACCTCGGTTGCCATCCCGATAGTCTGGGTGAATAGCAACACAGGCCATTTCAGCTTTTCGTTCTTCAGAATATGGGTATAAAGCCGCGCATCCGATGATTAAGCCATCTTTTTCAATGATGGTGAATTTACCAATCTCTTGCTCTAGCTGTTCTCTCGAACGCCTGACCAAAATACCTTGTTCTTCTAATGGATGAATCAATTCCAAAATGCCGCCGATGTCATCAATACCAGCTTGACGAACTTGCTCTGCGCTTGCCATGACGACTTGAGTTCCGATACCGTCAAACGAGAACAACTCCTGAATCAAAGCCCCATCTACTTTGTAGCTGATGAGATGGCTACGTGGGACGCCAGCGCGACAAGCGGCGATGGAACCTTTGAGGAAACGCAAAGTGCCCGTGTTGTAATCGGAATCTGAAGCGTGGTTTTCTGAAAGCGTTTTAATGACGTGCTCTGCCTCGATAGGCAGCAACTCTGCGACGGCATTGCCATTGTCGTCAATCACGCCTTGTTCTGAGCAGAAACCAATCAGTTTGTCTGCGCCTAATTTGATCGCCAGTTGCGTCGCGACTTCTTCAGAAAGTAAGTTAAAACATTCGCCTGTCACGGAGCTCGCAATGGGGCCAAGTAGCACAATAGAGCCTTGGTCGAGCGTACGATTAATCGCGTCGGTGTCAATGCGGCGAATGCGTCCACTGTGGCAGTAATCGACACCGTCATCTACGCCAAGTGGCTGTGCAATGACAAAGTTGCCACTGACTACATTCAGTTGTGTGCCAGCCATTGGGGTGTTGTTTAAGCTCATTGAAAGGCGTGCGGTAATGGCTAGTTGAAGCTGCCCAGCAGCTTGCATAACTACCGATAGTGCCGCTTCATCGGTAATTCGGATGTTTTTGTGGTATGGCGTAGTAAGGTCTTGTTTTTCAAGTAATTGATTGATTTGTGGACGAGCGCCATAAACGACAACGACTTTGATGCCTAAACTGTGCATCAAAGCAATATCATTGATTATATTGCCAAAATTATTATGGGCGACCGCTTCACCTCCCAGCATGATCACCATGGTCTTCCCACGGTGAGCGTTGACGTAAGGGGTTGATTGGCGGAATCCTTTTACGAGAGCGGTACTACGAATTTTCACTACAGCCATTCCTTGTGTTTATTTATGCTTAAATAATGTCTTTTTATTCAATTAATGGCAAGGCAATTTTTTGGAATAGAGCACAAACATCTGGAGTACGGTGCTTTGTCCAGTTTGGTTATGGAGGTTACAATACGCGCGTCTATTTCAAATAAGTGAACCTCATGTCTTCAGTTGTAAATAAGAATGCTGCGATCACTGCTCAAAACGAGTCTAATTCATCCACAAAATCGTCACTTCGCAAGTGGGCGGAACGTTCTCTCATGCTAATGGCAGTGCTGGGTACGGTCATTGTTTGTATGCTGTATGGCGATTTGATCACTCGGTACATTAACCCTCCCATCTCTAAATCAATAATTTATGGCCGCTGGGTTGAGCAAGATGTAGCCCCTTACTCGAGGGAAGAGTTTGTGCTTAGTGAAAGGGGTGTGACCGTTAATGGCTCGACCATTGCAACCGATTTTGAATTTGATGGCGATTCGTTCTCATACAAAGTCGGTTCGACCGTACGCCATTTTGATTTTGTCGGAAAACAACATACAGAAATGAAGTTGGATGCGCGAGCGCACTATCTTCCGGTCTTTCGTCTTGAAGGGCACGCTGGCATCGCCGTTCGTTAAATATTGTGTTTTCTATTTGAGCATTCGCCATTGCGCGAGTGCTCAACATTCCTATCTTTTTTATATCCACATCAGTTCAGACATTGTCTGGACAATTTCGTAAATATTCTCCTGTTATCATGTTGTTCGTCCCGAAATGGATGATTTAACAACAAGTAAACGGATTGGCTTAGTGTTGAAACATTTTGTCGTCGCTTTTCAATTGCGTCGCTTGCATTTGTTTGCCATCCTTTTGCTATTCTTTTTTACGGAAAAATCACGTGTTAAAAAAACTCCTTCCTATTATTTCTTTGAGTCTGCTATTTGGTTGTGCTCAACAAAATGATCGCGCTCAGCAATATCTCGATGGTGAGTTCCCTCAGATCCTAAATAAAGTGGATGTAGTTGAGTCCAACAAACCACGCGATTTTACTGAGTTTAATAAGCAAGCTGAGCAAGTGGTGATGAAGTCACCATCCATGGCGAAGATTTACCAACCGCTTTACCAAAGACTGAGTGAGTGGGCGCAGCAAAGCGGAGACACCAGCGCGTTGAGTGCGTTTGGCATTCAAGCTGCGCAATTGGGTGGTGGTGATAAAAAAGGTAATGTGTTGTTTACCGGATACTTTTCTCCCGTGATGGAGCTTCGTCATACACCAAACGACATTTTTAAGTACCCAGTTTACGGTAAGCCGAACTGCACATCAGATTGTCCGACTCGCGCGGAGATCTACAATGGGGCATTAGATGGCCAAGGTTTAGTGCTTGGTTATGCGCCAAATCGTATTGACCCGTTTATGATGGAAGTGCAGGGCAGTGGGTATGTGCATTTTGAAGATGATGATACGTTGGAGTACTTTGCGTACGCAGGGAAAAACAACAAAGCTTACGTCAGCATTGGCCGCATTTTGATTGAACGTGGTGAAGTGCCGCGTGAAAAAATGTCCCTCAAAGCGATTAAAGAGTGGGTGATGGACAACGACGATGCGACAGTGCGCGAGCTGTTGGAGCAAAATCCTTCTTACGTTTTCTTTGCACCAAAAGCGGAAGCGCCTGTAACAGGCTCGGCTGGTATTCCGTTGTTGCCAATGGCCGCTGTCGCGGGCGATCGTTCTATCTTACCAATGGGCACGCCAATCTTGGCGGAAGTGCCGTTGTTGAATGCCGATGGTACGTGGAGCGGCGCTCACCAACTGCGCATGCTGATCGTGTTAGACACAGGTGGTGCGGTAAAACAAAACCATTTGGATCTGTATCATGGCATTGGTGCGAGAGCAGGGACAGAAGCTGGGCACTACAAGCATTTTGGTCGAGTGTGGAAACTTGGGTTGGAAAACTCACCAACTCAAGCGCCTTGGGCTTTACCGCCAGAAAAGCTACAATAGCCATCCAAGAAAGAGGAACCCCCTCTTATCTAGACATTTCATCAAAGAGTGCGTATAAATCGCACTCTTTGTTTTTCTATCGATCATCTGGACTTCAATATGCGTGAACTCGATACCCCTGCATCTGACAGTTACAACCAACGCTTTGGCGGCACACGTCGTCTTTATGGCAATAGTGAAGTGGACATTCTTCGCGCTGCACACGTTTGTGTGATTGGTATTGGTGGTGTCGGTTCATGGGCGGTGGAAGCGCTGGCTCGTACGGGGATCGGTGAGCTGACTCTAATTGATATGGACGATGTTTGTGTCACGAACATTAACCGCCAAATTCATGCGATGACGGGTACCGTTGGTCAAAGCAAAATTGAAGTGATGGCCGAGCGCGTCAAGTTGATCAACCCGGAGTGTAAAGTTAATCTGATTGATGATTTCATTACGCCAGACAATCAACATGAGTACTTAAGTAAAGAGTTTGATTACGTGTTGGATGCGATTGACAGCGTAAAAGCGAAGGCGTCTTTGCTGGCGTATTGCCGCAGCAACAAGATCAAAGTGATTACCACAGGTGGCGCTGGTGGTCAGGTCGATCCAACGCAGATCATGGTCGCTGATTTAACGAAAACGATTCAAGATCCTTTAGCGAAGAAAATCAAAGACACTTTGCGTCGTCATCATAACTTCCCTAAGAATCCGGCTCGTAAGTTTGGTATTGATTGCGTGTTTTCAACCGAGCAGCTGAAGTATCCTCAAGCAGACGGTTCAGTGTGCGGTGTGAAGTCGACAGCGGAAGGTCCAAAACGCATGGATTGTGCTAGCGGATTTGGTGCGGCAACTGTCGTAACCGCGACGTTTGGCTTTGTTGCGGTATCGCGAATTGTTGAGAAGCTGATTCAAAAACACAAGAAGTAGTTCAGCCAAAAAGCATCAAACAGAAGGGCACATTATGATCGATTTTCCTGCATCTCCATTTGGAACAGAAATCACCAGCGAAGATATTGTCGCAACGATGCAGCAATTTAAAGGCTGGGAAGATCGTTACCGTCAGGTCATTCAGTGGGGTAAAAAGCTGCCACAAATGCCAGAAGAGCTGAAATCAGAACAAGTTACAGTATCGGGTTGCGAAAGCTTGGTGTGGTTAGTGAGCCAAGCGCAAAATGGCGTGTGGCATTTTTGTGCAGACTCCGATGCGCGTATTGTACGCGGATTAATTGCGTTGGTAATGGCGGCTTATGACGGTAAAACGGCCGATCAAATTCAAGCGTTTGACATTGATGCTTATTTTGAGCAGCTGGGACTCATCGCGCATTTAAGCCCATCACGTGGTAATGGCCTGAAAGCTATTGTTGAGCAGATTAAGCACACTGCCGTGTAATGAGCCATTTCCCCAATTTTTAAAAAACGCCGAATAGCTTAGCTGTTTGGCGTTTTTTGTATCTGAGTTGAGACGCTTTTTGCGTGTGAATAAAAAATATGCAAATAGTCGACTATTTTGACTTTAATTGACCTTTCTATTGATCCAGATTCATTATATTGCCCACTTGGTTTTTATAGACTCAATTGTATTTAAAATTTGTCTATATTAGATAATAGACATATGCCCCATTCGCTTCTACTCCCCAATGTTGAAACACATTTGGAGGCGATTGGGTTACTTAGATACAAACGCTAGGAACCTCCCTGTATGCAATTCACCTTGGAACATGCGCAAGACGTGTTATCCGGAATGCCTGACCCCACTTTTATTTTGAGTGAAGATGGTATCTATATTGATGTTTTTGGAGGAACAGACAAAAAAGCCTATCACGATGGAAGCAATTTGATAGGTAAGACGCTGCACAGTGTACTTGAGAAAGAGCAAGCCGACTGGTTTATCGAACAGATCAATCGGTCACTCAATCAAGACAGTATTGTGACGATCGAGTACAAGATGTGCGCCGACAGCATTCAGGGAATAGATGCGAACAGTGGGCCAAAAGGCGACCTCTATTACGAAGGGAAAATCTGTCCGCTCACTATAAACTATCAAGGTCGTCGCGTTGTTCTCATTCTTACCCGCAACATTTCCAACCGCCACCGAGTCGAAACCCTTCTTCGCCACCAAAGCCAAATTGACGCTCTCACAAACATCTACAATCGACGTGTTTTTTTCGAAAAGCTCACAGAAGAAGTCATTAAATCTCAAACTCTTGACTACCAATCTGCTCTATTATTGTTTGATTTGGATTTTTTTAAAGTTATCAATGATAAACGTGGCCACGATGCGGGAGATTATGTCTTAGAGACATTAGCCGATTTGGTTTCTCACTTATTGGTTAAAGACGAGATTTTTGCAAGAGTCGGAGGGGAGGAGTTTGCGATTATCCTGCCAGAAACCTCTCTATCGGCGGCGAAAGAAGTGGGAGAGGAAGTACGTTCCCATATTCAAAATTGCCAGTTTGAATTTGAAAAGATTGAAATTCCGGTCACGGTGAGCGTAGGCGTGGTCAAAATAGGCAGAAATGAAACCACCAAACGCTTGTATGCGCATGCAGATAAAGCGCTTTATGCTGCGAAAAGAAATGGCAGAAATTGCGTGGCGACTCTGGATAGGCAGATGGAGTAACCTTGTTGGTTACTCCAAGTCGAAAGGTGGGCGTTATAACATGTCGACGGCTTTCTCTACGGCGGCGATGAGCCTATCCACATCTTCTGCCGTGTTATAAATACCAAAAGAAACGCGTACCGTTCCTTTGACGTTTAGCGCATCCATCAATGGGTGAGCGCAATGGTGTCCTGCTCGTACCGCAATGCCTTGTTGATCGAGCAGCGTCGCCATGTCTTGGTGATGAACGCCGTCCATTACGAACGTCAGTACAGAGGCATTCGGTTGATAGCCTAGAATATGGATGTCATCCAACGCGTTTAGTGCTTGGTAGGCCTTATCCTGAAGCGCATGGAGATGATCCTCGACTTCGTGATGGTCAAAACCTTGGTACCACTCAATGGCTTTCGCTAAAGCAATCGCGCCCGCTACGTTTGGTGTGCCCGCTTCAAATTTGCCAGGAAGTGCTGAAAAGGTCGTTTTCTCGAAAGAAACGCGTTCAACCATTTTGCCGCCGCCGTGCCATGGTGGCATAGCTTCTAACAACTCTAGTTTGCCGTATAGGACGCCAATACCTGCTGGCGCATAGAGCTTGTGACCTGAGAAAACGTAAAAATCGATATCTGATGTCGATAAATCTAGCTGCTCATGCACGATGCCTTGTGCGCCATCAACTACAACTACCGCACCAACGCTGTGCGCTAGCTCGGTGATCTTTTCGATAGGTTGGCGTGTGCCTGTTACGTTGGTTATTTGTGCGCACGTGACGATTTTGCATCGCTCAGAGAGCTTTTGTTCAAACGCCTGCAAGTCAAACTGGCACTCGGGTGTCATTGGCACTTTCACGATTTTCGCGCCAGTTTGTTCGGCTACAATCTGCCACGGCACGATGTTGGCGTGGTGTTCCATCTCGCTAATCAAGATCTCATCGCCCGGTTGTAAGGTGCTGCGAGCGTAAGTTTGTGCAATTAAGTTAAGTGCTTCGGTTGCACCTCGCGTCCAAATGATTTCTTTAGAGCTGTTTGCACCAATAAACGTTGCTACGGCTTCGCGAGCGGCTTCAAACTGGCTAGTGGCGTTTGCTGTCAAACTGTGGCTACCACGATGCACGTTAGCATTTTGTGCACTATAGTAACGGCTAATCACATCGATCACGCACTGTGGCTTTTGTGTTGTTGCTGCGCTATCAAGGTAAACTAAAGGCGATTGGTTTACGTCTTGATTTAGGGCCGGGAACTGTTCGCGTACAGCGTTTACGTCAAACATTACTCTTCACCAAATTCGTGATAATGCAGTGTTGGGATAGTGACTAGCGGTTCTGCGACCATCCATCCATGCTCTTTACCGGAAAGTTTGATAATGATTTCCATTGCAAACTCAAGTGCGGTTCCTGGTCCCTGACTTGTCAGTAGGTTGTGATTCACATCCATGGTGACACGTTTAGCTCGCCATTTGTCTTCAGGAATATGAGATTGGAAGCTTGGATGGCATGTCATCAACGCATCTGGGTACAGGTTGTGGTGCTGCAAAACCAAAGCAGGAGCTGCACAAATTGCCGCCACCAGTTTACCCTCGTACATGTGCTGTTTGAGGATTTCAATCATGACGGTACTGTCGCGGAAAGTTTCTGCTCCGCCAACACCGCCAGATAATACAATGGCATCAAACTCGTCATCGGCAATATCAACCAGCTTGCAATCCGCGGTCAGTGTTACACCGCGAGAGGCTTTCATTGTCAGTGCACCATCAAATGCAGCACTTGCAACTGTAACGTCATAACCCGCGCGAACCATCAAGTCGATAACGGTGACGGCTTCCATTTCTTCGGTGCCCGGAGCGATTGGCACTAAGATTTTCTTACTCATTCTTCTGTCCAGCTTTGTTCTATTTGTTTGATGCGTTGGTAAAGTTCTAAATTCTCAGGCGTGTTGATGCGATGTTTCTCTGCCGCTTTTAGCAAGTACCCAGTGATAAAATCAATTTCGGTCGGGCGCTGATGAAACACGTCTTGCCTCATTGAAGAATAGTTCTCAGACGTTGCCCGCACCACTTGCATAATGGTCTCGAAAAGTACGTCGAACTGCGTCGCAATGTTTTCCTTATTCATCACTTCGACAAGTTCTTTCGTGATGCTTTTCAAGGTGTCTTGAAAATCACCGTGTGCAAGGTCGCCATTTTTACATTGATGCAATGCTGTAAGCGGGTTGATTGCACAGTTTATGGCGAGTTTGGTCCACAACGCGGCATTGATGTTTGGGTTCCAAACAACTTCTGGTAAAGCGTGCTGCATAACATCTTGCAAAAACTGGCAATGAGCGCCAGACGCATTAAAGCCGCCAACTTGAGTGATGCCTTGCCCCGTGTGCATTACGTGCTCTTTATTCGGCTTATAAGCACCATGGGTTGTGGTTGCGATAACGACGGGATTTGCGGATAGCATCTCTTCTACCTGCTCGGCCGTACCCATACCATTGTGCATAAGCATAACAATGGCATCGCGATGAATGTGCTCAATAAGAGGTTTGAGTGCAGTGATCACTTGCCACGCTTTCACCGTGACCAAAATCAAATCCGCTTGTTGTAAAGAGGGAATATGTTGGTTAGGAAACTCCATTGTAGGTGAGTCATCAAGCGTAAGGGAGTGTTGCGGCTCAGACGTTCTGCCCCACACTGATACTTGGTGTCCTGCCAACTGAAATTTTGTTGCCCACAGTGAGCCAATGGCCCCCGGACCTAAAATGAGAATATTCACCAAACGCTCTCAGTAAAAAGGTTTGCTGCAAGGATAATGAGGGGAGAGAGGAAAGCAAATAAAAATGGCGCCAATTGGCGCCATTTTTGAGGAAACTTATCGGTTCAATTAGAACTTGTAAGTTACTGCGATGTAGTGACCGAAGCCAGTTGAATCTACACCATTAACTTCTTTGATACCGTAGATGTTTTTGTAGCCTTTTAGACCGTAACCAACAGCAAAGCGATCAGAGTGCCAGTAGATACCGTTGAACATAGCACCGCCGTAGCTAGATGAAGAGTACTCATCTTTCATACCAAATTGCCAGTCGATGTAACCTTGGTAAGAAATAAATGAACCGTTCTCGAAGAAGTAGAATGGTTTGAACCAGTTAGTCGAGATTTGGTAACCGTTCCAATCTTTCTTGTTGCTATCGTAAGTACCGTATAGGTTTAGACCGATTTTACCTAACCAAGGTACCATCACGTCAGAACCTAGACCGATTTTTTGTGAGTTAACTTCAGAAGCACCGCCCCACTCCATTAGAGTAGAAACGTATAGTTCTTGAACTGGGCCGAAAGACAAGTCTTTACCAGTTACAGCATCTAGAGACATACGTGGAGCAAACTTCATGAAGATTTTTTCTTTGCCAGATTTATCGCTGCCTGGGTCAGAAGCTAGGTTGAATACGTCAACGTAACCGTAAAGGTCGAAAATACCAGAGCGGCCGCCGAATTCCATTTCTAGGTAGTCGTGGTTCGAACCATCAGGGAAACCAGGAAGTTCGTTGAATGCACCCATTAGGTTAAATTGCATCCACTTGTAATCGTTTTTGTGGATATCGCCGTCAGAGTAATCTGCAGCTAATACTGGAGCTGATGTAGCCGCTAGAAGGCTAAGAGCTAAAAGTGATTTACGCATAAGGGGACTCTCTATGTTTGTAATGATTCAGAACACGCAATCTGTGCTGCGCTTTCCAATTGGCGGGAATAATAGCGATAAAAATCGCAAATGAAAGTGATAAAGGGTGCAAAAATGAACGTTTTTAGTGAGGTGTGTCACGAACTTATCTTTATTTACGGAACTTTTTGTTTGTTGCATTAACTTGCAATAAATATGTGATTTAGATCGTTTGCGTAAGCGATTTTATGACTTTTTAAGCCAGTCGATTAACCAACACAAATCGTTAGTGATCCGAGTGATAAGGCGTTCGTATGAATCGGAGAACCAAAGAGGACGTTTGAATGAAAGAAGTCATGTTATTCCCGCTCACCTCGGTTGTACTACCCGAAGGCAAGATGAATCTGCGTATTTTTGAACCTAGATATAAGCGTATGGTGAAAGAGTGTAGTCTGCAAAATGTGGGGTTTGGTGTTTGCCTAGTAGGAAGCGAGGGTGACCCTAAAGACGTGGGAAATGTTTCATCTATCGGAACTTTGGTCAGGATCGTTGATTTTGAAACACTCAGTGATGGTCTTCTTGGTATTACAGTCGCTGGTGAGAAACGCTTTGTTATCAAACGAGTTCGTGCGGACTCGGATGGTTTACGCCATGCAGAAGTCGAATGGTTAGACAATTGGCAACATCCAGACAACTCACCAGATTTTTTCTATTTAAGCCAGCAGTTATCCCATATTTATGAAGAGTTTCCGCAACTTGGAAACCTTTACCAGCATCGTTTTTACGATGACTCAGCTTGGGTTACCCAGCGCTGGCTTGAATTACTTCCTTTAGACTGCAATCTGTTCGAACAGCTCGTTGGCGCAGAGGACTGTATTCCTGCGTTGCAATTTCTGTCAGAAGCCATAGAAGCCCCGACTAACAAAGAGGCAAGGATATGAAAGGATTGAGCTGAGTCTGAGCAGAGCCGCTGCAATATTGGCAATGGCTTTAGGTTTAGCCGCTTGTGGTTCATCAGACACTGACACAATCGAACATTCCAGCAGGAGACTATCAAGTTAGATTAATCGTGGGCGACTCCGTTGTTTTTGATTCGGGTGCAGTCGCGCTTTCTGCTAACTCCAATTTGACCATTGCTGCTATTAATACTGGTGATTCAAGTAGCTCTTTACCAGTTAAGCACCTCGTTCTTGATGGTTCCTCCTCTTCTATAATTGAAATCACAGGAAACCAAGCTAAGTTCGAGTAGGGCATCTTGTCGATGGCACTACGAGTCATCCGATAATTGATGTTGATGGACTAAGGGTTGATGGCGGGAAAGATGACAGCGTATATGCTGTCGGAGTTGTAAGCCCTTTTATTGCGATAGAGTCTTTAATGGTGAAGACATGAGAAGAGCGGTGGCAACCAGTGCGACGTTAAACGTGACTCATGCGGCAGCCAACCCAGTAGCAGAGATGGTTGATATCTACCTCACAACGTCAGTAGGGATAGAGGGCAGTGATCCAACCATCACAAACTTTGCGTATAAAGAAAGTGCGAAAGGATTGTATGTTGCGGCAGGCACTTACTACGTAACTGTCACCGTCACCGTCGCAGGCAACCCTGACGCGGTCGATTCGCTACCAGTAGACTTAATGAATGGTGTTGTCTACCAAGTGGTTGCTATTGATGACGGAAACAATGGTGGCTTCAATCTTCTCGTTGATGACATCACCGATTAGGAAGAAGGGACGTGAGAGCCTCCCTATAGTAAAGGCTGATTATGATGAGTGATAGCCCACAAAAATTGGGGCGAAATGAATGGAACGCTTACATGGATAAAGTAAAAGCCAAAGATAGAGAGGCTTTTGCGTTCGTATTCCGTTTTTATGCACCCAAGCTAAAACAGTTTGCCTACAAGCACGTTGGTAATGAGCAAGTTGCTATGGAGATGGTTCAAGAAACCATGGCAACGGTCTGGCAAAAAGCTCATCTTTACGATGGAAAGAAGAGTGCGTTATCGACGTGGATATACACGATTATCCGCAACTTGTGTTTTGACTTACTCAGAAAACAAAAGGGTAAAGAGCTTCACATCCATTCTGATGACATTTGGCCATCGGAATATTATCCGCCAGATTTGGTTGATCATTATTCTCCAGAACAAGACATGTTGAAGGAACAGGTGGTGAAGTTTCTTGATATTTTGCCTAAAAATCAGAGAGACGTATTGCAAGCGGTTTATCTCGAAGAGCTGCCACATCAGCAAGTTGCGGAACTTTTTGACATACCGCTAGGTACGGTGAAGTCTCGGTTAAGACTCGCAGTAGAAAAGTTAAGGCACTCAATGCATACGGAGCAACTATGAACAAACATCCAGATAACAACTTGTTAGAAGCATACGCTTCGGGCAGCATTGATGCGGTTTCTGGTCTTGTGGTCGCCACACATTTAGAGACGTGCTCAAAGTGCCGAGCGTATGTAAACCAAGTAGAAGCAAGTCAAGCAAACACAGTGAGTGAAAGTCCATTAGAGTATTCACCTGAGTTTGATGACATGTTTAATGACATTATTAACGCAGAACCTGTGAACGACAATGTGGTGATTCAAGATACAGCTTTCGTCAATGTCGCAGGTAAAAGCTTCGAGCTTCCAAAAACGTTAGTGCGCTTTTCTGATTTGGTGGGATCGTGGCGAAGCTACGGTGGGAAAGTTTTCAGTGCACAAATTGATTTGGGTGAAGATGCTCGAGTGAGTCTGATGTACATCGGCGAAAATGTACAAATCCCGCAACACACGCACAGAGGGTTGGAATCCACACTGGTTCTGCATGGTGGATTTAGCGATGAAGACGGGCAGTATGAAGAAGGCGACTTGATGATACGTGATGCCTCAGTCAAACACAGCCCATTTACTCAGGAAGGTGAAGACTGTTTGTGTTTAACGGTGCTCACTGAGCCAATGATTTTCACGCAAGGTGTTGCACGAATCTTCAACTTGTTTGGCAAAGGGCTTTACCCGTAAGCTTCGAACGCCGCGTTTTGTATAGAAAAAACCACCGTATTGTGCGGTGGTTTATTATTACTTTTGCGCAAATTTGCGGTCGTTAGTGCTTATGCCGCGCTTTTTCCAAAAGATCCGTAAAGTAATGACGCAGTGAATACAACATGATCAAGCTTGGGACCACCATTACGGCTGTGAGAATGAAAAACGTGCTCCAGTCATTTAGGTAGTCAACCAATTCACCGCTGAATGACGCTAGCGTGGTTCGTCCAAAGTTTCCTAGCGACGCAAGCAATGCATATTGAGTGGCAGAGAACGCTTGCCCGGTTAAGAGAGTCAGAAACGAGACAAAGGCCACGGTGGAAAATGCCGTCGTAAAGTTATCAACGATGATGGTCGCTAAATACAGATGCTCGTTAGGGCCAACAGACGCTATCCAAGCAAACATCAAGTTACTCGCTGACATAGCAATGCCGCCAATCATCAAACCGCGCACGATACCAAACTTCACATTGAACATACTGCCAACGAGAGTAAAGAAGATGGTGGCTCCCCATCCGATCAACTTCGAGTAGTAGCCAATTTGTTCGTTGCTAAAGCCAATGTCTTTGTAGAAAGCAATCGACATGCGGCCCAGGAATGCTTCGCCAATCTTAAATAAGAAGACAAACAGCAACAGGGTTATCGCGACGCGAACACCATTGCGGTTGAAGAAATCGAGGAAAGGCTCAACAACGGTGACCGTAAACCACGCCACAAGTTTTGAACCGACGACTTCTTTGTGTCTTTGTTCCGCTTCGGATTGGAGCTTTTCACGTTGTGTGACTGGTTCGCCCACTAACAAAGTGAACACCATGAGTACCACAACAACGGCTGCCATACCGTAATACACACCGTTCCAGCCGATAGTATCGGCGTTAACAAACGCCAAGTATCCCGGCAATGAGTAGCCTGTCCACCATCCGATGACTGCCATAGCCGAAGCTTGTGGCAACTTAGATTCTTCCGATTTTGGAAAAGTATCAATTCGGAAAGCGTCGATGGCGATGTCTTGTGTTGCCGATGCCGTTGCAATACACAAGGCGAGCAGAGAGGCGAAAATGAGATTTTCCGCAGGATTGACCCCTGCAATGAATAATGTGGCAACTAGCACAATGCTTTGACAGAAAAAGATCCAACTGCGTCTTTGTCCAAGCAGAGGATACAACAGCGGTAACTTCACTCGGTCGACCAAGGGAGCCCACAGAAAGTTGATCGCATAGACCGCAAAGACACTACCAAAATAGCCGATTGCGGAAAGGGTCAAGCCAGCGTCTTTCAGCCAACCAGACATGTTTGAGCCGATAAGAACCCATGGAAAGCCGCTAGAGCAGCCCAACATGAAAACCCACATGAGTCGCTTATCAAGGTAACTTTTTACCGTTTCCAACCAAGTGATGGAAGGTAATGAAGACATAAATCAATCCAATAAAATGAAGCCATGGAACGAGAAAGCCCTTCGAATATTCAAAGGGCTTATGGATTTGGCTATTTGAGTAGCGTTGCTTTAGTAATGACGATTTGCGTCTCTGGTACATCACGCATTCGACCTACTGTAGTGGTCGGCTGCTGTGCCATTTTTTCGATAACGTCGAATCCTTCAGTCACCTCACCAAATACCGCATAACCAGGTGGGCGAGCGCCATAGTTTAGGAAGTCATTGTCGACGAGGTTGACGAAAAATTGGCGAGTTGCAGAGTCTGGTGCATTGGTGCGTGCCATTGCGATGGTTGCACGGTCATTGTTCAGACCATTGTTTCCTTCATTTTTGATTGGCGCGTATGTTTTCACCATCTGCATGTCTTGGTTAAAGCCGCCACCTTGTGCCATGAATCCTGGAATAATACGATGGAAAATCGTACCTTCGTAGCTGCCGTCTTCGACATATTTCAGAAAGTTAGCCACTGTGATTGGCGCTTTTTCTTCATTCAGCTCGACGGTAAATGAACCTAACGTTGTTTCAAACGCCACTTTTGGCCCTGCCCAAACACTGCAGCTAAGTAATGCTAAAGAAAGAATCGCTTTGCGTAACATTAGAAACGCTCCTGCATGTACTGACGAAGCTCTGGGTCGTTAGCAATTTCTCTAAGCGTTAACGTCACTACATCATTCAGTGTTTCTTCAATATCAGAATCTGAAGCGCTTAAAGTGCCAGAGCGTTTTGCAGTGCCTGTATAGGTTTTCACCAATTTGCCTTGTGGTGTTTCTGCTGTGATCTCTAGTATCACTTTGGCATCCATTTGGTTTTCCATCACGGAATGTTTGACGTTCACTAGCGCTTCTTGAACATTCAGTTCAATTGCGTTGTTGCTGTTTAAATCAGAGTGGAAACCTTGAGATGAGAACTGTTTCTCTAAAGCTTCTTCTAATGCAATGCGTAAGTTTTGTTTCGCATGAAGCGGTAGAATGTTTGAACGACCGTTATCAACCAAAGCTACGTACTGCGCTGCGCGCACGTCTTTGCTGGTCAAGCTGTATGTTTTGCCTTGTACAATAGGATTGGTGCTCAAGGTGCTTTCAGGCATTAGGTTCAGTTGCGGTTGTTGTGGCGCTGAACATGCAGCAAGCAATGCAACCGAAGCCGCGAGTAACAGTTTTTTCATTTTATTGTTCCTTGTAAACATTTTGCTCGGAGAGCTCTATTGTTTTGCGCTTAATTTAGCAGGATTTTTTGTTGCCTGTAAAATCACGAACTTATTGTTAGAAGCGATGAGTTTCACATTCTTATCGCCAAACAGACGTTTCAACTTGGCATCGTAGCCGAGGTGACGGTTTCCTATGACGAGTAACTTGCCATTTTGGTTCAAAATTTGTTTTGCATCACAGAACATTTGCCATGCTATATGATCGGTAATGGCTTGTTGCTGATGGAACGGTGGGTTACACATGATTAAATCGCAACTGTCAGGTTTGAATCCATCCAAACAGTTATTGGCCACGCACTGAATGTCGCGACCTTCGCCCAAGTTATCCAATAAGTTCTGCTTGGCAGATTCAAGCGCCATGAAGCTTTCATCAACGCAAGTCAGTCTTACATTTGGATTGAGTCGACCTGCTTTTACCGATAAGACGCCGTTACCGCATCCCAAATCGATAATGTGGTTGATTGAGGCGTCTTGAGGAATATGTTGCAGCATAAAACGCGCACCTAAATCTAAGCTTTCTCCTGAATAGACATTTGGCAGGTTTTTAAGCTGAATGTGTTCACCTTCGACATCCCAAGCCGTGATTGGATCTACTTCAATTCTTGGTTCTGCATCGGCCTGAGAAAAGACCAGTCGATGCTTTTTCCACGCCAGTGACGTTTTAGTCTCTCCAAGGTATTTTTCGAACAATTTTAATGTAGACGTATGGATTTCTTTGGCTTTGTTTACAGCAATAACAGGGCAAGCGGTTGGAAGCATCTTGCGAAGTTGGCTCAAGATCCAAACAAGATGACGATTACTTTTAGGCAGCTGGACTAACACAAGATCTGTATTCGCAGGAATACTGTCCATTGTGGTCAGAAATGCCACTTTATTACATTGATTGTCTTCAAGATTTTTTTGAGCACCTTTGTGAGAGACGAAAGAATCGCTCATAAAAGTGACATGATGTTTTTCAGAAAACCAGCAAGCGAGGGCACCAAAGTTGTCATTGATAATAACGATGTTTTGATGGTCGGGTAATGCCATTTCTTCGACGTGATTGATCAGGTACTCATCACCCGCATCCCAAGCTTGAAGCGTTTCGTTAGAACGCTTAGGAAAACGATGAAGCGTGAGGCTTCTACCGTGAAGATTCAATTCGGTTTTCATAAGTAAACGTAGGTTGATTCAATAAACTAGTGATTATTGTCGCAAATGATGGCTTACGTAGATACAAAAAGCTGTCAAATTTTCTATTTAACTCGCCGAAATAGCGTAAAGTGGCAAGCTTGTGGCTCGTGCTTTAAACGCATCAGTGCTGAATGGGCTGAACCTTTGCCAGTATTAACGCGAAACAAAGTCGCAAAATGGAAAGAGTATCAAGTCTCCACCTCTTTAGGAGTTGGGTATATACTTATGGCATTTGCATCATTGAGGAAAGAATATGATCCAAGAAATCATAGAGAAGAAGTTACATAGTGAGCTGCAACCAAGCTACTTAAAAGTTATCAACGAAAGTTACATGCACAATGTGCCGCCTGGCTCGGAAAGTCACTTTAAAGTCATTGTTGTGAGTGACTTATTTGCCGGTCAGAGATTGATTGGCCGTCACCGTCAAGTTCATCAAATTCTTGCCGATGAGCTAGATAATCATATTCACGCGCTTGCGATCCATACTTACACCGAGGAAGAGTGGAAATGTGAGCAAAATGGTGCACCAGACAGTCCAATGTGTATGGGAGGAGGGCGTTAACCCCTTTCAAACCAGACGTTTTTAGAAAGATGGCTCAGGCCATCTTTTTTTGTTTTACATTTTGTGTGGGACAAAAATGTGGCACAAATGTTGGTTAAAAAATGTGTTAACAGCGTTTCAACAAATGAATATAAATTAAAGCATATTTCAGGCTGTGAATATTTCATTTCCATAAGATATGTGTGGAATATGTCATTTGTGCGTTCGGTCAAAGTTATGACTAATATTTGACCTTTTAGACCTGATTCTATCGAAATTACCCCTCTATTCTGATGATTGGTCATGGCATCAAGTTCCTAAAAAATGCTAGACTACCGCACCTGATAAATCTCTCATATTTCATGTGACGAGATTTTTAATAGGATGTTGCGATTTTGATGTTTTAAACAACATCAAAACCGGACACTGATGTCGTGTCTAAAAGTTACGCAATCAAAAGAATCTTTTTCCCGATAAAAGTAGTGCAAGTGCGTATGATTACAATAAAGAAGGGCTTGGATCTTCCTATCGCAGGAACTCCATCCCAGGTGATTAATGATGGTAAGACCATCAAAAAAGTCGCCTTGCTTGGCGAAGAGTACGTTGGCATGCGTCCTACCATGCATGTCCGCGTTGGTGATGAAGTGAAAAAAGCGCAAATTCTTTTTGAAGACAAGAAGAACCCTGGCGTGAAATTTACTGCACCAGCAGCCGGTAAAGTGATCGAAGTTAACCGTGGCGCTAAACGTGTCCTTCAATCTGTAGTGATTGAAGTGGCAGGTGAAGAGCAGGTGACATTCGATAAGTTCGAAGCCGCTCAACTATCTGGTCTAGATCGCGAAGTGATCAAGACTCAACTGGTTGAATCTGGCCTTTGGACCGCTTTACGTACTCGTCCGTTTAGCAAGGTTCCAGCAATCGAGTCTGCTACTAAGGCTATTTTCGTAACTGCAATGGATACTAATCCTCTTGCAGCTAAGCCTGAGTTGATCATTAACGAACAACAAGAAGCATTCATTGCCGGTCTAGACATTCTTTCAGCCCTGACAGAAGGCAAGGTTTACGTATGTAAATCTGGCACTAGCTTGCCACGCTCTTCTCAGTCTAACGTAGAAGAACACGTCTTCGATGGCCCTCACCCAGCAGGTCTTGCTGGCACCCACATGCATTTCCTATACCCAGTAAATGCAGAAAACGTGGCTTGGAGCATCAACTACCAAGACGTTATCGCGTTCGGTAAGCTGTTCCTAACAGGTGAGCTATACACAGACCGTGTTATCTCTCTAGCGGGTCCAGTGGTGAATAACCCACGTCTGGTTCGTACCGTAGTGGGTGCTAGCCTTGACGACCTAACAGATAGCGAACTGATGCCTGGCGAAGTTCGTGTGATCTCTGGCTCAGTACTAACAGGTACTCACGCTACAGGTCCACACGCGTACCTTGGCCGTTACCATCAGCAGGTTTCTGTATTACGCGAAGGCCGTGAAAAAGAACTGCTCGGCTGGGCTATGCCTGGTAAGAACAAGTTCTCAGTAACTCGCTCATTCCTTGGTCACCTATTCAAAGGTCAGTTGTTCAACATGACAACATCGACTAATGGTAGTGACCGTTCAATGGTTCCAATCGGCAGCTACGAACGCGTAATGCCATTAGATATGGAACCTACTTTGCTACTTCGCGATCTATGCGCGGGCGATAGTGACAGTGCTCAAGCACTGGGCGCTCTAGAGCTAGACGAAGAAGATTTGGCATTGTGTACCTTTGTTTGTCCTGGTAAGTACGAGTACGGTCAACTACTTCGTGAATGCCTAGATAAGATCGAGAAGGAAGGGTAATTTCCATGGCTCTTAAAAAGTTTCTTGAAGACATCGAGCATCACTTTGAGCCTGGTGGTAAACATGAAAAATGGTTTGCCCTGTACGAAGCTGTCGCTACAGTTTTCTACACGCCAGGTCTAGTAACAAAGAAAAGCTCACACGTTCGTGATAGCGTTGACCTAAAACGTATCATGATCATGGTTTGGTTTGCGGTATTCCCAGCAATGTTCTGGGGTATGTACAACGCAGGTGGCCAAGCTATTGCAGCTCTAAACCACATGTACGCTGGTGATCAACTAGCGACAGTTATCGCAGGTAACTGGCACTACTGGCTGACTGAGATGCTAGGCGGATCGATTTCTGCTGATGCAGGCGTCGGCAGTAAGATGCTACTAGGTGCGACGTACTTCCTACCAATCTACGCAACAGTATTCCTTGTTGGTGGTTTCTGGGAAGTGCTTTTCTGTATGGTGCGTAAGCACGAAGTTAACGAAGGTTTCTTTGTAACTTCTATTCTTTTCGCACTTATCGTTCCACCAACGCTACCTCTATGGCAAGCGGCACTAGGTATTACATTTGGTGTTGTTGTTGCTAAAGAGATCTTCGGTGGTACAGGTCGCAACTTCCTTAACCCTGCACTTGCAGGTCGTGCTTTCCTATTCTTTGCTTACCCAGCGCAAATCTCGGGTGACGTAGTTTGGACTGCAGCTGATGGCTTCTCTGGTGCAACTGCTCTTAGCCAATGGGCTCACGGCGGTAGCGGCGCGTTGATCAACAACATCACTGGCGCTCCTATCACTTGGATGGATGCTTTCATCGGCAACATCCCTGGTTCAATTGGTGAAGTATCGACTCTTGCCCTAATGATCGGTGCAGCGATGATCGTTTACATGCGAATCGCTTCATGGCGCATCATTGCGGGTGTAATGATCGGTATGATTGCAGTATCGACACTGTTTAACGTGGTCGGTTCTGACACCAACCCAATGTTCAACATGCCATGGCACTGGCACCTAGTTCTAGGTGGTTTTGCATTCGGTATGTTCTTCATGGCTACAGACCCAGTATCAGCTTCATTTACTAACAAAGGTAAATGGTGGTACGGCATCCTAATCGGTGCAATGTGTGTGATGATCCGTGTAGTTAACCCAGCGTACCCAGAAGGTATGATGCTGGCGATTCTATTCGCGAACCTATTCGCACCTCTGTTCGACCATGTAGTAATTGAGAAGAACATCAAGCGGAGACTAGCACGCTATGGCAAGTAATAACGACAGCATTAAAAAGACGCTGGGTGTTGTTATCGGGTTGAGCCTTGTTTGTTCAATCATCGTATCAACAGCAGCAGTAGGTCTGCGTGATAAGCAAAAAGCTAACGCTGTCCTAGATAAACAATCAAAGATTGTTGAAGTTGCTGGCATTGAAGCAAATGGTAAGAAAGTACCTGAGCTATATGCTGAATACATCGAGCCTCGCTTGGTTGATTTCGCAACAGGCGAATTCGTTGAAGAAGCGGCTGATGGTTCTAAAGCAGCTAACTACGATCAACGTAAAGCAGCGAAAGACAACGCGACGTCTATTAAGCTTACAGCTGAGCAAGACAAAGCTAAGATCATTCGTCGTGCTAACACGGGTATCGTATACCTAGTGAAAAACGGTGATGACGTTTCTAAAGTTATCATCCCGGTTCACGGTAACGGTCTATGGTCGATGATGTACGCATTCGTTGCAGTTGAAACTGACGGTAACACTGTGTCTGGTATCACTTACTACGAGCAAGGTGAAACTCCTGGACTTGGTGGTGAAGTTGAGAACCCATCATGGCGTGCTCAATGGGTTGGTAAGAAACTGTTCGACGAAAACCACAAACCAGCAATCAAGGTTGTTAAAGGTGGTGCGCCAGCAGGTTCTGAACACGGCGTTGATGGCCTATCTGGTGCGACACTAACTGGTAACGGTGTTCAAGGTACATTCGACTTCTGGTTAGGTGACATGGGCTTTGGTCCTTTCCTAGCAAAAGTTCGTGACGGAGGTCTGAACTAATGTCTAGCGCACAAAACATTAAAAAGAGCATTATGGCGCCGGTGTTGGATAACAACCCGATCGCGCTACAAGTTCTTGGCGTATGTTCTGCTCTTGCAGTAACAACTAAACTAGAAACGGCGTTTGTAATGACACTAGCGGTAACATTCGTAACTGCTCTGTCTAACTTCTCTGTTTCTCTGATCCGTAACCACATTCCTAACAGTGTGCGTATCATCGTTCAAATGGCGATCATCGCATCTCTAGTAATAGTGGTAGACCAGGTGCTAAAAGCTTACCTATACGATATCTCTAAACAGCTATCAGTATTCGTTGGCCTGATCATCACCAACTGTATCGTAATGGGTCGTGCTGAAGCATTCGCAATGAAGTCTGCGCCAGTACCTTCTCTAATCGACGGTATTGGTAACGGTCTAGGTTACGGTTTCGTTCTTATCACTGTTGGTTTCTTCCGTGAGCTATTCGGCTCAGGCAAACTATTTGGTATGGAAGTACTACCTCTAGTGAGCAACGGTGGTTGGTACCAGCCTAACGGTCTAATGCTACTAGCACCATCTGCATTCTTCCTAATCGGCTTCCTGATCTGGGTAATCCGTGTGTTTAAACCAGAACAAGTAGAAGCGAAGGAGTAAGGGCGTCATGGAACATTACATCAGTCTGTTAGTTAAATCGATTTTCATCGAGAACATGGCACTGTCTTTCTTCCTAGGTATGTGTACTTTCCTTGCCGTATCTAAGAAAGTTAAGACCTCTTTCGGTCTAGGTGTTGCAGTTGTGGTAGTTTTGACTATCGCTGTTCCTGTGAACAACCTAGTTTACAACCTAGTTCTGAAAGAAAATGCGTTAGTTGAGGGCGTGGACCTTAGCTTCCTAAACTTCATCACCTTTATCGGTGTAATTGCAGCACTTGTACAGATCCTAGAGATGGTTCTTGACCGTTTCTTCCCACCTTTGTACAACGCGCTAGGCATCTTCCTACCGTTGATCACAGTAAACTGTGCGATCTTCGGTGGTGTATCTTTCATGGTACAACGTGACTACAACTTTGCTGAATCTGTTGTTTACGGTTTCGGTTCTGGTGTGGGTTGGATGCTAGCAATTGTTGCTCTTGCAGGTATCCGTGAGAAGATGAAGTACTCTGACGTACCTCCAGGTCTACGTGGTCTTGGCATCACATTCATCACTGTAGGTCTTATGGCGTTAGGCTTTATGTCTTTCTCTGGTGTTCAACTGTAAGTCGGGTAAACCGCAACAATTAAGGAATAGTCAATGGACATTATTCTTGGTGTAGTGATGTTTACTCTGATCGTACTTGCGCTAGTACTAGTGATTCTTTTCGCTAAGTCTAAGCTTGTACCAACAGGTGACATTACAATTTCTGTGAACGGTGACGCTGATAAAGCGATCGTTACACAACCAGGCGGTAAGCTACTGAGTGCTCTAGCTGGTGCTGGCGTATTCGTATCTTCTGCTTGTGGTGGCGGTGGCTCTTGTGGTCAGTGTCGCGTAAAAGTTAAATCTGGCGGTGGCGACATCCTACCAACTGAGCTTGATCACATCACGAAAGGTGAAGCTCGTGAAGGTGAGCGTCTAGCGTGTCAGGTGGCAGTGAAAACTGACATGGACATCGAACTACCAGAAGAAATCTTCGGCGTTAAGAAGTGGGAATGTACGGTTATCTCTAACGATAACAAAGCGACATTCATCAAAGAGCTTAAGCTGCAAATTCCAGATGGCGAATCAGTACCTTTCCGTGCTGGTGGTTACATCCAGATTGAAGCGCCAGCTCACCACGTTAAATACGCGGACTACGATATTCCTCAGGAATACCGTGAGGACTGGGAGAAGTTCAATCTTTTCCGTTACGAGTCTAAAGTTAATGAAGAAACAATTCGTGCATACTCAATGGCTAACTACCCTGAAGAGCACGGTATCATCATGCTTAACGTTCGTATCGCAACTCCGCCGCCGAACAACCCAGACGTACCACCGGGCATCATGTCTTCGTACATCTGGTCTTTGAAAGAAGGCGACAAGTGTACTATCTCTGGTCCATTTGGTGAGTTCTTCGCGAAAGACACTGACGCAGAAATGGTATTCATTGGTGGTGGTGCAGGTATGGCTCCAATGCGTTCTCATATCTTCGACCAGCTAAAACGTCTGCACTCTAAGCGTAAGATGTCATTCTGGTACGGCGCACGTTCTAAACGTGAAATGTTCTACGTTGAAGACTTCGATGGCCTAGCGGCTGAGAACGACAACTTCGTATGGCACTGTGCACTGTCAGATCCACTTCCAGAAGATAACTGGGATGGTTACACAGGCTTCATTCACAACGTTCTTTACGAGAACTACTTACGTGATCACGAAGCTCCAGAAGACTGTGAGTACTACATGTGTGGTCCACCTATGATGAACGCGGCTGTTATCGGCATGCTGAAAGACCTAGGTGTAGAGGATGAGAACATCCTACTAGATGACTTCGGTGGTTAATCCCTCCAAGTGATTGTATTTATGGCTAGCTCTCTAAGGGCTAGCCATTATTTTTTCTGAAATACAAAACCATATTCAACAGTTGCTATAGGAAATTGGATTGACGGACATGGTCCTATTTCCCATATCAATTCAACAACAATGGGAGTAAACAAGTGAAAAAGTGGCTTGTTGCATTCGCTTCTCTATTGATTTTGGCTGGTTGTGAACAGCCTGCTGATCAAATTCATCTAAGCGGTCCTACAATGGGGACTTCTTACAACATTAAATACATTGAGCAAGACGGCATTCCGACGCCGAAGGCTCTGCAAACGGAAATCGATCGACTGCTTGAAGAAGTCAACGATCAAATGTCGACTTACCGTGAAGACTCAGAGCTGAGTCGCTTTAACCAGCATCAAACAAGTGAGCCTTTCGAAGTGTCAGCGCAAACGGCAACCGTAGTAAAAGAAGCGGTTCGTCTCAATGGCCTAACTTTAGGTGCACTCGATGTAACGGTTGGTCCTCTGGTTAACCTTTGGGGCTTTGGCCCAGAAGCTCGCCCTGACGTAGTGCCTTCTGATGAAGAGTTAGCGGCTCGTAAGGCAAACACTGGGATTCACCACCTGACCGTTGATGGCAATAAACTGTCAAAGGACATTCCTAATTTGTATGTTGATCTGTCAACGATTGCAAAAGGTTGGGGGGTTGATGTGGTTGCTGATTACCTACAATCGGTAGGGATCAAAAACTACATGGTCGAAGTTGGTGGCGAAATGCGTTTGAAAGGTATCAACCGAGAAGGTGTGCCATGGCGAATCGCGATTGAGAAACCAACGGTTGATGAGCGATCTATTCAAGAGATCATCGAACCAGGTGACATGGCAATTGCAACAAGTGGTGACTACCGTAATTACTTTGAGAGCAATGGTGTGCGATACTCTCACATTATCAATCCGCAAACAGGCAAACCAATCCATCATAAAGTGGTGTCTGTGACAGTATTGGATAAATCGTCGATGACTGCTGACGGTCTAGCAACGGGTCTTATGGTGCTAGGCGAAGAAAAAGGCATGGAAATCGCGAACGAAAATAACATTCCTGTTTTCATGATTGTGAAAACGGAAGATGGTTTTAAAGAGCTGGCTTCGGAAGCATACAAGCCATTCATGAACAAATAACATCAGAAGTGAGCATGTTCTTATGAGTACATTTCTAATTACATTTGCAGTGTTTGTTGCGGTGATCGCAGCGATGGCAGTTGGCTACATCTTCCAGAAGAAAGTAGTGAAAGGCAGCTGTGGTGGTCTTGGCGCAGTCGGCATAGAGAAAGTATGTAACTGCCCAGAGCCATGTGACGCGCGCAAGAAGCGTGAAGCTCGCGAAGCTGCTCGTGCTGAAAAGCTAGCTGCGTGGGAAAAAGACCGTATCGCGTAACGCGCAAGCATAGAGTGCTTATCATTTTTCTATAACCCAGCTTCGGCTGGGTTATTTTTTGCGTGTATCAAAGCGCCGTGCTTTCTACATAGAGAGTGAAATATTAGTACTTTCACGGGCGCATAATTGGGTGAGGTATATACTCAAATAAAGGTTCATTCGAGTCGGAGGACACAATGGAATTACATCAACATGGCATGGCTGATCTTTTCAATCAGCTCGGGTTAGGGAGCTCTTCCAAAGAAATTAAAGATTTCGTCAATACGCATCGACATAAACGTGAATCAGCACCTTTACACGAAGCGAGTTTCTGGACACGTTCTCAGGCCGCATTTTTAAAACAAGCTATTGAAGAAGATGCTGATTGGGCTGAACTTGTGGATCAGCTCGATGTAATGTTGCGTGATTGAACCGCGATAAAAAAAAGATAATTCAACCCTTTAGAAAGTTCTCTGTGCGGTGGTTTTAATCTTTCATTTTCTTGCTTCGTTAATTGAATTATACTGTATTTTTAACCAGTATTTTGTCGGGTATGTCAGAGCGAATCAGAAAGATTATTCATGTCGATATGGATTGTTTTTATGCTGCCGTCGAGATGCGAGATAACCCAAATTATCGAGATATAGCGCTTGCGGTTGGCGGGCATGAAAAACAGCGCGGCGTCATTAGCACGTGTAACTACGAAGCACGCAAGTTTGGCGTACGTAGTGCCATGCCTACCGCTCGTGCGTTGCAGCTTTGCCCGCATTTGCTCGTTGTCCCCGGTCGAATGCATGTCTACAAACAAGTCTCACTGCAAATTCGAGCTATCTTCGAACGTTATACTTCCTTAATTGAACCTCTTTCTCTTGATGAGGCCTACCTAGATGTTACCGATGCGACAGCGTGCAGGGGCTCAGCAACCCTGATTGCGGAGTCTATCCGTAATGATATTCGAAACGAGTTGGGCCTGACGGCATCTGCTGGAATCGCGCCGATTAAGTTTCTCGCTAAAGTTGCTTCGGATATGAACAAACCCAATGGACAGTTTGTTATTCCTCCTGAGAAAGTTCAAGAAGTGGTCGATAAGCTACCACTAGAAAAAATCCCTGGAGTTGGTAAGGTCAGTCTAGAAAAGTTACATCAAGCGGGCTTTTATCTGTGTGAAGACATTAAAAATAGCGACTATCGAGAACTGTTACGCCAATTCGGTCGCCAAGGCGCATCATTGTGGAAACGCAGTCACGGTATCGATGATCGAGAAGTTGTAGTCGAGCGTGAGAGAAAGTCGGTTGGTGTTGAGCGAACGTTTAGCCAAAACATCTCTACTTATGATGAGTGCTGGCAAGTGATCGAAGAGAAACTTTATCCTGAACTGGAAAAGCGACTGGAGCGTGCCAGTCCAGATAAATCGATCATTAAGCAAGGCATTAAGGTAAAGTTCGCGGACTTCCAGCTCACTACCATTGAACACATTCATCCTCAGTTAGAACTTGAGGACTTTAAGTTGTTGCTAAAAGACATTCTAAAGCGTCAAAATGGTCGTGAAATTCGCCTCTTAGGCTTGAGCGTTATGCTCAAGCCAGAAGAGCAAGCTCGCCAACTCAGCTTCTTTTAATCTATTCCCGAACACTTTCAACTAATTGTAGTACCTGTTCGAAGGACACATTAGCCAATGCACCATACCCAGATAGCTTTGAGGCTTTAAGTTGGCTGATCAACGGCGTGCTGATGCCACATAAGAATCGGGCGATGGCTTCGTTACTGATTGCAGAAGGGGAAAGTTGGACAAACTCTGCAATCCAAGCGGAGGCGACTGCTGGTTCAGGTTGGTCGTAAATCCGAGGTGGGAACGCCGCTCTCTGTCCTCGACACACAGAACAATGACCGCAGTGAGCAGGGGCATTGTGGTCGGCAAAGTAACTGGCTAATTGATGACTTAAACAATCTGACGATTGGAACAATCCCAACATGGCGTGAATTCGGTCGATGTCTTTGCGCTCTTTAGACTGGAACAGCTCGTACAGATGCTGCGTGATGTCTTCGATATTCTGTGTCTCAGGTAAGACGGAATACACATCGGTTAGCTGCTTGCTTTCTAGTTCAACCCAACCATTCTGATGAAAGTAATCCAGAGCAGCGACAACGCGGCTACGTTCCGAGTGATAATGCATCCAAAGAGCATCGAGATCGACTTGGCACCATACTTTCGCTTTGGTCGAACAAGTGAAAATGGCTTCTACAAACTCGCGTCGTTCTCCTTGGAATTGGTTAACGATGAACTGCTGATCTTGTAGGAATTTGAATCGATATTCGGCAAAGTAGCTAAACTTAGCTTCGATCACTTTCGCAAGCTCTAAATACACCAACAGCGTCTTGAGTGGTAACTGGCGGATATTGCTCTCGCGAGACAAACGTAGTGGCACGACTTCCCACTGAGGTTGGTGCTCTTTGATTTGACCCAATACATAACTAATCGAAGAGCGCTCAGGCGTGTCGCCAAACACAAAGTTTTCTAATACAGTTAGCCCAGAAGTATTGCCAAGCAGAATGCATTCAGAGCGTTGTCCGTCGCGTCCTGCTCGACCTATTTCTTGTGCATAGTTTTCAATGGATTTAGGTAGATCAAAGTGAATTACTCGGCGAATGTCTGATTTGTCGACACCCATCCCAAAGGCAATCGTGGCCACAATGCAGTCAATTTGGCTCGCCATAAATTGCTGTTGTATTTGCTCACGAACTTCACTTTTCATTCCTGCATGATACGCATGAGCGTTAACGCCAATGTGGATCAATGACTTAGCCACTTGCTCTGCAGTTTGCTGTTGCGTTACGTAAACGATGGTTGGCAGTTTAGGGGCTGTGGCGACAATCGTGTTGAGTTGCGTTTGCTTTTCGGACTCTTCGCAAGGGATGACTGAAATATCGAGGTTCGAACGGTAAAAGCCAGTTACAGTAATGTGGTCACTCGCAATATCGAACTTATTTTTCATGTCCTCAATAACGGCGGGCGTTGCTGTGGCGGTCAGCAACAAGGTTTGGGGAATGTTCAGTTCTCGCTGATATTGCGGCAACTTGAGGTAATCCGGACGGAAGTTATGTCCCCACTCAGAGATACAGTGCGCTTCATCGACTACCATCAAAGAGATTGGCACTTGACGAATGAACTCGCGAAAGCGCTCGTTTTTGAGGCGTTCGACAGAAATCATCAAAATTTTGATTTCACCGTTTTTGACTCCAACCATTACGCGTTGCGCTTCTTCTCTGCTTTGGCTGCTATCGATAGAAGCGGCGGCGATCCCTTTGCTTTGCAAAAAGCTCAGCTGATCTTTCATTAGTGCCAGTAATGGCGAGATCACTAAAGTGAGGTTTGGCAGCATGGTGGCGGGGAGTTGATAACAAAGAGATTTGCCCGAGCCCGTTGGGAATATTGCTGCTGCAGAGTAACCATTCATGACCGATTCAATAACTGGTTGTTGGCCTTGGCGTAATGAGTCAAAACCAAACACGGATTGAAGCGTTTGTAGTAACTGGGTACTTTGCATGCTAGGGAAACCTTTCTTCGGTGATAGACTAGGGTACATTAACATATCCTGCCTACTGAGCGCGCCTTCAAAAAGTATGAACAAAGCTGAGTTAATCCAAATCATCATTCATCAATTGGAAGAAAAACTTCGAATTGCACACGCTTCCACCCAAAGAGCCATCGATGCCGCAACGGACGAAGAAACAGTGCCCGAGCATAAGTACGACACGCTTGCATTAGAGGCTTCTTATCTTGCTCACGGCCAAGCAATGCGAGTACGAGAGAGCGAGGACGAATTGCGTCAGTATCGCTCAATGGTTACTCGCGACTTTACGGATGCGCCAATAGGTGTAGGCGCGTATGTGGTTCTCGTCGATGAGAATAATATCGAAAAACGCTTTTTCATCGGTCCGTGCTCTGGTGGACTAACGGTGGCTTGGCAAGATCAGGAAGTCTTTGTCTTAACAGCGAAATCACCATTAGGACGAGCGTTACTTGGCAAAGAGGAAGGCGAAGAGTTTGAGATGAAAATTGGCGATAAAACAACTTGTTACGAAGTCGTGACGGTGTCCTGACATCAAATGTATAACTGAGTGTTATGTTTAACAGAAGTTATTTTGAAGATAAGAGAATGACATGAAGAAACTTTTTACACTTTCATTGCTGATGGTTAGTGCAACAGGCTATGCAGCGCAATGTCGTGTGGACATCCATAATGAAGTTCGTATGGATGGACAGAGTTTGGAAATTCGCCAGACTTCTGGTGATAAAGCCGTCGTGGACGAAGACAACAACTTGTTCATCAAAGGTGAGTTGATTGAACTCGATGCAGAGCAGAAAGCCGCGATTGAAGCATATCGCGAAAAAATGAATGCCTATATCCCTCAAGCTAAGCAGCTAGCGAGTGATGGCTTGGAACTCGCCAATGACATCATTGATGATGTGGCAGCGAGTTTGGATGCGCCGGGCGCGTTTGATAACGTAAAAGTTGCAGTTAAAGACTTCTTTGCTGATGTGCAATCTCGTTATTACAAAGATGGTGATTTTATTTTGCCTGCAGACAGCTTTGAATCGATGACGCAGGGCTGGACGAAAGATTTTGAAAAAGCGCAGGAGATTTTTAATAAAGAGTTTCTGGCTAGCGCGTTCGATGCTTTATCGAAAAAAATGAAAGAAGAGGGTGGTTTAAACCTGACAGCACTCTCTGAAAGCATGGCAGAATTAAGTGCGAAAGTTGAGCAGCGTCTGGCTGAACATTCGAAAGAGGTGGAGCAACAAGCGGAAGACTTATGTGAATCTCTGGACAATATGGCAGGGCAAGAAGACGATTTGTTGAAGAAAATTCCTGAGTTGAAAGACTATCGAGTCTTTACCATTTGATGAATCGCTTCGCGTAGAAACAACATCTAAAAATACAAAGAAAGAGAGCGCCGTTTGGCACTCTCTTTTCGTTTTAGTGGTTCCATCTTTTGGTCGAGTTGCGAGGGTTTGACCAAACGCACCTAACCGGCTTAAAGGCGCTTATTGCGCGTTCATCTGAGTTAACTTATCACCAACAGGTTTTGAGAAGTTAAAGCCATCATGCTGATCCCAGTTGATAGACCACGTCATTACACCAGCATAATTCGGGTAGTTAAACGCTGGTTTAACGGTGCCACAGGATGTGCCTTTCGTTAAACAGTCTAGTGCGTTGAGAATATTTTGTGTCGGAGCCTGACCTGAGTTTGCCGAGCTTGGGCCTGAAGGTAAACCGATCGCGACTTGATCATCACGCAATGGCGCAAACTGAGTGCCGTCGGCTAGTTCAAAACCTTCGATGAGCATCTTAGATTGAGCGACCATCATATCAACAGAGCCTTCTGGTGCAGAACCTGGTAGGTACGGGTTTGGTAGACCGCCGTTATTGTATAGCTGAACATGAAGCAAGTCGAGCGTGCTGCGAGTATCGTTGATCACGGGAATGTACGCTCCCCAAATTCCGCTGTAAGCGACGTAACCGCCTTGAACATAAGGGTGTTCAGGAGCCATGGTTAGGTACATATCGCTACCCATGTTTTGCTCAATTTTCAGCAAAGCACGACCAAGACGAGCTTGAATTTGTGAACCGTGTACTAGGTTAGATCCACTCTCTAAATCCACATCGAGACCATCAAAGCCCCATTCAGCGATAAGGCCAGTTAGACTAGAAACAAAGTTCGCTTCGTCTTGGTCAGTGTTTAGAGTGATAGTGCCTTCAGCGCCTCCAAGAGATAGAACGAACTTCTTACCTTTCGCCTGCAATGCTGCCATATCTTGTTTGAATTGCGTTGGGTCGAGTGCAGGACAATCACTGTAAATATCGCCAGAATACAGGTTGAAGTGCACTGTGCCATCGCTGTTTCGGTCGTTTTCAGCAAAGGCAATATCAATCACATCCCAAGCATCAGCCATGTCTGCCAGTCTGATTGGGCAACCCGCACCGTTCACGAAGTTGTGCCAGTAACCAATCAGTTTATGACGTTTTTCTGTCTGCTCTACAACTGTCACCGCTGCTGCGTCAGATAATGCGGTGCTTCCGGTAAGATCGACGGCTTGAGCGCTTACGGTAAACTGTCCGATTGCGGCTGGTGTCCAGTTCGCAGAGTAAGGTGCAGTCGTATCTGTGGCGACAACGGCGCCGTTGACCATAAAGTCAACTTGCTTAATGCCTGAAGTTAAAGACGTTGCATCGGCGCTTAATGCGAGATTTTTGCCTAAGCCAACCGTTTGACCTGCGCTAGGCGAAGTAAGAGAAATGACTAAATCTTTATCACTGACATTTACGTTCACAACAGATTCTGACGTATTGTTGTCGTTATCGGTTGCAACGGCTTTAAGCTGGTTAGCGCCAATAAGTGTGGCGTTCCAAGTTACGGAATATGGCGCTTGAGTAACGACACCTAAGCGATCGTTATTAGCGAAAAACTCCACTTGCGTAACCGTGCCATCTGAGTCGCTTGCGTTGGCTGTGATTTCGTTGTTGCTGCCTGCGAGCACGACTTGCCCATCAGTTGGGGCGGTAATGGTAACTTGAGGTGGTGTTGAGCACGCTCCTAGGCCAGTCCAAGCATCTTTCCAGTACAGGCCTTCACCTGGCTCGTAGGCCCATGTTGCGTCGGACGAACACCAACCTGCAACGTCACAACGATATTTTTGGTTAAGATTAGAAACCAGAGTACCTACTTCATAACGCGTGCCAGCAACGTAAGGTAGAGCATCAGCACACCCACCAGTGCCTGTTTCTGAATTCGTGACGACAAGCGCCACTTCTTGACTCATGGTAGAGAGATTAGAGTCATCTGTCGCTTGAGCTTTAAATGAGTGCGTGCCAACACTCGCTGTCCATTGGTATTCGTAAGGTGCACTGGTATCAATGGCGACAGATTGGTTGTTAACGAAGAACTCAACTTGAGTAACTACGCCATCAAAGTCATCAGCTTGAGCAGTGACGGTTAGGTTATCCCCCACACTCAGTGTTTCCGTACCTGTTGGGCTAGTGAGAGTAATGCTAGGTGGCGGCAGCTCTACTTGAGGCTGAACGACGATAGCAACCGTTGTGGAGGTTACTGCGCCTTCATTGTCTGTCGCAATCGCGGTGAGTTGAGAAACGCTTTGGGCTGCGGTCCAAGAAGCCTCAAATGGCGCTTGGGTGACGATAGCAACGGTTTGGTCACCCGCTAAAAACTCCACTTGTGTGACCTGTCCGTCCTCGTCGGACGCATTGGCTAACAGAGTAATGGCGCTGCCTTCAGGAATTTGCGCGTTGTTCGTTGGAGAAGAGAAGGACACCGTTGGCGACAGATTACTGTTTCCTCCATCACATTGACCTAATGCCTTCCACGCTTCCCATGAGCCTGAGTTGGTGACGGGGTCGTTACCTTGTGTCCAATAAGCGGCCTCATAGGCGGCGCCTTGAGTTTTCACTTGAGTGCCTGAGGTGTAGATCGCAGTGCTATCCCAATCAGGCAGGCTTTGACAGTTGTAGGCTTGAGCTTGATAGCTAACACTGAGTGCAGCAACCACAGCTCCGTGAAGTAGAGTGACCTTCATTTTTCTCTCCTTGAGTCATGGATATAAATGAGAACAGAGTAATAACTAGCTGATAAATAGACATAAGGGGGAAAAAGCGAAGAACAATATTCTGCTTTTCGACACAATATCACGAGGAACTATTCGCCTCTTACAGTCGAGCTCATTATTTTTCGGCTCACTTCACGATGAATGAATCAGTGGTTTTTGCGTGGTGATACAGTCGATTTGATGGCAAATAACGGTTTGATGATGGGATGATGAATATGAGATGTATGTAAAAATTTACAAACTGAATGTCTGCCATTTGTATCGTTTGTCGAGTATTTGACCTGCTTGCTCTTGTTGATTAGTTAATATTGCTATAGTGTACTAGTTAGCTAGTTCATTGATATTTTGTGTGAGTGGTATGACACAACAAACTTCTTCTCAGCCTCGCGAGCATTTTGGCTCTCGTCTCGGATTCATCTTAGCCGCCGCCGGCGCTGCGGTTGGTCTGGGTAATATTTGGGGCTTCCCAACACAAGCAGCAAGTAATGGTGGTGGAGCCTTCTTGCTGGTTTATTTAGTGATGATTCTTATCGTTGCTTTTCCTATGCTGGTGGTTGAAATGGCGATTGGTCGTCATGGTCAAGCCAACCCAGTAGACAGCATGCGTGCATTAACCAATCACCCGACTGGCAAAAAGCTTGGCGGTATTGTGGGCTGGATTGGTTTGAGTGTACCAAGTGCAGTCTTAGCGTTTTATTCCATTGTTGGCGGTTGGTTGATCTGCTTTTTGCTAGGTGCGGTTACCGACATCATGGGAATGGAAGCGGTGACTCAATGGTTAAAAGGTTTTAGTGTAGAGCGCAACTTGTTCGGTACGATTACATTTTATGTACTTACCATTTTGATCGTGCAAGGTGGCGTTAAACAAGGCATCGAGAAATGGTCAACACGTCTAATGCCTGCGTTGTTCGTGTTATTCGGTTTGTTGTTTGTTTACATCATGACGCAAAACGGCGCGATGGAAGGTCTGAAGCATTACTTGGTGCCTGATTTCGAGAAAGTATGGGACCGTAAACTAATTCTTGCTGCAATGGGGCAGGGCTTCTTCTCACTGACGATTGGTGGTTGTTCAATGCTGATCTACGGCTCTTACTTGAGCAAGAAAGAGAACCTTCCCAAGATGGCAATGAATGTGACCTTGGTCGATACGGCTGTTGCCTTTATTGCAGGGTTAGTGGTGATGCCAGCGATGTTTGTTGCGATGCAAAAAGGTGTCCAAATCTACGCTGAAGACGGTTCTCTACTGAGCTCAGACACCTTGGTATTTACCGTATTGCCACTGATGTTTGATAGCTTAGGTTTACTTGGCCAACTGTTCTCAATCGTGTTTTTCTTATTGCTGACGATTGCGGCGCTGACGTCTTCCATCTCAATGTTAGAGTGTCCTGTGGCGTTAGTGAGTGAACGTTTCAATACTAAGCGCAGTGCGACTAGCTGGGTGCTAGGTGGTCTTATTGCTCTGTTCAGCGTAGTGATTGTGTACAACTTTGGCGCGTTGTTTGGCATGGTTGCGACGGTTGCAACTCAGTATTTACAGCCAACGGCGGCACTACTGTTCTGCTTGTTTGGTGGTTGGGTATGGAATCGTAACTCTAAAATTAAAGAGCTTGAGCAGGGCTGTCCTGAATTCACACAAGGCTGGTTTGGTAAATTGTGGCCTGCGTATGTGAAGTTTGTGTGCCCTGTATTAGTTGCAACGGTGATCTGGGCTTCATTCGGTTAACAAGCAAAGATACAGCATAAACGAAAAGGGCTTGATGTATACATCAAGCCCTTTTTCATGAATTTCGTTGGGGGTTGCCGTCGTGATTAACGGAACTGACCTGCTTCGGGTAAGAAATCAAACCCTGCCGTAGCCAATTTTGCTTCAAGCGCCGCGCGGTCTATATCAAAAAAAGCAACCAGCTTATCCAGATCACCGCCGAAGTCGTCACGTAGCTTCATGTTGACGATGCTCATCAGCATGACTGGGTCCATCGATTCAAAGTTCGCTAAGTTCATTACTTGTCCTCAAAATCTGAAATCAGTAGGTTTGCAGCCGCAAACGCCGCTTTCTCACGTACTTCTTTTGGCAAAGATTCATCCGCCGCAACATCGTTTAGCGCTTTTACTGCACAAGAAATTGCTTGAGGGATGTAGGCTTGATCGCCGCTACCAATTTGAGCATAAAGCTCACGAACTAATTCACAACAGCCGTATACTTGCATGTTTTCTTTCCACTAAATGATAACTTATCTCAATATACACATAGCGGATTTGAAACTCAAAGCTGAGAGTTGTTTTGGCTCAAGTTGAAGTGCATCTTGGACAAGCTTTAATCACTGCATCTGCGCTTCTAATTGATACGTCACTTCAGGAGAAAGCTGAAGCTGCTTAGCCAGCTCTTGTAAGTAAGCTTTTTCCATGAAGTTTTGTTCATCGGCAACAATGAGTGACGCTAAATAGATCTCAGAAGCTTGCTGTGGTGTCGACGCTTGGCTTGCGATTTCTACTGGATCAAGTGGCTTATGCAACTCTTGCTGAACCAACTGACGAACGTGTTCATCTGCCCCCATTTCTGTAAGGGCTTGTTCAATTCGGGCCATTTCCACATCATCGACATGACCATCTGCTTTGGCTGCACCAATCATGGCTTTTAAAATTAATACGCTGTGTTTGCTATCTTGTGGATCGAAGGGTTCATGGACGCCTTGATCACTCTGATTAGCTTGCCAATCGTTATACACTTTGTAGGCAAGTGCACCGAGTGCTGCCGCTCCACCGACTTTAAGCGCGCCAGAACCCATTTTCTTCGCCATCTTTTTGCTTTTCTTTGAGCCCATAAGCATGCCAATCAATCCACCACCGATGGCTCCTGCGCCGAGAGTTTTGAACTGGCTAGAGCTGGATGATGATTTGATGTTTTGAGTTTGCTTACCCAGGGCGTCAGCACCTTGTTTGAGTAAATCAGAGTTGAGCGCTTGGTTTAGAAGACTTTTTAAATCCATAACTGACCTCCTGTAAATGTTGAGATCAGTGTACAAACAACAAGCTGAACCAAAGATTAACGAAATGAATAGTAAAGAAATTAGGGGCAGTGTCATTTCTGAGGACAATAGAAAAGGGTTGACCGAAGCCAACCCTTTTATTTAATCGAAACCTTTTAGGCGTTTATTTAAGTTGAGATTTAACGTGCTCAACAATATCCGCCATCGCTACTGGAGTTTTCTCGCCAGTACGACGGTTTTTGTATTCGAAGTTACCTTCATCCATGCTGCGATCGCCAATCACGATAGTGTGAGGGATACCGATCAACTCGATGTCAGAGAACATTACACCTGGGCGTTCTTTACGGTCATCAAATAGAACTTCGATGCCCATAGCAGTTAGTTCCGCGTATAGCTTCTCTGCTGCTTCTTTTACGCGCTCAGATTTGTGCATGTTCATTGGCACGATTGCTACTTGGAAAGGTGCAATTGCGTCTGGCCAAATGATTCCGTATTTGTCGTGGTTCTGTTCAATCGCAGAAGCAACAACACGCGATACACCGATGCCGTAACAACCCATCTCTAGGATTACGTTTTTACCGTCAGGGCCAAGAACGCTACAGTTCATTGCTTCTGAGTAAACGTTACCAAGTTGGAAGATATGACCAACTTCGATACCACGTTTCAGCATTAGCGTACCTTTACCACATGGGCTTGGATCGCCTTCTACTACGTTACGTAGATCTTCTACTTGACCCAGTTCAACGTCACGACCCCAGTTAATACCGAAGTAGTGTTTACCGTCGATGTTTGCGCCAGCGCCAAAGTCGCTCATGACTGCTACGCTGCGGTCAACGATGAATGGCAGTTCAAGGCCTACAGGGCCAAGAGAACCAGGGCCAGCACCGATCAGTTCACGAATTTCTTCTTCTGATGCCATCTCTAGTGGAGAAGCCACTTGAGGTAGGTTTTCTGCTTTCACTTCGTTTAGCTCGTGGTCACCACGAACGATCAACGCAATGATTGGTGCATCGATTTCGTCAGACGCCTTAACAAATAGCGTTTTAACGGTTTTCTCGATAGGTAGACCGTGTTGCTCAACCAACTCTGCGATTGTTTTCGCGTTTGGAGTATCAACTAGTGTCATTTCTTGAGTTGGTTCTGCGCGTTCTACCGCAGGCGCTAACGCTTCTGCTTTTTCGATGTTCGCTGCGTAATCAGACTCAGTAGAGAATGCAATTAGATCTTCGCCGCTGTCTGCAAGTACGTGGAACTCTTGAGAGCCGCTACCACCGATAGCGCCTGAGTCCGCAAGTACTGGACGGTACTCAAGACCCATACGGTCAAATGCTTTACAGTAAGCATCGTGCATTGCTTGGTAAGATTTCTCTAGACCTGCTTTGTCGATGTCGAAGCTGTATGCATCCATCATGCAGAATTCGCGTGCACGCATTACGCCGAAACGTGGACGACGTTCGTCACGGAATTTAGTTTGGATTTGGTACAGGTTTAGCGGAAGCTGTTTGTAAGAGCTCACTTCATTACGCACAAGGCTAGTGATCACTTCTTCAGCTGTTGGGCTAAGTACAAACGGACGAACATGACGGTCAGTAAAGCGAAGTAGCTCAGGACCCATCTTCTCGCTGCGGCCTGTCTCTTCCCATAGTTCAAACGGCTGAACAACGGGCATCAAAGTTTCGACTGCACCTGCATTGTCGATTTCTTGACGAACGATGTTTTCGACTTTACGCAGCACACGTAGACCAGTAGGCAGCCAGGTGTAAAGACCTGAAGCCAGCTTACGGATCATACCTGCACGTAGCATGAGCTGGTGGCTCACTACTTCTGCGTCGTTTGGAGTCTCCTTCAGAGTAGAAAGAAGATAATTACTGGTACGCATTAAATTTATCCGTTTATTAAAGTTAGTTACTCAAGCCAGAATGGACAGGAGTATGAAGGTCCCAAGAAGGGAAAATTGTTAGCCGTCTATAATATCAGCCAATTGGCTTTGTCAAAAGCTTTCAATCGCCGTAACTGTTATTAAGTTGCTATTCACGCTGAACTTAACGTTCAGATCGAACAAATTTACCGCATATTCCTTGGTATCCGGTTTGTTCTTCTTGTATGCAGGACGTGGATCCTGCGCCAGAACTTGTTCGATCACCGATTGTACATATTGAGTATCGGATCGCTTTGCTAGCATCGCCAATGCTTGAGACGAAAAGGTGACGTTCGATTTTTCAGGCTCCTCACCAGCGTAGCCGCCAATCGCTTCAGGAATGGCATCTGAGTAAGGAATATAAGGTTTGATGTCGACAATCGGTGTGCCATCGACCAAATCAACACTGCCAAGATCAATATATATTTGATCACCTTTCTTCGTGATGCCTTTCATTTCGACTGCCGACATTCCAATGCCATTTGGTCGAAAGGTAGAGCGTGAAGCAAACACGCCAATACGCTCATTGCCACCCAAACGAGGAGGCCGTACGGTTGGTTTCCATCCTGCCTCCAAATTTTGGTCAAACAGAAACAATAACCAGACGTGAGAGAACTGTTCTAATCCGCGCACCGCTTCTGGGCTATTTGCCTCGCCTAACAGTTTTACTCGCGCTTTAGCGGCTGGAATTAGGCGCGGTTGGCGAGGGACGGCAAACTTCTCTTTGTAAGGGGTTTCAATGATGCCAATCGGCTCAATCGAATACATAGCAAATTTCTTCAAGATTCATTTAAGTGAAAAAGTATCACAAATTTCTCTTGCATTTCTTATTGGGAATGATTATTAATTAAAATGTTATAACATAACAATTTAATTTGAAGGAAATTGAAATGAAACCAGGAATCCATCCTGACTATCGTCCAGTGGTGTTTCATGACACAAGTGTGGATGAATACTTTGTTGTCGGCTCAACATTGAAAACCGATCGCACCATTGAGTGGAAAGACGGAAAAACATACCCGTACTTCACATTGGATGTGTCGTCGTCTTCTCATCCGTTTTACACAGGTAAGCAACGCGTGGTTCAAGCGGAAGGGCGTATTGCTAACTTCAACCGTCGTTTTGGTCAATTTACTAGTGAGAAGGAATAAGTCATGAAAGTTGTGAAATCACTTAAAAGCGCGAAGAGCCGTCATCCTGACTGTCAGATAGTGAAAAGAAGAGGGCGCTTGTACGTTATTTGTAAGACAAATCCGAGGTTCAAAGCTGTACAAAAATAACAGTAGAAACGAACAACAAAGGGGTGTGTAGCGAAATTGAAGGTATTTTCGTCCATGACAACGGATGATTGCCTCAGCAGCTCTGAATCTACACGCCCACCTAATACTCGCCAAGTGCCAACGTTTATTCGCTCGTGCTTGGCATGGTTTTTACTGGCACGACTTCATCGTTATTCAAGTCAAAATTGAACGTTTGCCAGACTGCTCGGCTCTTTGAGCTTACACCACACACTATCTTTGCATTCGACTTTATATAGGGATTAGGCATTCCTGCATATCTAATGGTTATAGCTTTGTTTGATTTATAATGTTGGTTAATTTGTTTTATATGGATGAAATATCTACATTTATGCAAATAACTGGTTATAAATTTGCCATTGATTTACAATTTGTAACGTTTTTGGCTTTTAATTGACTCTTTACTCAAGTACCCTTCGCTCGCTTTGTGACATTTTTTTCACAATTGCACAGGAATAAAAACAAGGAGGGAACAGATGAGTTCATCTGCTTCAATTAAACAAAACTCACCTAAGAAGCCGTTGTTTACGCGCTTTTTGGATACTGTCGAATATTTGGGGAACCTGTTGCCCCACCCGATCACACTATTTGCCATTTTCTGTTTAGCCATTTTGGTGATGTCGGGTATAGCTGGTTACTTCGAAGTATCGGTTGTCGATCCTCGTCCTGAGGGAGCAAAAGGTCGTGCTGCAGACGGCATGATTCAAGTGGTCAGCTTACTTAACGCTGACGGTCTAGAGCTTATTGTTACCAATCTAGTGAAAAACTTTGTTGGTTTCGCACCGTTAGGCACGGTATTGGTTGCGATGCTTGGTGTTGCAATTGCGGAATACTCGGGCCTACTTTCAGCAGCAATGCGTGGCCTAGTAATGGGCGCGTCACAACGTATGGTGACGGTTACGGTTGTTTTTGCTGGTATCATTTCAAATACCGCTTCTGAGCTTGGCTACGTGGTTCTTATCCCACTTGCTGCAATGCTTTTCCATTCCCTTGGTCGTCATCCTCTTGCTGGTCTTGCGGCAGCATTTGCTGGTGTATCGGGCGGTTACTCAGCAAACCTTCTAATTGGTACGGTTGACCCACTGCTTTCAGGTATTACTGAGACAGCAGCTCAAATGATTGACCCGACTTACACTGTTGGACCAGAAGTAAACTGGTACTTCATGTTTGTGTCGACGTTCTTCATCGCGGGTATGGGTGCATTCGTTACAGAGAAAATCGTTGAGCCGAAACTTGGCAAGTACAACGAAGAAGAAGCGGCTGAAGATTTGTCTAACGACAAAATGGGCAACCTAACTGACCTTGAGAAGAAAGGTCTGAAAGTTGCTGGTCTTGCTGTGTTGGTTGTGTCTGCTTTGTTGGCCTGGACGATTGTTCCAGAAGACGGCATCCTACGTTCAGACGCTGGCACTGTTGCAGGATCCCCATTCCTGAAAAGTATCGTAGCTTTCATCTTCGTATTCTTTGCTATCCCTGGCTTTGTATACGGTAAAGTCGTTGGCACGATGAAAACCGACCGTGATGTTATCGATGCGATGTCTAAATCAATGTCTTCGATGGGCATGTACATCGTGTTGGTGTTCTTCGCTGCGCAGTTTGTTGCTTTCTTTAAGTGGACGAACTTTGGCCAAGTATTTGCCGTTGCAGGTGCTGACTTCCTGCAAAGTATCGGTCTGACTGGCCCTATGTTGTTCTTCGCATTCATTCTGATGTGTGGCTTCATTAACCTGATGATCGGTTCTGCATCGGCGCAGTGGGCCGTGACAGCTCCTATCTTCGTACCAATGCTAATGCTAGTGGGTTATGCTCCAGAAACCATTCAAGCGGCTTACCGTATCGGTGATTCAACCACGAACATCATCACACCGATGATGAGCTACTTTGGTTTGATTTTGGCGGTAGCGACTCGCTACATGAAGAATCTAGGTATCGGTACGCTGATCGCGACCATGCTGCCTTACTCAATCTGCTTTATCGTAGGTTGGAGCCTGCTGTTCTACCTATGGGTATTCGTATTTGGTCTACCAGTCGGCCCGGGCGCTGCAACGTATTACACACCGTAATACTTAGGGCACCTCACATAGCTCCAAAAAAAGCCTGCGATATTCGCAGGCTTTTTTGCATGTTTTAAGTACGAACTCTGTTGAGTCTTATTTCATCGATGGATCATTTCAATGCTTGAATGAAAGCCCTTTATCGCTTCGCGAGGATTCTATCCAGATGGTTTGCAAACTCTCGGCGTTCGGTTTGCGAAAGTGCCGCAGGCCCGCCAGTTTGAATACCGCTTGAGCGCATGGTTTCCATAAAGTCACGAATATTAAGACGCGCTTTGATGGTGTCTTTGGTGTAAAGCTCGCCACGAGAGCTCAACGCTAGAGCGCCTTTAGTGATGACTTCATCGGCAAGTGGGATATCGGATGTGATGACCAAATCATTTGGCTCCACACGACGAACAATTTCGTTGTCAGCAATATCAAAACCTGCAGGGACTTGAAGTGAGTGAATGTTGGCTCTTTTTGGCACTGGTACAACGTGATTAGCGACAAAGGTGCACTCTACACCGGTTCGTTCTGCGGCACGCACGATGGTCTCACGGATCACTTTAGGACAAGCGTCTGCATCTACCCATAACTTCATTCTTATTTCTCACCCAGTTTTGCTTCTAGCTCTTCAATACGAGCGGTTAATTTTGCGACTGTGTTTTCAAGTGCCGTTAGGCGATCTTCTTCTTTCGATAGTGGCGCAGTGACTTCTACTTTTGGGACATGATTCGCGCTCTTCCAGCTTTTGATAACAGTAATGAGTGCAGGCATTGGGACTGGTGTCTTCATACGTGCTTTCACTAGTGCAACCGTTGGCTCTTTCCCTTCTCGTTGCAGCTGCTCCATCACAGCTTCCAGCTCTTTCGTGACGTCTTGAGTTAACATTTTCAATCCTTAATAACGATATAGTTGTCATCATACTTTGAGAGGTGGGATTTAGCGAATAGCAATTTCGGTAGTGGGTTGTGAGAGATCTCTTACATAGCGTGTAAGAGAAAACGATTTCGTCATCAGTTTTACAGAAGGGATTCAATGTAAGCTTTTGATAATTAATGGTTTAACATTTTATTAACCGTTACGAATAAAAAAAATTGTTTTAGGGTAGATTGTGAAAGCTAAGGAAAAGCGTAAATTTAACCTTGTCAGCAGGAAGCAGACACGGAACAGGAAAGCACCAAGGATTTGGTTATCGTCAGGAAGACGATTTGGTTAATCAGGATGATTGATCAAGCATGGAGCGCAGGACATTGTAAGGAAACAATCATCAATAGGATGTTGATGACTAAGGATAGACAATGGACCCCTCATAGGATTGAGGTTATGGACAGCATCAGGAAGATGCAAGGGACACCGCTCAAGGAACAAGTGATGTGCGCTAACGGGGAATGTTAGCTATCAGGATGATAAGGACACCGCTAGGACGGCGACGTAAGGACTGAGCTGACGGAATCAGCCACTATTATGGATGATGCATGGAGCACTATTTAGTAGCCGGACTGCTGCGAGTAAGACCATGACCCCGATACATTCGTGTCGGGGTCTTTCTTATTTTCGATGGTAAAACCGTCAATATCACAAAATTTATAAAATCCTAATAACACTTAATAAAAAACAATCCAGATCAATATCCTTTCCAATCAGTTGGTTTAACTTTCGGCTTCTCTACAAGGCGTTATCTCCCGCAGTCACTTGGCAGGCTCAGCTTCGCTTAGCTTGTGATATGCGGATTAATTAAGTTTGCTGTAATCAAGGAACAGATGTGGCCATAGTAACCAGAAGAATGCTTCTTCTACCCTACAATGAGTCGTTGCAACTAGAATTCGTTATGCTTAATTGCTGCGCGAAAAACCGTGCCGAAATGAATGGTCCTCATACAGTAGCCTCTGCCAAACAATTGTTTGAGAAAATACTGGATGACGAAAATATTTATAGTATGGCGGTACTTGAGAGTACGAGCCGTGACTATATGGGGCATGTATTCATTTCCCATCTCGATTCCGAACCCGAGTTAGGTTTTATTTTTGATAAGGCGTATTGGGGTAAAGGGCTAGCGACAGAAGCGCTAAAAGCGTTTTTCCCTAAAGCGTGCCGCGAATTGGAACTACATAAGGTGAAAGCGAATGTAAACAGCAATCACCAAGCATCAATGGCGGTATTGGAAAAACTGGGATTTGTTAAAACAAGAGAAAGTAAGGACTTATTCGGCCCTTACTTTGAAATGGAATTTACAAGCGATGTGGCGGTAGGTGAAAGCTCTGCGGCCTGAATCCAACCATTGTCAATTGGCCTTGATAGCAGTCATCGCCAAGAGATGAAAACTCAAATTGATACACTGTATGCCAACGCCAGACTCCGTCTGGCGTTTTCAGTTTGTGTGCTCCAAAAGCGATGCTAACGAGCTGAAGATCTAATTGCTCGCATTTTCGTGAGATGGCAACTTTGGCTAACTCAGATTGACGTCGTTGTTGCCAAAATAGAAAACAGAAAAAGCACAGTCCAAGTATTGCCAGTAGATCTCCTATCATCCTTAATCCTTTCTTATCCCTTTGTGGCTTGCTGCAATTTGATGAGTGCAGTGGCTAGCTCTTCCGATGGGCTAGAGTGCAGCAAAGGTAGCAATACCATTCTTAGTTCTGGCAGCATAACTAAATCGGCAAATAATTGATTGAACAGGGTTTGATTGCCTGTTTGTGCGAGTCGCAGCAAAAATTGTTCAGCGATTTTTGCATCAGAAAGAAGATGCCATGCTCGTCCCGCAATACCGATCAGTACTTCTTGGTGACTTAAACGAGGGCTTTGCAAAATCGCTTCTAGTACTGGCAAAGAGATTTCAGTTGGAGCGCCTGCTAACGCTCGAGTTAATGCCGATAGCAAGAACAAATCTGGTTCTGTGCTGTGAATCTCTTGCTGCGCTTTTTCTGCGATACGCTGCGCTAGTCGTTCTTGTAAGTCGACATGCTCAAGAGTACCAAGCAGTGCGTATAGAGGCTCGTTAGGTAAATGATTGAGAGCTTTACGCAGAGTGACCGCATTTTGCTCTTTACCAAGGCGTGCGGCGATATCGGTGATTCCTTGCAGGCCAACCGTCTGCCAGTTTTCCCAGCCTAGGCCGCCTGTGAAGTAGTGCTGTGTATGTTCGTAATATTGGCTGGTGGGTAGACCCAAATTTGCTCGAACTTGGCTGTGGAATACCGCCATTTTGTCTTCAGAAGGTTTGAACGTGTATGGATTATTGGAGAGTTTTTGTTGTTGCTCTTCAGACATCTCTTCGCTTAGACGAGTGCCCATGGCTTCAACTACGTATTTAATGAAGTTGCCAATATCAGATTGCTTGAGTAAGCCGCGCTCATCCAGTTCAAACTTTAAAAACCAAATCCAAGGTTGTTTTTGTTCATTCCAATAAGCAATCGCTAAATGTGCTTTACGCTGCATTGGGTATGGGTAAGGGCACTGACCTTTTTCAACATCGGCGAACAATTGTGAATCGATCGTTTTGATGCGTCGGCCAAGGTCGAAGATTTGATATTCACAATGACTGTTTTTCAGTAACTGGGTGAGGGTTTGAATGTTTTCCATTAAATACGACGTCCTAACGTTCTTTTGACAAGAAATGGTATCATTCTCGGCTAATTCAAGGTTCGAGATGTAAAAGTTAATGACTACAAGCACAAAACTGGTGGAATTACTGTACCAACTTGAAGCACAACTTCAAAAGCACGAGCTATGGCAACAAACCATGCCGTCGCCAGAAGCGTTGCAAAGTGTGGAGCCTTTCGCGATAGATACGCTTGATCCACATGAATGGTTGCAGTGGATTTTTATTGCTCGAATGCACGCTTTAGTAGAAAGTAGCCAACCTTTGCCAAGAGGTTTCTCTATTGAACCTTATTTTGCAGAAGCGTGGAAGCAAGAGCCGCAGTACGCAGAGCTTTTGAACACGATTCGAACTATCGACGAACTATGTAAGTAACTTCAATGTCAGAACAAGAAACATCACAAACCGTGGCTCCAGTAGAGTTGGAGATTGTTTATCAAGATGAGTATTTTGTTGCGGTGAACAAGCCCGCCGGCATGTTGGTTCATCGCAGTTGGCTAGATAAACACGAAACTCAGTTTGTCATGCAGACTCTGCGAGACCAAATTGGTCAGCATGTCTTTCCGTTGCATCGCTTGGATCGTCCGACTTCTGGCGTTTTGGTGTTTGCGCTCTCCAGTGAAGTGGCTTCTCAAGTGATGCCTATGTTTGCTGAGCACAAAATGGAGAAGACCTATCACGCGATTGTCCGTGGTTGGATTGAGGAAGAGGGCGTTTTAGATTACGCGTTAAAAGTCGAATTAGACAAAATTGCAGATAAGTTCGCCTCACAAGAAAAAGAAGCTCAAGAGGCCGTAACCGCTTACAAACCACTGGCGAAAGTGGAAGTGCCTTATTCGACGGGCAAGTTCCCAACAACGCGCTACTGTTTGATGGAAATGAAGCCCAAGACTGGTCGCAAGCACCAATTGCGTCGTCACATGGCCCACCTACGTCACCCAATTGTGGGGGACACATCGCACGGTGATGGTAAACACAACAAATTGTTCCGTAACGAATTTGATTCACACCGCTTGCTGTTACATGCTTCGGAGCTGCGTTTTGTGCATCCGTTTACAAATGAAGAGCTGGTGATGAAAGCGAGTATCGACGATACGTGGCAGCAATTGTTTACTCGATTTGAGTGGGACGAAGAGCTCGTTAAGTAAAGAGGCTGTGCTCTCGCGAAGAGAAATAGAAAAGGGTTGGCATGTTTACCAACCCTTTTTGTTGTTTACCGATTCTTAAAGGCTATTTGAGTTTTTCTAGATCCGCTTCGATCTCGGCGATCTTGCTAGAAACGACTTTTTCTAAATGGCGAAGATCAGAAAGAATCTTTTGTTTTACATCCAATTCAGACACTTTCGCTGGTTTTGTGATCTTGTTGAGTTCGTCGATAACCAAAGTAAGGTTACGGTTGATTTCCGTTACTTCCTTGTATTTATGACTACCGCTATCAACTAAGACATTTTTTACTTGGCGTGGGTATTTGAATTTGACGCTTTTGGCAAAGAACTCGCCTTTTTGCTTATGGAAGTAGATTTTGAGCACGTCTTTATGTGCTTCTTGACGTAGGGAATAACGTTCAATCTGCTTGGGATCATGAATACCCAAACCAGTGAGGTGGGGATACATAGGCTACCTCTATTACATCTAATTGATATTGATATAACTGTAGCAGCCTATGTATGAGCTAGATAGCTGATATTTAGCCAAATTGCTCAACTTGTGGACAAGATCGCCCTCACTCTGAACCGGATGTTTTGGCAGTTTCGAATTAGGCAGTGACGGCGTCAGATAACTTCTCGATCAGTTTGTCTCTCAATTCATTTTGCTGTTCTTCGCTGAGTCTACCGCCAGCTTCGCTAGTGAGAATAAATAAGTCCTCTGCTCGTTCGCCGATGGTCGTGATCTTTGCGCCGTGGAGGTTGATATTTAAATCGGCAAAAGTACGTCCGACTTTGGCTAGTAGTCCCGGAGTATCAAGTGCTACAAACTCCATCAAGGTGTGTTTCTTCCCTTTTGTTGGTAAGAAATCGACTTTGGTTTTCACATTGAAGTGTTGAAGTTTATTTGGGGTGCGGCGCGTTTTAATCTTCGTCGGACGACCCGCTTCCAGTACGTGAGTGAGGTGTTTAATCACGGCTGCATGTCGAGATTCGTCAATGGCTTCTCCATGTTGATCGAGCACCATGAAGGTATCAATCACGTGGCCGTCTTTGCTGGTCATGATTTGGGCGTCATGAACGTTAAAGTTACGACGGTCGAGCTCCGCCACCACGGTAGCAAACAACGCTGGTTGATCTTTGGTGTAAACGAACACTTCTGTTCCACCGCGCGTAGCCTTTTTGCTGATAAGTACCAGCGGCTTGTTTGGATCATCCATACGCAGCAAATGCGCACAATGCCAAGCGATTTGAGTGTGAGTATGGCGCAAGAAATAGTCGGCTTTGAATCGTTGCCACAACACTTCGATTTGGCGCGCAGAAAACCCTTCTTTGCGCAGCAATGCGGAAGCCATCTGTTGGTTATGGCGAATACGCTCACGCACATCAACCGGATTTTCTAATCCGCGACGCAGTGCGCGTTGCGTTGAGTAGAAGAGCTCGGCAAGCAGCGTGCGTTTCCAAGCATTCCACAACTCTGGATTGGTTGCGCAAATATCCGCAACCGTGAGACACACTAAATACTCAAGAGATTCTTCGTCACGAACTTGTTTCGCAAACTCTGTAATGACGTCAGGATCGTAAATATCGCGTCGTTGTGCGGTGACTGACATGAGAAGGTGATGCCTCACCAGCCAGCCCACTAACTTAGCTTCTGGCTTCGACAGCCCGTGTTCAATACAGAAATCGTACGCTTCACCTTCACCAATCACTGAGTGATCACCACCGCGACCTTTACCAATATCATGGAAGATTGCTGCGATGATCAGCAGTTCTTTCTTTTGCATGCGAGGGTATATGTCGCAACAAATCGGATGCTTCGCGTGGTTGTCTGGATTGTTAAAGGTATTGATGTGTTTGAGTAGGCGAATGCTGTGCTCGTCGACCGTGTAAGCGTGGAACAGGTCGAACTGCATCTGACCAACAATCTGGCTCCATTGCGGTAAATATGCGGCCATGACCCCAAGTCTATGCATCAAACTGAACGCTTTATGAAGTGCATTTGGGTGTCGACATAACGCTAAGAATTTTTCACGAGCCGCTGGAATCGTGTGCAAAAATTTGTTTAAGCGGCGACGTGCAGTACGCAGTTGGCGCAGGGTTGGAGGGCTTACCCCCTCAATGGTTGAGTCGTTCGCGATATGCAAAAACATATCAAGAATAGTTTCAGGTCTGGCTTGGAATAGCGCGGGTTTTCTGGCTTCGATTAACGATCCACGGCGTTGAAAATCTGCATCCAAAATTTCTGCGTTTTCAGTCGCGCCACCATTGATGATGGCTTGATCAAACAGTTTGAGCAGCATTTTGTTTAATTCTGCGACGCGACGAAGTGTGCGATAAAACTCTTTCATCATCATCTCGACGCCGCGATTGCCTTCACCAACATAACCGAGGTTTTCGGCCACTTGTGCTTGATGTGCGAAGGTCAAACGGTTGTCGTATCGGCGAAGTTCAATGTGCAGTGCAAAGCGGATACGCCACAAGAAGTCCTGACACTCCACCAGTTCGCGGTATTCCGCATCGGTGAGAAAGCCGTAACGGCTCATCTCTAGCAGAGATGTGGCGCCAAAGTGACGACGCGCTACCCAGCTCAAAGTGTGAATATCGCGAAGACCTCCTGGGGTCGATTTGATATCGGGCTCTAAGTTATAGGTCGTATCGTGGTAGCGAGCATGACGTTCGCGTTGTTCTTGGATTTTTGCGCGGTAGAAGGTTTCGCTCGGCCAGAAAGAGTCGGATAGCACGACCTTTTTTAGAGCTTGGAATGTGTCTTCGCTGCCACAAAGCAGACGTGCTTCTTGTAGGTTAGTGGCAACCGTTAGATCGTCACGACCGATTTGTGCACATTCATTGACAGTGCGAACCGCATGGCCAACTTCCAGTTTTAAGTCCCATAGTAAGGTAATAAATTCGCTGATTTTCGCTTCTAACGCAGTCGGCAGTTTGTTGTTAGAAAGAACGAGAATGTCTATGTCGGACAACGGATGCAGTTCACCGCGACCATATCCGCCCACGGCCACTAATGAGATGTTGTAAATGTCATTAAAACCGAAGTATTGCCATAAACGCGTCAGCAACAAGTCCATGTACTCTGCGCGAGCCAATACTAAGCTGGTCACAGGGTGATGATTAAGAAACTCTTGTTTTTGGGTTGAGCTGAATTTTTCTAACTCTTGTTTTAGTTCGCCGATATTGATTTGTTCGTCGGAAAACGTAAGAGGGGACTGAAGTGGCATATTTGCTATCCGTGCAAGCTAAAAGTAAAGATCTACAAACCTTTCTAATTTAACAAATCTCGCGGAGATAAAAAATATCCCCGCATGAGCGGGGATATTGAAGTCATTCTTGGTTACGCATTTTTCATTAGGCGAGGAATCGTATCATCACTGCGTAGCGTTAATACTTCACAACCATCTTTGGTTACCACGATAGTGTGTTCCCATTGCGCTGAGTTTTTACCGTCACCTGTGTATACAGTCCAGTCGTCTTGTGCGTCAACAGTACAACCGAATTTACCTGCGTTGATCATTGGTTCAATAGTGAAACACATGCCTTCTTTAAGTACGCGGCGGTCTTTGTTCTTGTAGTGAACCACTTGTGGTTCTTCGTGGAACTCATCACCTATACCGTGACCACAGAAGTCTTTAACAATAGAGAACTTATTGCGAGGGTTGTTCTTATTGTTTTCTTTGATGTATTTCTCGATAGCTGTACCGATATCACCAACAGTTGAACCTGGTTTAACGGTACGCATACCGACATAAAGTGCTTCTTGAGCAACCATGCATAGACGTTTGTTGGCTGGTGAAACATCACCGACTAGGAACATTTTAGATGTGTCACCGTGGTAGCCTTGAGGGCGTACACTTAGGTCTGCATTCTCATCGTTCGGGATGATCACAGTGATATCAACGTTAAGAATGTCGCCATCTTTTAGTACCGCCGGCTTCATTTGGCCGTTGCTACCAATCTCGTCTTTTTCAGCAGGAATACCGTGACAAACAATATGGTTGATAGACGTACAAATCGACTTAGGGAAACCATGGTAATCAAGCGGTGCAGAGTATGCGCCTTTTTCTAGAGCGTATTCATGACAGATTTTGTTCAGTTCGTCTGTCGTAACTCCCACCTGAATATGTGGTTCGATCATTTCTAGAATTTCTGCGGCCAGCTTGCCCGCAATGCGCATGCGTTCGATTTCTTCAGCAGTTTTAATCTTGATTGACATTGGCTTTCTCTACTTATTCGTAAGCACGTAAACGTGCGAATGGCCGCATTCTATCAGACATCTGGCGGTTAACCCAAGCCAGTTAAGAATATGAGTCATTCTTACTTGAAGTGTAGTAATAGAATCTGGCCGAGAGTAGGGTAGCATTCCTGCTAATGTGACAAGTATAAGAAACAATTTTTACTAGCCATCTTGAGCTAAAATATGATATAAAGCGCGCCGGAATAGAGGACTGTTCTCTTCGCTCTGCAAAAGCTAAGCGGCGAAGCAAGCTTCATCCGATTAACCTTTTTATCTTTAAATCACACACATTCCGTCACATGTTCCGGGGTGCTGAGCAGAAGCTTGGTCGGAATTATGGGGGATGTGGAGGCCTAACCCCATAGAGGATTTTAAAATGGCAACTGTATCAATGCGCGATATGCTGAAAGCTGGTGTTCACTTCGGTCACCAAACTCGTTACTGGAACCCAAAAATGAAGCCATTCATCTTTGGTGCTCGTAACCGCGTTCACATCATCAACCTAGAAAAAACTGTACCAATGTTCAACGAAGCTCTAGCTGAACTAGCTAAAGTTGGCGAGAAAAAAGGTAAAGTTCTATTCGTAGGTACTAAGCGCGCTGCATCTGAAGCTGTTAAAGAAGCTGCAATCGCTAGCAACCAGTTCTACGTGAACAACCGCTGGTTGGGCGGTATGCTAACGAACTACAAAACTGTTCGTCAGTCAATCAAGCGTCTAAAAGAACTTGAGATTCAATCTCAAGACGGTACTTTCGACAAACTAACTAAGAAAGAAGCTCTAATGCGCACTCGTGAAATGGAGAAGCTAGAGAAATCTCTTGGTGGTATCAAAGACATGGGCGGCCTACCAGACGCTCTATTCGTAATCGACGCTGATCACGAACACATTGCAATCAAAGAAGCTAACAACCTAGGTATTCCAGTATACGCTGTGGTAGATACTAACTCTAACCCAGACGGCGTTGACTACATCATCCCAGGTAACGACGACGCGATCCGCGCAGTTCAACTATACCTAAACGCTGCTGCATCTGCAGTAACTGAAGGTCGCAACAAAGACGTTGCAGTAGTTGCTGAAAAAGACGGCTTCGTAGAAGCTGAATAATAGCGGCTCTGTGTCACACTTAGTTTATGTGAAACCTTGTTGTAGCATAGACTGAGTTATAGTTAGCATCGGGGGCCGACAATGTAGGCCCCTGTTTTTTACCTTATTTCGAATCAAACGAGGAATAGAGAATGGCAACTGTAACTGCTGCTCTAGTTAAAGAACTTCGCGAGCGCACTGGCGCTGGCATGATGGAATGTAAGAAAGCGCTTGTAGAAGCAAACGCTGACATCGAACTAGCAATTGAAAACATGCGTAAATCTGGCGCAGCGAAAGCAGCTAAGAAAGCTGGTAACGTTGCAGCTGAAGGTGCGATCATCATCAAAGAAGAAAACGGTTCAGCTGTTCTTCTTGAAGTTAACTGCCAAACTGACTTCGTTGCTAAAGACGGTAACTTCACTGCGTTTGCACAAGAAGTTGCAGCTGCAGCGCTAGCTTCAAAAGCTACAGTTGAAGAACTACAAGCGCAATTCGAAGAAGCTCGCGTTGCTCTAGTTGCTAAAATCGGCGAGAACATCAACATCCGTCGCGTACAATACGTTGAAGGTACTGCAATCGCTTCTTACCGTCACGGTGAGAAAATCGGTGTAGTTGTTGCTGGTGAAGGCGACGCTGAAACTCTTAAGCACGTAGCAATGCACGTTGCTGCTTCTAAGCCAGAGTACGTAAACCCAGAAGATGTACCAGCTGACGTAGTTGCTAAAGAGAAAGAAGTTCAAGTTGAAATCGCTATGAACGAAGGCAAGCCAGCTGAGATCGCTGAGAAGATGGTTGTTGGCCGCATGAAGAAATTCACAGGCGAAATCTCTCTAACTGGTCAAGCATTCATCATGGAACCTAAGAAAACTGTAGGTGAAATGCTGAAAGAAAAAGGTGCTTCAGTTGCTACATTCGTTCGCCTAGAAGTTGGTGAAGGTATCGAGAAAGCAGAAGGCCTAAGCTTCGCTGAAGAAGTTGCACTAGCTCAAAAAGGTTAATCCTTAGAGACTTGTGTAAAGATTAGACCGTGGCCTTGGCTGCGGTCTTTTTATGAGCAGTAGACGATTAGCCGTGATGAATAACCATAAGCAAGCTTGTGATTATTCATGACTGTTAATCAACAACTCTCTTTGGAAGGTAAACTCCATGACTACGAACCCTAAACCAGCGTATCAACGTATTCTATTAAAACTGAGTGGTGAAGCTCTTCAAGGTGAAGACGGTTTTGGTATTGATCCTGCGATCCTTGATCGTATGGCACAAGAAGTTAAAGAACTTGTTGAACTGGGTGTTCAGGTTGGTGTAGTTATCGGTGGCGGTAACCTGTTCCGTGGCGCTGGTCTTGCAGAAGCTGGTATGAACCGTGTAGTGGGTGACCACATGGGTATGCTTGCTACAGTAATGAACGGCCTTGCGATGCGTGACGCTCTTCACCGTGCATACGTAAATGCGCGCGTAATGTCTGCAATTCCTCTTAAAGGCGTATGTGATGACTACAATTGGGCTGATGCAATTCGCGAACTTCGTCAAGGCCGCGTTGTAATCTTCTCAGCAGGTACTGGTAACCCATTCTTCACAACAGACTCTGCTGCGTGTCTACGTGGTATCGAAATCGAAGCTGACGTAGTTCTAAAAGCAACGAAAGTTGATGGCGTATTTACTGCTGACCCAGTAGCAAACCCAGACGCAGAGCTGTATGATAAGCTATCTTACGCAGAAGTTCTGGATAAAGAGCTTAAAGTAATGGATTTGGCTGCGTTCACACTTGCTCGTGACCACAAAATGCCTATCCGCGTATTTAACATGAACAAGCCAGGCGCACTACGTCGCGTGGTGATGGGCGAAGCAGAAGGCACGCTGATCAACTCTAACGCATAATTCTAATACGCCATCCAAACAACGTTGGATGGCGTTTCGCTTTGCTCAACCCTTTTAAGCTTTCTTCAGGAAAGATGACATTTTTAAGGTGAAACCGTGATTAACGAAATCAAAAAAGACGCGCAAGAGCGCATGGACAAAAGCGTTGAAGCGCTAAAGAACAACCTTTCTAAAGTTCGTACTGGTCGTGCACACCCAAGCCTACTATCTGGTATCTCTGTTGAGTACTACGGTGCTGCTACTCCTCTTAATCAAGTAGCGAACGTTGTAGCTGAAGACGCACGTACACTAGCAATCACAGTTTTCGACAAAGAACTAACTCAAAAAGTTGAAAAAGCGATCATGATGTCTGACCTTGGTCTAAACCCAATGTCTGCTGGTACTATCATTCGCGTTCCACTTCCACCGCTAACAGAAGAGCGTCGTAAAGACCTAGTTAAGATCGTTCGTGGTGAAGCTGAAGGTGGTCGTGTTGCAGTACGTAACATCCGTCGTGACGCAAACAACGATCTAAAAGCGCTTCTAAAAGATAAAGAAATCTCTGAAGACGAAGATCGTAAAGCACAAGAAGAGATCCAAAAGCTGACTGACGTAGCAGTTAAGAAGATCGACGAAGTTCTTGCTGCAAAAGAAAAAGAGTTGATGGAAGTTTAATACTCCCACCTACATCACTGTTGGAAAACGCTGTGCTCACAGTGCAGCGTTTTTTTGTGTTAATCTATCCAACTGATGGAACTCAATTAACTCCCTATGCAAAATTCTCAAGCCTTCTCTGACTCCCTCCCTAAGCATATTGCCATCATAATGGACGGTAATGGTCGCTGGGCTAAGTCCAAAGGAAAACCTCGCGTATTTGGCCATAAAAAAGGCGTTAATGCCGTTCGTAAGACCGTTGCTGCGGCTTCCAAACTTGGCATTAAAGCGATGACATTATTTGCTTTTAGTAGTGAAAACTGGCGTCGTCCGGAGGAAGAAGTTGGTCTTTTGATGGAACTGTTCATCACAGTCCTGTCTAGTGAAGTAAAAAAGCTACATAAAAACAACTTACAGTTACGTGTTATTGGTGACACAAGCCGCTTTAGTGAGCGCCTACAAAAGAAAATTGTAGAAGCGGAAAATCTAACGGCAAGCAACACTGGTATGGTGATTAACATTGCGGCCAATTATGGTGGTAAATGGGACATCACAGAAGCGGCTAAAGCACTAGCGCTTAAAGCTCGTAACGGTGAAATTCGTGTAGAGGATATTAATGAGCAGTTAATCACTGAGCATTTGACCATGGCAGACCTACCAGAGGTGGATCTTTTGATCCGTACTAGTGGCGAATGCCGCATCAGCAACTTCATGCTGTGGCAAATGGCTTATGCTGAAATGTACTTTACGCCAGAGTTTTGGCCAGAGTTTGACGAAGACAGCTTAGTTGAAGCTGTGACGTGGTTTATTAACCGTGAGCGTCGTTTTGGCTGTACTGGTGAACAAGTAAAGGCATTGATGACGGCTCAATAAGGACTAATTAGTTTGAAACAGAGAATAATAACAGCACTAATTTTAGCTCCCCTGGTTATTTTAGGTATTTTTAAGTTACCCCTAATGGGCTTTATTATCGCGTTGACGGCGATAACTCTGTTAGGTTTTTGGGAGTGGACACAATTTACAGAAAGCAATTCTCGCATTGCTGCACTGATTCCGGCAGCCGTTGTTACCGGACTTAGTTTTCTCTTTATCTCACCTGACGCACATAGCTTAAACCATTTAAGTACACCTCATTATGTTGTGTTAGGGCTTGGTTTTGTGTGGTGGATTATTGCGAGCTTGATGGCAATTACTTACCCGAAAACCACAAAATCTTGGCAAGGCAATCTTGTTTTACGACATGTTTTTGGTTTTCTGACATTACTCCCTTTTCTTTGGAGTGTAATCATTCTAAGAGCCTCAGACATTTCGGTAGATCCATACCACGGTGCAAAGCTCGTAATGTACGTTTGCTTCTTGGTATGGGCTGCAGACAGCGGTGCTTACTTCGCTGGTAAAAGTTTAGGCAAGCGCAAGATGGCACCACATGTTAGCCCAAACAAAACGATTGAAGGTCTTATTGGCGGTATCATCGCGGCACTGATTGTTGGCTGGTTGTTCGCCGATTGGTTCAATATCCAGTTCACGAGCCCAATTCATATGATCATCATTACGTTGATCACGGTCGTGATTTCTGTATTAGGTGATTTAGTCGAAAGCATGTTTAAGCGTGTTTCTGGCATCAAAGACAGCAGTAACATCATTCCAGGCCACGGTGGCGTATTAGATCGCATCGATAGCCTGACTGCTGCATTTCCAGTCTTTGCTCTTCTATACTACGTATTCTAATTTATCGGGAGCGGCTTCATCGCTCCTGAATTTTTCTAACGGTCTTACATCATGCAAAAGTTAACGATTCTTGGTGCAACAGGCTCAATAGGTGCAAGCACCTTAAAAGTGGTTGAACAAAACCCAGAGCTGTTTTCTGTGGTCGCACTGGCGGCTGGCACTAACGTTGAAAAGATGGTGGCACTTTGTCGCCAATGGCAGCCTAAATTCGCGGTAATGGCGGATAAGGCTGCGGCTGTTGCTCTGCAATCAGAAATCCACACCATTTCACCAAATACAGAAGTGTTAGGTGGTGTTGATGCACTTTGTCATGTGGCTTCATTAGAAGAAGTAGATAGCGTAATGGCCGCCATCGTTGGTGCAGCGGGTTTGTTGCCAACCATGGCGGCCGTTAAAGCGGGCAAGCGCGTATTGCTGGCGAATAAAGAAGCGCTTGTCATGTCTGGGCAGTTGTTTATTGATGCCGTTGAACAATACGGGGCAGAGTTGCTGCCAGTAGACAGTGAACATAATGCTATTTTCCAGTGCCTACCACAGCAAGTTCAAACCAATCTTGGCCGCTGTAACTTAGATGAGCATGGCATTTCTAGTATTCTGTTAACCGGATCTGGCGGTCCATTCCGTTACGCTGACATTGCCGATCTCGACAGCGTAACGCCAGCACAGGCAATCGCGCACCCTAACTGGTCTATGGGGCCAAAGATTTCGGTCGATTCTGCGACTATGATGAATAAAGGTCTTGAGTACATTGAAGCAAAATGGCTATTCAATGCGGCTCGTGACCAGTTAAAAGTGATTATTCACCCGCAATCCGTGATCCATTCAATGGTTCAGTATCGTGATGGTTCGGTACTGGCGCAAATGGGAGAGCCAGATATGGCAACACCAATTGCGCTGACAATGTCTTATCCTTCTCGTGTTGATGCCGGTGTAAAACCGCTAGACTTTACTCAAGTAGGTGAATTGACATTCTTGCAACCAGACTTTGCTCGTTATCCTTGTTTGAAGCTTGCGATTGACGCGTGTTACGAAGGGCAACATGCGACTACTGCTCTAAATGCAGCCAATGAAGTTGCTGTTGATGCGTTTCTAAATAATCGCCTTGGTTTTACAGACATAGCTCGCATCAATGAATTGGTTTTGCATAAAATCACCGCAAGCTGCAAACCTGAGAATGCGAATAGCTTGGAAAGCTTGCTAGAGCTAGATAGAATGTCTCGAACTATCGCCCTAGAAATTATACGCGAGCGTAGCTAATGACTGGTATTTTGTGGAATCTTGTTTCTTTTATCGTTGCACTGGGCATTCTCGTTGCCGTGCATGAGTTTGGGCACTTTTGGGTTGCTCGTCGTTGTGGCGTGAAGGTTGAAAGATTTTCCATCGGTTTTGGTAAGTCTATTTGGCGAAAAGTTGGTCAAGATGGAACCGAATACACTATCTCAATGATTCCTCTTGGTGGATACGTCAAAATGGTAGATAGCCGTGTTGACGATGTGCCAGAAAGTGAAAAACATTTAGCCTTTGATCAAAAGCCGCTTTGGAAACGAACGTCTATTGTTGCAGCTGGCCCTATCTTTAATTTCTTATTTGCTATTTTTGCTTATTGGTTGGTTTTCCTGATTGGTGTACCAGCGGTAAAACCCGTAATTGGTGAAGTTACGCCCAATTCGATTGTTGCTGAGGCAGGAATTGAATCTGGAATGGAACTAAAAGCAGTATCAGGCATCAAAACTCCGGATTGGGAATCAGTTAATATGGGATTAATTTCTCATATTGGTGATGACGCTATGACGCTAACACTGACGTCAGACTCAGAAGTTGGCGCTGAAGTGACGAAAACGCTGGACCTTCGTGACTGGAAATTTGATCCAGAAACCGAATCTGCGATGCATTCACTTGGTTTTGCTCCATATACACCAGAAATCTATCGCGTTATTAAGCAAGTTTCTGAAGACGGTGCAGCCGCGAAAGCAGGTGTGCTTCCAGAAGATGAAATCATCGCGATTGGTGGTGAGCCTATCAATGACTGGAAACAAGTCGTAGATGCTGTACGCTCAAATCCAAATACTCCAATCGAGTTGACGGTATTACGCCGAGGCATTGAGCAATCACTAACATTAACACCAGACAGTCGTGAGCTGGCTAACAAACAAGTGGTTGGCTTCGCAGGTATCGCACCTGAAGTCGCAGAATGGCCAGAAAGTTATCGCTTCGAGCTGCAGTTTGGTGTATTCGAATCAATTGGTAAAGCGGTTGATAAGACAGGCCAAGTGATTGGTTTGACCGTCAGCATGTTGAAAAAACTGATTGTTGGTGATGTTGGTCTTAACAATCTGAGCGGCCCAATTTCGATTGCAAAAGGTGCGGGTGCGACGGCGGACTACGGTCTAGTTTACTTTTTAGGTTTTCTCGCTCTAATTAGTGTTAACCTAGGTATTATTAACCTCGTTCCGTTACCTATGTTGGATGGTGGTCATTTATTGTTCTTCGCAATTGAAGCCGTTATCCGACGCCCAGTCCCAGAAAAAGTACAGGAAATGGGCTTTAGAATTGGTGGTGCAATCATCTTCTCGCTCATGGCGTTAGCGCTATTTAATGATTTTACTCGTCTGTGATAGTTCAGAGACAAAAGCAGTAGCAAGGAATAATTAGAACAAGTATGGCGATTAAGCGAATTCTGTTTGCAAGTTTACTGGCGACCAGTGTATCTGCAAACGGAGCAGAGAACTTCGTAGTTCAAGATATTGAAATCGATGGATTGCAGCGTGTAGCACTTGGTGCGGCGTTGCTAAAAATGCCTGTACGTGTCGGTGATACCATTGACCAAGGCGATGTTGCAGAGATTATCCGCGCACTGTACGCATCTGGTAACTTCGAAGATGTAAAAGTGCTGCGTGATGGTGGCGTGTTGATGGTTCAAGTGAAAGAGCGTCCAACTATCGCAAGCATCTCATTCTCAGGCAACAAAGCGATCAAGGACGAGCAGCTACAAGAAAACCTGAATGCATCTGGCGTTCGTGAAGGTGAAGCGCTTGACCGTACTACGCTAAGTAACATCGAAAAAGGCTTGGAAGATTTTTACTACAGTGTTGGTAAGTACAACGCAACAGTGAAAGCGGTTGTGACTCCATTGCCACGTAACCGTTCTGACTTGAAATTTGTCTTCACGGAAGGCGTGTCGGCAAAAATTCAGCAAATCAACTTTATCGGTAATGAAGTCTTTTCGGATGAAGAACTTCTTTCTCGTTTCAACTTGAACGTTGATGTGCCTTGGTGGAATTTCCTCGCGGACGAAAAATACCAAAAGCAAGTGCTTGCTGGTGATATCGAAGCGCTGAAGTCATTCTATCTTGACCGCGGCTACCTGAAATTTAACGTTGATTCTACACAAGTTGCGATCTCTCCTGACAAGAAAGGGGTATACATTACTCTTGGCTTGGAAGAGGGCAAAGTGTACACCGTTAAAGATGTAAAATTCCGCGGTGACCTGATTGGTGAAGAAGCGACCTTCGAACGACTCGTTCCATTCGAAGACAATGAAACGTACAACGGTTCTCTTGTGACTTCGATGGAAGAAGGCATCAAGCGTGTGCTTGGTGAATCTGGCTACGCTTACCCTCAAGTAAACACCATCCCTGAATTTGACGATGAAAACAAACAAGTCTCCTTGGTTGTGAATGTTGATCCAGGTAATCGAATTTACGTTCGCGACATTCGTTTTACTGGTAATAACTCAACGAAAGATGAAGTGCTGCGTCGTGAAATGCGCCAAATGGAAGGCAGCTGGCTAAACTCCAAGTCGATTGAAACTGGTAAGACACGTCTTAACCGTCTTGGCTATTTTGAAAACGTAGAAGTACAAACGGTTCGTGTACCAGGTAGTGATGATCAAGTTGATCTGGTTTACTCGGTTAAAGAAGCGAACTCAGGCAGTGTAAACTTTGGTGTTGGCTACGGTACCGAATCGGGCGTCAGCTTCCAAGTTGGTCTGCAACAAGACAACTTCTTAGGTAGCGGTAACCGCGTTGGTATCAACGCTATGATGAACGACTATCAAAAGAACGTGAGCTTAGACTACCGCGACCCATACTGGAACCTTGATGGTGTAAGCTTGGGCGGTAAGATTTTCTACGATGAATTTGAAGCATCGGAAGCGGGTATCGTTGACTATACCAACCAAAGTTATGGTGCAAGTTTGACATGGGGTTTCCCATTTGACGAACTGAACCGTTTTGAATTCGGCGTTGGTTATACCCACAACAAGATCGGTAACTTGTCACCTTACTTGCAGGTAGAGCAATTCTTGCAAGCTCAAGCAGACAATATCGACTCAAGCGGTGCGTTAAACACCAACGACTTTGATTTCAACATCTCTTGGACTCGTAACAACCTGAACCGAGGTTATTTCCCGACAGCGGGTAACCACCAACGTGCATTCTACAAGATGACCGTACCTGGCTCTGACGTTCAATACTTCAAAATGCAGTACGATGTGCGTCAGTACGTGCCTTTGACTAAGAAGCATGAGTTCACGCTCTTGTTCCGTGGTCGCTTAGGTTATGGTAACGGTTACGGTCAGACGGATGGCAACGATAACTTGTTCCCATTCTACGAAAACTATTACGCAGGTGGCTTTACGACACTACGTGGTTTCGGCTCTAACAGCGTAGGTCCGAAAGCGGTTTATCGTGATTACTCTGGCTCGAACAATGGTGCTGATACTGCTACAGACGATTCTGTTGGTGGTAACGCAGTAGCGCTAGCAAGTATCGAGCTGATTGTTCCTACACCATTTGCGTCGGACGAAGTTCGCAACCAAATTCGAACCAGTATTTTCTTCGATATGGCAAGTATTTGGGATACCGAGTTTGACTATCGCGACTCTGGTGCAGAATATGGTGACCGTTACTACTACGATTACTCAGATCCAACCAACTACCGTTCATCTTATGGTGCGGCGTTGCAGTGGATGTCTCCAATGGGGCCTCTAGTCTTCTCACTAGCGAAACCAATTAAGAAATTTGATGGCGATGATGAAGAGTTCTTCACATTCACTATCGGTAGAACTTTCTAAAGAGGAAAATATTTTGAATAAAATGATCAAAGCGGCTGGGATTGGCCTTCTTGTACTGAGCTCTTCAATGTTTGCAAACGCAGCCGAAGCTGCACAGAAAATCGCTTACGTAAACACTGCTCAAGTTTTCCAAGCTCTTCCTCAACGTGAAGTCGTTCTACAAAAAATGCAGAAAGACTTTAAGAGCAAAGCTGATGAGCTGAAATCAATTCAAGCGCAAGCTAAAACCAAGATTGAAAAACTACAACGTGATGGTGAGCTTCTAGGTCAGGAAGAAATTGAGAAATTGCGTATCGACATCGCTAAGCTAGACAGCGAATACAAAGTAAAAGCTCAAGCTCTAGAGAAAGCAAGCGCTCGTCGTGAAGCAGAAGAGAAAGCGAAGCTATTCAAAACAATCCAAGATGCTGTGAAGAAAGTAGCAGACAAAAAAGGTTACGACCTAGTTATTGATATTTCTGCACTGCAATACGGCAAACCAGAATACAATATCTCAGAAGACGTAATTAAAGCTCTAAAATAAGAAGTTATGAAAAAATTGACATTAGCCGAGTTGGCGACAATTACCGGGGGTGAGCTATTTGGTGACGAGTCACTCGTCGTTGGCCGTGTAGCTCCAATGGATAAAGCGCAAGAAGGTGACGTGACTTTCTTGTCTAACCCAAAATACGCAAAGCATCTATCTGAATGTAAAGCAACAGTGGTGATGGTGAAGGCAGAGCATAAGGACCAGTGTGCAGGTAATGCACTCGTCGTTGCTGACCCTTATGTTGCATTCGCTCGTGTTGTTCAGGCTATGGATACCACACCAAAACCTGCTGAAGACATTGCACCGAGTGCAGTGATTGCATCCGATGTGAAGATGGGTGAAAACGTTGCAATTGGTGCAAACGCGGTTATTGAAACGGGGGTTGAACTGGGTGATAACGTTGTTATCGGCGCAGGTTGCTTTATCGGTAAAAACGCGAAGCTGGGGAACAACACCAAGCTTTGGGCTAATGTGACAATTTATCATGAAGTATCATTAGGCGATGACTGTCTGGTTCAATCTGGCACAGTCATTGGCTCTGACGGTTTTGGTTATGCGAACGATAAGGGCGAGTGGATTAAAATTCCTCAGCTTGGTTCTGTGCGCATTGGTAACCGCGTCGAGATTGGTGCATGTACTACGATTGACCGTGGCGCACTTGAAGACACCATTATTGAAGACAATGTGATTCTTGATAACCAACTTCAAATCGCACATAACGTGCAGATCGGATATGGTACCGTGATGCCAGGTGGTACTATTGTCGCCGGCAGTACTAAAATTGGTAAGTACTGTCAGATCGGCGGCGCGTCGGTTCTAAATGGCCACATCACTATCGCAGATGGTGTTGCCATCACCGGTATGGGCATGGTAATGCGCAGTATCGAAGAAAAGGGTCTTTATTCATCAGGTATCCCATTACAGACGAACCGAGAATGGCGCAAGACGGCAACTCGTGTTCACCGTATTGACGAGATGAACAAACGCTTGAAAGCTGTTGAAAAACAGCTGGAGCAGAAAGAAGAATCTTAGTTCCATATTCTGAACAAAGACTCGCGAAATGCGGGTCTTTTTCTTCTATAATGACGCGCTATTAGTAGATTTATTATCAAGCTGGTATACACTTTGCAGGCATTTCCCAGTTTGCGGCCTTTGCCGCTGCCTTGCCATCTTGGTTAAGAGAATTGATATAGGAAGACGACTTTGACTACTGAAAAGAAAACGATGAACATCTCTGAAATTCAAGAGCTACTACCTCATCGCTACCCATTCTTATTGATCGACCGAGTGATTGACTTCCAAGAAGCGAAGTACCTTCACGCAATTAAAAATGTGTCGGTTAACGAACCTCAGTTCACAGGTCACTTTCCTCAACTACCAGTATTCCCAGGTGTGTTGATTCTGGAAGCTATGGCTCAGGCTACTGGCCTACTAGCATTTAAATCATTTGGTGCACCGACAGAAAACGAGTTGTACTACTTTGCGAGTGTAGACGGCGCGAAATTCCGTAAACCTGTGGTTCCTGGTGACCAAATGGTTATTGAAGTTGAATTTCTAAAAGAGCGTCGTGGCATTGCTGCATTTAGCGGTGTAGCAAAAGTTGACGGCGAAGTAGTGTGTTCAGCAGAGCTGAAGTGTGCTCGTCGAGAGTTTTAATATGATTCATGAAACCGCTAAAATCCACCCAGCTGCGGTGGTAGAAGAAGGCGCAAAAATTGGCGCTAACGTGACGGTTGGTCCTTTTACCTACATCACCTCAACGGTGGAGATTGGTGAAGGTACTGAAGTCATGTCTCACGTAGTAATTAAAGGCCATACCAAAATTGGTAAAGATAACCGTATTTTCCCACATGCAGTGATTGGTGAAGAAAACCAAGACAAGAAGTATGGTGGCGAAGATACAACCGTGGTTATCGGTGACCGTAATGTGATTCGCGAAGCGGTTCAGGTTCATCGTGGTACTGTGCAAGACAAAGCGACAACAGTGATTGGCGACGACAACCTACTTTGCGTGAATGCGCACATCGCGCATGACGTCGTAGTAGGCAACCATACTCACATTGGTAACAATGCGATTTTGGGTGGCCATGTAACAGTAGAAGATCACGCTGGTGTAATGGCACTTTCTGCCATTCACCCATTCTGTACGGTAGGCGCTTATGCATACGTTGGTGGTTGTTCTGCGGTTGTTCAGGACGTACCTGCTTACGTACTTGCTCAAGGTAACCATGCTACGCCGTTTGGTTTGAACCTAGTTGGTTTGAAACGTAATGGTTTTGAGAAACCAGAAATTCGAGCACTACAAAAAGCGTACAAAGAAATTTACCGCTCTGGTAAAACGCTAGAAGAAGTGAAACCGATTCTTGCAGAAATGGCACAAGAATGGCCAGCGGTGAAGCGTTTTTCTGACATTCTAGAAACAACGGAACGTGGTATCATTCGTTAATTCGCGAATGAATCAATAAGTGGAAAAGATCGCGCCCAATTAGGGCTGCGGTCTTTTTGTGTTTTATGGATAAGGAATCCCTTATCCATAGTACATAGGGCGAAATCGATATGGAAAAACCATTACGTATTGGCATCATTGCTGGCGAGTTATCTGGTGACACGCTAGGGGAAGGCTTTATCAAGGCAGTGAAAGAACGATACCCGAATGCAGAGTTCGTTGGCATCGGTGGGCCAAAGATGATCGCGCAAGGCTGTGAATCTCTTTTTGATATGGAAGAGTTAGCTGTAATGGGTTTAGTTGAAGTGCTTGGACGATTACCTCGTTTGTTAAAAGTAAAAGCTGAGCTTGTTAAGTACTTCACCCAGAACCCGCCAGATGTTTTTGTCGGTATTGATGCGCCAGATTTTAACTTGCGTCTAGAGTTAGATTTAAAGCAAGCAGGCATTAAAACCGTGCACTACGTGAGCCCTTCAGTATGGGCGTGGCGTCAAAAGCGTATCTTCAAAATCGAGGCTGCGACCAACCTGGTACTGGCTTTTCTACCGTTTGAAAAGGCGTTTTACGATAAATTTAACGTGCCTTGTGAGTTTATCGGCCACACCTTAGCGGATGCTATTCCTTTGCAATCTGAGCAAGCGCCTGCGCGAGATCTGCTAGGACTTGAACAAGACAAAAAATGGTTAGCAGTTTTACCGGGTAGCCGTGGTAGTGAGCTCAAGATGCTCTCTCAACCATTCATTGAGACGTGCAAGCTTCTGCACCAAAAATACCCAGGTTTGGGCTTTGTAGTTGCGCTAGTTAATCAAAAACGTCGAGAGCAATTTGAGCAAGCGTGGAAAGAGCATGCTCCCGAGCTTGATTTCAAATTGGTGGATGATACGGCTCGCAATGTTATTACAGCCTCTGATGCGGTGATGCTAGCATCTGGAACGGTAGCGTTAGAGTGCATGTTGCTTAAGCGTCCTATGGTTGTTGGCTATCGCGTCAATGCCTTTACCGCCTTTCTGGCCAAGCGCCTATTGAAAACTAAGTACGTGTCACTACCCAATATTCTCGCAGATGACGAACTGGTTAAAGAGTATCTTCAAGACGATTGCACACCAGACAACTTGTTCAATGAAGTTTCTCGTTTGCTAGAGAGTGATAATAAGTCAATGCTTGATAAGTTCACCGAAATGCATCATTGGATTCGTAAAGACGCGGATCAACAAGCTGCGAATGCAGTATTGAAATTGATTGAAAAATAGAGAAGTACCATGGTCGCGAAAGCAAAAACGACAAAAGCAAAAGTAGAGCTCCTTCCGTTTGAATACCCTCAAGGTTACCAATTGATCGCCGGAGTCGATGAAGTTGGACGCGGCCCTTTGGTTGGAGATGTCGTCACCGCTGCAGTTATCCTCGATCCCAATAACCCAATCGAAGGCTTGAATGACTCTAAGAAGCTGAGCGAGAAAAAGCGTCTGGCACTGCTTCCTGAAATCAAAGAAAAAGCGCTAGCGTGGGCGGTAGGCCGTTGCTCTCCCGAAGAGATTGATGAACTGAATATTCTGCAAGCTACCATGGTTGCTATGCAACGTGCGATTGCGGGACTGAAGGTACAGCCAGATTTAGTGCTGATCGATGGTAATCGTTGCCCTGAGCTACCGATGGATTCTCAAGCTGTGGTGAAAGGCGATTTAAGAGTGGCTGAAATCAGTGCCGCTTCCATCATTGCTAAAGTTGTGCGCGACCAAGAGATGGAAGAGCTGGATAAACAATATCCGCAATTCGGCTTTGCGAAGCACAAAGGTTATCCAACCAAAGCGCACTTTGAAGCAATTGAGCAACATGGTGTGATAAGCGAGCACCGTAAGAGCTTCAAACCAGTAAAGAAAGCTTTAGGCTTAGATTAATAAATTGGGCGGATTGGTGTTATAAACCCAGCCCCCTTTAGGTTAGAATCCCAAACAAAATAGAGTTACACGGTACCTGTTAATGTCAGATCCCAAGTTCGTCCACCTTCGTATTCACAGCGATTTCTCGATGGTGGATGGTATCAATAAAGTTCCACCGATAGTCAAGAAAGTCGCCGAGCTTGGTATGCCTGCCATGGCTTTGACTGACTTCACCAACTTATGTGGTTTGGTGAAGTTTTATGGCACAGCGCATGGCTCCGGCGTTAAACCGATCATCGGTGCAGATTTCAAAATGCAATCTGATGAATTTGGTGAAGAACTGACCCAGCTGACAGTACTTGCTGCCGACAATGCAGGTTACAAGAACCTCACGTTACTGATTTCCAAAGCGTACTTACGTGGCCACGTTCAGCACCAACCTGTGATTGATAGGGCGTGGCTGGCCGAGATGTCAGAAGGCTTAATCGTTCTATCTGGTGCTAAAAATGGCGATATCGGCAAAGCGCTGCTTAAAGGTAACCGTAAACTGGTTGAAAGCTGTGTAGAGTTTTACAAACAGCATTTCCAGGACCGTTTCTATCTAGAATTGATTCGTACAGGCCGTCCGGATGAAGAGACGTACTTGCATTTTGCCATCGATCTCGCTGAGCAACATGACTTGCCCGTGGTCGCGACAAACGAAGTGGTTTTCCTAAGTGCAGACCTTTTCGATGCGCACGAGATTCGTGTTGCGATTCATGATGGTTACACATTAGAAGATCCACGCCGACCAAAAAATTACAGCCCGCAGCAGTACCTTCGCACTGAAGAGGAAATGTGTGAGCTGTTTGCTGATATTCCAGAAGCGCTAGAAAACAGTGTCGAGATCGCTAAGCGTTGTAACGTGACCGTTCGTTTGGGTGAATACTTCTTGCCAGCCTTCCCAACAGAAGGGATGGAAGAAACTGAATTCTTGGTCATGAAGTCGCGAGAAGGTTTGGAAGAGCGTCTAGAGTTCCTATTCCCTAATGAAGAAGAACGCAAAAAGCGCCGTCCAGAATACGACGAGCGTTTACAAATCGAACTCGACGTAATCAACCAAATGGGGTTCCCAGGCTACTTCTTGATCGTAATGGAGTTCATCCAGTGGTCGAAAGACAACGCGATTCCAGTCGGTCCTGGTCGTGGTTCGGGTGCCGGTTCTTTGGTGGCCTACGCGCTGAAAATCACCGATCTTGATCCGCTTGAATATGACTTGCTCTTCGAACGTTTCTTGAACCCAGAACGTGTATCCATGCCCGATTTCGACGTCGACTTTTGTATGGATAAGCGTGACCAAGTGATTGATCACGTTGCCGAAATGTACGGTCGCGATGCCGTATCTCAGATCATCACATTCGGTACGATGGCGGCGAAAGCGGTAATCCGTGACGTTGGTCGTGTTCTTGGTCACCCATTTGGTTTCGTTGACCGTATTTCGAAACTGGTTCCGCCAGATCCGGGTATGACGCTAGAAAAAGCGTTTAAAGCCGAGCCTGCTCTGCCTGAGCTTTATGAGGCCGATGAAGAAGTTAAAGAACTCATCGATATGTGTCGCCTATTAGAAGGTTGTACACGTAACGCCGGTAAGCACGCGGGTGGTGTTGTAATTTCACCAACCACGATTACAGACTTTGCGCCAATTTATGCGGATGCGGAAGGGCATTTCCCCGTAACTCAGTTTGATAAGAACGACGTAGAAACTGCTGGTCTGGTTAAGTTTGACTTCTTGGGCCTACGTACTCTAACCATTATCGACTGGGCATTAGGGTTGATTAACCCGCGCTTGGAGAAGGAAGGTAAACCTCCTGTTCGTATCGAGTCGATACCTTTGGAAGATCCGGCTTCGTTTCGTTTACTCCAAAACTCAGAGACCACTGCGGTATTCCAGCTTGAATCGCGTGGTATGAAAGAGCTGATCAAACGACTTCAGCCTGACTGTTTTGAAGACATCATCGCATTGGTGGCCTTGTTCCGTCCGGGTCCGTTGCAATCGGGCATGGTAGATAACTTTATCGACCGTAAACATGGCCGAGAAGCGATCTCTTACCCCGATGAAAAGTGGCAACACGAGTCACTAAAAGAAATCCTCGATCCGACGTACGGCATCATTCTGTATCAAGAACAGGTAATGCAGATTGCGCAGGTTTTGTCTGGCTACACCCTTGGTGGTGCGGACATGCTGCGTCGTGCGATGGGTAAGAAAAAGCCGGAAGAAATGGCCAAGCAGCGTGCAACCTTCGAAGAAGGGGCAGTGAAGAACGGTGTTGATGGCGAGTTGGCGATGAAAATCTTCGACTTGGTAGAAAAGTTCGCAGGTTACGGTTTTAACAAATCGCACTCAGCGGCTTACGCACTGGTGTCTTACCAAACGTTGTGGCTTAAAACGCACTATCCAGCTGAATTCATGGCGGCGGTAATGACTGCCGATATGGATAACACCGAAAAAGTAGTTGGTCTGGTGGACGAATGCTTCCGCATGAAACTCACCGTGTTGCCGCCAGACATCAACTCCGGTTTATACCGTTTCAACGTTGATGAAAACGGTGCGATTGTATACGGTATCGGCGCAATCAAAGGTGTGGGTGAAGGCCCTATCGATGCGATACTAGAAGCGCGAAACAAAGGTGGTCACTTTAAAGACCTATTTGATTTCTGTGCTCGTATCGATCTCAAACGTGTTAACAAACGCGTCATCGAAAAGCTGATTTATGCAGGTGCACTTGACCGACTTGGTCCTCATCGAGCGGCGATGATGGCGTCACTGAACGATGCCGTTAAAGCGGCCAGCCAACATCACCAAGCAGAGGCCTTTGGCCAAGGCGATATGTTTGGTGTGTTGACCGATGCACCAGAAGAAGTTGAGAATAAATACACGCAAGTGCCACCATGGCCAGAAAAGGTTTGGCTAGAGGGTGAGCGTGAAACACTCGGTTTATATTTGACCGGGCACCCCATTAACGCGTATTTAAAGGAACTAAACAAATACACCAGTTGTCGACTAAAAGACGCGACCCCAACACGTCGCGATCAATCGGTAACGGTAGCAGGTTTAGTGATTGCTGCGCGAGTGATGACAACCAAGCGAGGTACTCGCATTGGTATCATGACGTTGGACGACCGAAGTGGTCGAATGGAAGTAATGCTGTTCTCCGATGCACTTGATCGGTATGCTGAACTTCTCGAAAAAGACAGAATTTTGGTGGTTTCGGGACAGGTCAGCTTTGATGACTTCAACGGTGGCCTTAAAATGTCGGCGCGTGAAGTTATGGATCTCGGCAGCGCGCGCGAAAAATACGCACGTGGTCTGTCGGTATCAATTGATGCTAACCAGATCAATGATCAATTCTTTGAGCAGTTTAGTCGTATTTTAGAACCGCACAAAGCCGGAACCGTACCCGTCAATGTATACTACCAGCGTGCCGACGCCAGAGCGCGGTTAACATTGGGCACCGAATGGCGAGTAACGCCAAGTGATACATTAATAGACGATTTAAAACAGTTGCTTGGCAAAAGCCAGGTAGAACTCGAATTTAACTAAAAAATTCAGCGCAATATGTCAGACGCTGAGTCAACAAGGATTCATAGATGAGCCTAAACTTTCTTGAATTTGAAAAGCCAATTGCAGAACTAGAAGCGAAAATCGAAGCACTACGTGACGTATCACGTCATGGTGGTGATTCTGCAATTGACCTGGATAAAGAAATCGAACAGCTTGAGAAGAAGAGCCTAGAACTTAAGAAGAAGATCTTCAGCGACTTAGGTGCATGGGAAACGGCTCAACTGGCTCGTCACCCACTACGTCCGTACACGCTTGATTACGTTCAACACGTATTTGAAGAGTTTGACGAACTCGCGGGTGACCGCGCATTCGCAGACGACAAAGCGATTGTCGGTGGTATTGCACGTCTTGAAGGTCGTCCTGTGATGATCATTGGTCACCAAAAAGGCCGTGAGACAAAAGAAAAAGTAAGACGTAACTTTGGCATGCCAAAGCCAGAAGGTTACCGCAAAGCATTACGTTTGATGGAAATGGCTGAGCGTTTCAACATGCCAATCATCACATTCATCGACACAGCTGGCGCATACCCAGGTGTTGGTGCAGAAGAGCGTGGTCAATCTGAAGCTATCGCGAAAAACCTAAAAGTGATGTCTGGTCTTAAAGTTCCAGTAATCTGTAACGTTGTAGGTGAAGGTGGTTCAGGCGGTGCACTAGCTATTGGTGTAGGCGACTACGTGAACATGCTTCAGTACTCTACGTACTCAGTAATTTCTCCAGAAGGTTGTGCTTCAATCCTATGGCGTGATTCTGACAAAGCGCCTCAAGCAGCAGAAGCAATGGGTCTAACTGCTCCTCGCCTTAAAGAACTTGAGCTAATTGATGAGATCATCGAAGAGCCACTAGGTGGCGCGCACCGCGATCACGTTAAAATGGCTGAAAACATGAAAGCGACGCTACTTCGTCAGCTAGAAGATCTTGAGCAGCTAGATGAAGAATCGCTACGTGAACGCCGTTACCAACGTCTAATGAACTACGGTTACTGCTGATATCTCGCGAGATAACGGATAAAATAGAAAGGGTTGGACAATGTCTAACCCTTTTTTGTACCTATCGGATCGCTTATGGAATCGCTTTACCAGCAGTTTTCTCATGTATTGAACACCTATTATCAACCTCAAACGAAGGTCGTTGTCGCGTTTAGTGGTGGTGTGGACTCGCGCTTGTTACTTGAGTTACTTCGCCGTTATCGAGAAGAAAACTCCCTCTCTTGCCACGCGGTTTATGTTCATCATGGTTTGAGTGAAAATGCGGACATTTGGGCCGATAAGTGTCAAGTATGGGCGAAACAAGCAGGTATTTCGTGCTCGGTAGAGCGTGTGAACCTAGATACCAATAGTGGTGAGAGCATTGAATCGCTGGCACGTGAAGCGCGCTATGAAGCTCTGGCTCGTCATATCAATCGTGGCGACTTATTGCTAACAGGTCAGCATGCCGACGACCAAGTCGAAACCTTTTTACTCGCGTTGAAACGTGGAAGTGGACCTAAGGGTTTATCTTCGATGGCAGAAACTATGCCGTTTGCTGGTGGCACATTAGTTCGTCCGCTACTTAACATCAAGCGCGAGCAGATAGAAGCGACGGCGAAGAACATTGGTTTGGAATGGGTAGAAGACGAAAGTAACCAAGACACGCGCTACGATAGAAATTTTTTACGTCATCGTATCGTCCCTGAGTTGTCTGAGCGTTGGCCGAGTATTCATCAAGCGGTGCAACGAAGCGCAAGCTTATGTGCTCAACAAGAAGCGTTATTGGATGAGCTCCTAGGTTCGGTGTTTGCGCGTGCTCTACAGGCGGATTTGAGCTTAAGTATTGATGAGTTAGCTATCCATAGTGAATTAGCTCAAGCGCGTTTGATTCGTATGTGGTTGAGTAAATTGAATGCCAATATGCCGAGTCAAACTCAATTGCGCTTGATTTGGCAAGAAGTGGCATTGGCGCAACAAGATGCCAATCCAAAGCTTAAACTCAAACAAGGAGAGATCCGACGCTTCCAAAACAAATTGTACTGGGTTACGCCTCATGCCGATGTGACGAGTTGGCAAGGCCATATCCAAATCGATGAGCCACTGATTTTACCAGAGAGTCTGGGGACGTTAACGCTTAGTTCGGGTTCTCATCAGCCAAATATTTCGCTGCCATCACACCCCGAGTTATTGAGGGTTACTTTCAATCCCGAAGGTTTGTCGGCACACCCCACAACACGTAGTCGCAGTCGTAAACTGAAAAAGTTATTCCAAGAATACAATGTGCCAAGCTGGTTACGTCGTCAGATCCCGATTTTGATGTACAAAGACCAAGTTGTTGCAGTCGCAGACTTGTTTGTGGATCAAACATTTAGTGGCCAAGACTGTGAACTCATTTGGCGCAAGCCTTTGTAATTCATGTCACAATATCGACCATAACTATCTCAAATAAAAAACGATTAGGTGAAGCAATGAAGAGAGTAATGATCGGTGCAGTGGCTGCACTAACCATATTGAGTGGCCAAGCTCTGGCGGGTGATGCCGCTGCGGGACAAGCTAAAGCTGCAGTATGTGCGGCATGTCATGGCGCAGACGGTAACGCAACGATTCCAGGCTACCCAAATTTGAAAGGGCAAAACGAGCAGTACATCGTGAGCTCAATCAAAGCTTACAAAAACAAAGAACGTAACGGTGGTCTTGCTGCGGTAATGCAGGCTCAAGCGTCGCTGCTTTCTGATGACGATATTGCAAACCTTGCCGCTTACTACTCAAGTTTGAAGTAAGTAAAAAGTGCATTAACACGTCGTTATCTTATTTCTACAAAACCAGAGCATTGCTCTGGTTTTGTTTTATCTCGAGTTAATAAACCTTATTGAGCTCAGGATTTTAGCCGATGAAGCAGAGACAAACATTGAATGTTATGAGACGCTAAACGATAATATGCGCAAACGATTGAAGCTCAAGGGATGAACATGAAAAAGATTGAAGCGATTATCAAGCCATTTAAATTGGATGATGTTCGAGAAGCACTTGCTGAAGTAGGCATCACAGGGATGACGGTTTCTGAAGTGAAAGGTTTTGGTCGTCAGAAAGGCCACACTGAGCTATACCGCGGTGCGGAATACATGGTGGACTTCCTACCGAAAGTGAAACTGGAAATTGTTGTTACTGAAGATGTAGCAGACAAATGCGTAGAAACCATCATCGAAACCGCGCAAACAGGTAAGATTGGCGATGGTAAAATTTTCGTAACGGATGTTGAGCGTGTGGTTCGTATCCGTACTGGTGAAGAAGACGAAGACGCGATTTAAGATTTCACTACAATTGCATTTTTGATTAAGCTAAAAGGGAGCCCAATAAGGCTCCTTTTTTATTTCATGCATTCAGGTACGCTCTCATGTTTAAGCGTTTTGTTCTCTCTTTAGCCTTTCTAATCATGGCTGCGGTAGTGAGTTTTCAAGTCATCTTTACCGTGCCAGAACACCCACAGATCATCACACAAACTGGTTCTGAAATTACCGAAGATATTCGATGTATAGAGTTTAGCGGAGCAAAAGCTCTGGACGATAACGGTGAACTCAACCTTTTAGTTTGGAACATCTACAAGCAAAATCGCGCTAACTGGCAATCTGAGCTGGAGTTGTTCTCGGCAGATAAGCAATTGTTATTGCTGCAAGAAGCCAGCATGACAGACAGTTTTAAACAATGGTTGGTAGATGGCAGCTGGGTCAGCAACCAAGTCAGCGCGTTTAAAGCGTTAGGCAGCGGAGCTGGCGTGATTAGTATTGCTCAAAAGCAGCCAGTTAAAGCATGCGCGTACACGTCAAAAGAACCGTGGTTGCGTTTGCCAAAATCGGCGTTGTACAGCCAGTATCGTTTAAGTAATGGTGAGAGCTTGGCCGTTATCAATGTGCATGCGATCAACTTTACCGTTGGAACGGAAGAATATACTTCGCAACTTTCTGCGCTTGAGACGCTACTTAAACAACACAGCGGGCCAATCGTATTTGCTGGTGATTTTAATAGTTGGAGCGAATATCGGATTACGGCCATGAAGCAGGCCCTGAGGGAAGCAAATTTGAGAGAAGTACAGTTCTCGCCAGATCATCGTACGCAGTTTATTACGGGCTTGCCGCTAGACCATGTGTTCTACCGCGGATTAACGCTGAAAAATGCGAAAGCGCCGCAGAGCGACGCTTCCGATCATAATCCATTACTGGTGTCGTTTACGCTTAACGATTAGCGTTAGTCAGCTTAAGCGATAACGATGTACAACGCCCAAATCACGTAAAACGCGATCCAAGGCAGGCTCGAAATCACCAGAGCCTGTCCGCGTTCAAATTCAGTCCACGTTAATACCACGCCGTAACCTAGAACAATGTACCAAGGCAACAGAAGTGGCAGTGAGCTAGCAAAGTGAGACCATTCGTTGGTGAGTGGCAACTTCAGTAAGCCATTGAGACTGTTGAGATCCGCCGCATAGGTCATTACCTGACCATGTTTCAATAGTAAGCTTGCGTAGCTTGCAATGTCGCCCAATACCGCTGGAAACAAAATGGCGCACGATGCCGCAAACCATTTCCAATAACCGTATTGTTGTTTACTTGCTTTAGTCGCAAGGAAGAACCAAAACGCAAGCAACAAAAGCGTCGCAAAGCGATTGAACACGTCATTAATGATCGCACTTGCCATCAACGTGTTTGGTTCCAATAGCTCAATCTGCTGTGGGTCGATTTGTTGGAACTGTACAGTGAGTTGGTCACTTAACCACGTAAAATCAACGTTCGAAAAGTACGCGCCCCAAAATAGGAATGGGCTTAGCATCAAAAAGATGAAAGGTTGCCATCCCCAACCACCACGCTGATAAAGCGCAAGAAAACAAGAGGTTGGAGAACGGAATATATCCAACAACATTACGAGTGGGTTATTTGACGGGTTCATACACTTACCTTAGTTACATCTACGTACAGCTTAAGTTTTTGACCCGGTTTTAGGTACTTCTGCTTATGCAGCGAGTTCCATTTTACGATGTCGTTGCTCTTCACCTTGAATTTGCTTGCGATGCCACTGATGGTGTCGCCAGAGCGAACGTTGTAGAACACGGTACGAATCACGGCGCCTTGGTCTGATTTTTTCCAAATCACCAGCTTTTGACCGACGCGCAGGGTATCTTTTGGTCCCATGCCGTTCCATTTTGCTAGCGATTTGTGTGAAACCTTGTTGTCACGAGCGATAGACCACAAACTTTCACCCGATTGCACAACGTGTGACAGTTTCAGCTGGCCACGAGCTTGCGATTGCGTTTTGTTCAAACGGTTTTGCGCTGTAAGTGCGTACTTTGAATCGTCTTTGGTTGACGTCGGAATAAGTAAGTACTGACCAATGCGAATGTTGTTGTTCGACAGGCCGTTAGCACGACGAATCACTTTTGAGGTCGTACCGTATTTCTTTGCCAACATACTCAACGAGTCGCCAGATTTGACTTTGTAACGCGCGACTTTCATGCCTTTACCGCGATTGCTCTCAACTTGAGTTAAGAACGCATCCTTCTTCTCCACAGGAATAAGAAGCTGATGAGGCCCTTCTGGTGCGGTGGACCATTGGTTGTAGGCAGGGTTGTAGCTTTGCAGCTCTTTTACCCCGATGCCCGCGTAATCAGCAGCGATAGCGAGATCCAGTTGTTCTTTCGGATCGACTAACGTCAGCACTGGTTTGTTTGGGATAGATGGAATGTCGATACCGTACTTTTCTTGGTTTGCCACCACGTCCGCAAGAGCGAGAAGTTTTGGCACGTAGCTACTGGTCTCTTTTGGCAGATCTAAAGAGAAAAAGTCGACAGGTTTACCCAATTTTTTGTTCTTACGGATAGCGCTAGATACACGACCGCCGCCACTATTGTAGGCTGCGATTGCGTGTTCCCAGTTTCCGTCAAAACGTTCATTTAATTGAACAAGATAATCCAATGCAGCATCGGTAGAGGCAGCGACATCGCGACGCCCGTCATACCAGTAGTTTTGTTCAAGCCCCATCATTTTCCCGGTGCCTGGCACAAACTGCCACAAACCTGCTGCGCTACCGTGCGAGTAGGCGAAAGCGTCAAATGAGCTTTCCACAACCGGTAGAAGAGCAAGCTCCATTGGCAATCCACGTTCTTCGATACGTTGCGTGATCATGTAAAGAAATGGCGCTGCACGTTTAGATACCGTGTACAGGTGGTTTGGGTGTTTCAAATACCACGTACGGTAATAATCCACTTTCTTGTTGTTTGGGATGTCCATTTCAAGCTGCATAGCAATACGTTGCCACACATCTTCTTGTTCCTGAGGGGAGAGAACTTTTGGCGTATCCTTGGCAGAATCTTTCGCCAAAGATTGTTTGTTTTTAGATTTAGTCTTAGTGGCATTCTGTTTAGCAGTTTGCTCTGACTTGTTGGTTTCTGGAGTTGGAGTAGTGGACGAATTTGGCTGAGTCAATTGACAGCCAGATAATAACAACACCAACGCCCAGCTATACTTCAAACGCATGGGTTCAGCCTATTTAGGGCCTTTTTATCTTCTCCTGCCTGTCGCGCAGCCTAAGTTGCGTGGCAGTCGTGAGATAATAGACATCTTTTAACACTAACTAATATTCAATAGAGGCGGAGAGCTTCTAAAATTATGCATGGGAGCGACATTCAAGTTGATTTATATCGACCCCAAACGTAAGAGAAGCGCCAGTGGCGCTTCCCAAAAAATCAGCCCCTGATAATACTGGGGTCTTGCAAACTTACAAGCAGAAAATGGTTAAAATTCGTTCTTCCACTCACGCAAAGCAGTAAAAACCGAGCATGGATCGCTATTTTTAATGCGGTTCGCGACAGACTTAACAACGTCTGGATTGGTGGTACGCAAGAATGGATTAATCCACTTTTCTTTTCGCAGCGTTGTAGGAAGGGTAGGAATGTTTAGTGCACGAAGTCGGTTCACATCGTCTCGGTATTGACGTAGTTGCTCGTTATCAGGTTCCACTGCCAGCGCAAAGGCAACGTTACTCGCTGTATATTCATGCGCGCAGAACACTTGTGTTTCTTCTGGAAGCGCTGCAATTTTGCTCAGGGACTCAAACATCTGCTCTGGTGTACCCTCGAAAATACGACCGCAACCAGCAGAAAATAGCACGTCACCACAGAATAGCTTGCTATCGCCTACATACCCTATATGACCGAGCGTGTGCCCCGGCAAACCGAGCACCAAGAAGATTTCGCCGAACAGCTCAAGCTTATCGCCTTCTTCCATAGGAGTTGTTAAGGTCGGAATTGGCTCCGCTTTCGGGCCGACAACGGTGACGTGAGGAAATGCACGAACTAAATCTGGAACACCGCCAATGTGATCGTTGTGGTGGTGTGTAACTAAGATCGCTTCTAAAGTTAATTCGTTAGCCTGCAAATAATCTAATACTGGCTGTGCATCGCCTGGATCGACCACGGCGCAACGCTTGTCGCTATTTTGTATCAGCCAGATGTAATTATCATTAAATGCGGGTATGCTTTTGATCTCTAACACGATTCGTTCTCCGTCACCCTTTTTAAGTCAGGTGGTTAATGAAACCAGCACTCAGCAACAAAACTTTACCGCACCCATCGACTTGGTCAGCGATGAACAATGGGCCTTGGGTGCTTGAGTCAATCCAGACCCGACTTGATGAATGGTGTCCGAAATTGTTCGGCTACCATATGCTCAAACTGGGCGGGTTGAGCTGTGAGCTAACCAGCTGTAATTGTAACATTCAACACCAAGTCAACGTAGATATCCAGAACCCGTTACACAATGTTATCGCAGATGGTTACGAATTGCCCTTTTTGGAAAAAAGCTTTGATGTCGTGATACTTGCCCATCAGCTTGATTATGCAAGTGATCCACATCGTCTGCTGCGAGAAGTCGACAGAGTGATGATGGATGATGGCTGCTTGATCATTACGGGTTTTAACCCAATTAGCTTTACTGGTTTAGCGAGTTTGTTCCCATGGCGTAAAAATAACTTGCCGTGGAGTGGACGAATGTTTACTTCGAGCCGAATCAATGACTGGTTGGGGTTACTCAATTACCAAGTAATTCATTGTGATCGTTATGCGCTGTTTCCTATGACACGTTATCGCACCATGTGGACTTGGTTAGAAAACAGCTTGGGGGATTGGGCTTCTCCGGCGGGGAGCTTGTACTATATCGTCGCTCGTAAACGAACGTACCCTCTCAAGCCAATCAAACCACATTGGCGTCTAAAGAAAAAACTGACGCCGCTTGGCGTGATGAACCGAGAGGGATTTGGTGTGAAGAGAGTGTCGAGCCAGCGCTACTAGCGTATTAAGATGGCTGGTAGCCTGTATCTTCTTCTGTTGGGTTTTCTGCTGCTGTGCGGGCGAGTTCATCACAGATTTCGTTTTCTCTGTGTCCAGCATGGCCTTTAACCCAATGCCAATCCACTTGGTGGCGTGCCGTTTCTTTATCCAGTGCTTGCCATAAATCGGCGTTCTTCACGGGCTTTTTATCTGCGGTTTTCCAGCCGCGTTTTTTCCAGTTGTGAATCCACTGCGTGATCCCTTGGCGCACGTACTGACTGTCGGTCGTCAGCGTGACACGGCACGGCTCTTTCAGTGTTTGCAGGGCGACAACTGCGGCTAACATTTCCATGCGATTGTTGGTGGTGAGGGTGTAGCCTTTGGAGAGCGTCTTTTCTACGTCTTTGTAGCGTAAGACGATGCCGTAGCCACCAGGGCCTGGATTTCCTAAACAAGATCCGTCTGTGAAAATCTCAACGTGTTTGGTCATATTTTTGGTACTATTAGCCGAAACATTTAATAAAGCATAGTCTGACATACATAACCTTATGAATACCAGCAGCAATTCTGAACATAATCGCATTGTCGTTCTCGATACCGAAACCACAGGTATGAACCAAGAAGGTGGTCCGCACTACTTAGGTCACCGCATCATCGAAATCGGTGCCGTGGAGATCATCAACCGTAAGCTGACTGGTCGTCATTTCCATGTGTACATTAAGCCCGATCGTGAAATTCAACCTGAGGCGATACAAGTACACGGTATTACCGATGAATTCTTGATAGATAAACCGGAATACGCGAGTGTCCACCAAGAGTTTCTTGATTTTATCAAAGGCGCAGAACTGGTTGCGCATAACGCGCCCTTCGATACTGGCTTCATGGATTATGAGTTTGAAAAACTCGATCCAACAATTGGTAAAACCGACGATTACTGCAAGGTGACGGATACGCTTGCCATGGCGAAGAAAATCTTCCCGGGCAAGCGCAACAACCTCGACGTATTATGTGAACGTTACGGCATTGATAACTCGCACCGTACACTCCACGGGGCATTGCTCGATGCGGAGATTCTAGCCGACGTTTACCTACTGATGACTGGTGGGCAAACGAGTCTAGAATTTAACGCCAACAAACAAGAAGGCGGGGTAGAAACCATTCGCCGCATTGAAGGAAGAAAAGCACTAAAGGTTTTGCGTGCAACTGCCGATGAATTAGAAGCGCACCAGAAAAGATTAGAACTGGTAAACGACTGTATTTGGCACCAATAGGAGAAGCTATGTTGAGGGCTTTGTCGGTCGCTATTTTAGCGATCTGGAGTTGTTTCGCATTTGCCGCGAGCGAGTCCGCCATGTCTTTGTTGGATAACCGTTTTCGTGTCGACCCGACCATCGAACAGATTACTTTTCTGGTTTATCGTGAACAAAGTTCTCAACCTGTTGTGTTAGTTCGTCCAGATGGTAAAAAATATTACGCGTGGGGCTCTTACGACAACGTTCGTTGGTATCAAGAACCATCACTCGACATCATTTCAGTCGACAACCCAATGCCCGGCCCTTGGCAAGCTGTGGGGAAAGTAACCCCAAAAAACAACATCCGCTTAATTTCACATCTCAAGCTCAGTACCGACGTATTCCCTAACCGTCTCTATAACGGAGAAGCGCTCAAGTTCACCGCGCGTTTAACTTCAGACGATAAGCCACTTGTCCTGCGAGACTTTCTCGACCGTGTCAACTTGCGAGTCACCTTCACTAAGTTTGTCGAAAATGAAGACGAACTGATAAAAGAAGCACGTCCAGTGCCGATGATCATTGGCGAATTTTCTGATGATGGTCGCGGTCTGGATGAACAAGCGGGCGATGGTGTATTCACCGTTCAATTACCTATCGAAGTGGAACCGGGCAAGTACCGCGCACGAATCACTTCTGGAAACGGCGTATTTTTGCGTGCGCAAGAACAGGTGATTTTGGTGTACCCAAACCCAGTCTCACGTACGTTTATTCAATCTCGTAGCCCAGAGAAACCACACCAGCTGGTGGTTAGCGGTGAGCAAGGTATGATTGCTCCCGGCTCTATCGCGGTAAACGTCGAGCAAAATGCACCTGATGGCTTCATTACCTACAGCCAAGGGCAAGTGTCACAGGATGGTATGAAAACCACCTTGAACTTGGATAACGATCCTGAACTAGGCAAGTACTCATGGCGCGGAGAAATCTTTGCAACGGATTTCGCAACCCAGCGTGCACTGGTGTTTCCTATTCAAGAACAAACCTTCAGTGTCGTTGATGAAGTGGATTTAGAAGCCGCCCGCATCGCCAAAGAAGCAGAGCTGGCCGAGCAACGCCGTATTGAGATGGAAAAACGCATCATTGCAGAGCGCGAAGCAGAGCGTAAACGCAGCATGATCATCATTGCGGTCGGCAACGTAGTGATGCTTTTGATTGCTATTGTGGCTTGGATTGTGTGGCGCAAGTTAAAAGCGAAACGACAAGCCATGCCTGAAATGCAATTGGAAGTGCCAAAGAAATAAGGCAGAAGAGTTAGAGAAAGAACGGAGCCCATCGGCTCCGTTTTTTTTTCCTAGGTTTTTTTCCATGAATGCTAGGGATCTTCTGTTTGTCCAAATAAGTAAATGTGAGAACTAACTATTTGATTTTTAATTGAAGCGTGCCGATAAAGCTCGCATTATAGACTCTTAGTATTAGTCTGTTCGTACAAGCTATAAGGAGAGAGCTTTGAAAATGGAAAAGTTAAATCTAGATCATTTGCCTTTACAGAAGGCATTGGTGGAGTCGGCATACAACGCCTTTGTCAATGAAGAGAATGTTATTGCCGCGGTATTGCTAGGTTCATTGTCTTCAGGAAAGGGAGACCGAGTATCGGATGCGGATGTTGTTGCTTTCACCAAAAACAATTTCCATAAAAATGCTGAGCCTTGTTTTGCTCAGTTTGAAGCTGACAGAGAGATCTTCTATCGCTTAGAAGGTGATCATAATGAGATGGCACACTTCAAAAAATATATCTTCAACGATCTAACTAGTGCTGAGATTCATTGCTTAGATTTGAGTGAACCTTTTAAGCTTTCTAAGCCCTTCATAATCCTATTCGATAAAGATGAATTTATTAATGAACTGGTTACCAACGAACCGGCACCCAAGCATGAAGATTTTCCTGTTTATACTATTGGCGACCAAGGTCTGATTTGGGAATTGTTTGACTGTATAAAATGGCTTAGCCGCGATAATAATGAATTAGCCAAAAGCTATTTAAAGAAACTCGCAGACAAACTATAGACTCGGTATTTCAAATCAAAAGAAGCGAGGTGCTTAAGAGGCCTCTATGACGTACAAAAAACGTCGGAAGTACAAGTGTCATCTTCATTCAGAAGATCAGGTTGAAAGCGGTATTTATCTTGGTGTGCCTTTTGAAAGTCCCTATCTTAGCTTAAGTGAACAAGGCTTATTGACGATTAAGAAAGGTTATTCGTGGGATGGTGTAAGTGGTCCTGCAACTGATACCAGAAGAAATCTCATTCTGGCGTCTTTAGTGCATGACGAACTTTATCAACTTATGAGAGAAGAATTGCCGCCTCAAAGTAACCGAGCATAAGCGGATGGGCTATTGCGGACGATCTGTCTTGAAGAATGCAGTTCTCCTTGTGTGCGAATTATATCTATTACGGAGCCAAAATTTTTGGTGGCTGCTTCTCAAAGCCGGATGTTTTATCTGCCTGAGAGGATTCCTTTTTATTTTTATGTATGTTTATTTATACAGTGTTGTTATGTATGCTTCGTTGGTAATTAAAGGAGTAGTACGCAATGACAATAAAATACGAAGAGTTCGTTCCAAGCCCAGAAGAATACTGTGAGATGCGTGTCAAAGCAGGTTTGTCTCCAAAGTCTCTGCAAGCGGCGGAAATTGGCTTACCCAACTCTCTTTACGGAGTGTCCATCCGAGATGAGGGGGCTCTTATAGCAATGGGCCGGGTTGTTGGTGACGGGGCGTGTAACTTCGAAATTGTCGACGTTGCCGTTGACCCTGATTATCAAGGTAACGGATTAGGTAGAAAAGTCATGGAATACATCGACGGTTATCTTTCTTCTGTTGCACTTGAAGGCTCTTACGTTTCTATGATTGCTGACGAGCCATTCTTTTATGAGAATCTTGGTTACAAGCTAGTGGCTCCTAAAAGCCAAGGAATGACGAAAAAATTTAAACCGCAAGCATAAAGCCGAGCCGATTAAACAGATAAAATGAACAATAAAAAACAGGAGAAGATGCTCCTGTTTTTACTTTAGATTATCGCTTAAGCCACTTCTGGAATTGGCTTTGGTGGTTGTTCCAAGTCGGGTTCTTTTTGCACGGTCGGAACAATCCCTTCACCGACAGCACTGAGGTAGCTACCACTGAGTTTGATCGCAAGGTACATATCGGCACGCAGCAAAATCCCGCCTTCGCTGGTGCTTATTCCCGTTAACTCACACCATTGACGCAAGCGGCGTTTTCTTCCCGCGAGGACTAATCGTATTCCTCTTTTCTTGAGCACTTCGTGAATGTCGGCCAATGTTGCCATGACACTCAAATCTAGGTGAGTAAAGCTTGATACGGCATCGACTACGACACAGCTGACATCTTTGTTTTGCTCTGCGTGCTCTAGCAAACGACGCTTAAAGTACGGCGCATTAAAGTAGGTCAACGGTGAGTTGAAGCGATAAATCACCATTCCCGGAATTGGAGACGCTTTTCCGGTTTCATCAATGGTGCGAATGGTGCCTTTTTCATCCAGACCCAGTAGTTGGTCACTTGGTCGCATGACGATGCGTAAAAACTGAAATAGACCTAATAGAACTGCCAGTGTGATACCCGGAATAACCCCAATCACTAGCACGGAAATAAAGGTAATGATGGCAAGGTAAAAGGCATCTTTGTCACGTGTTTTCAGTATCCATATGGCTTTGAGGTCAAGCAGCGACAGTGACGCGATGATGAGTACCACGCCGAGTGACGCAATAGGGATGAACTGTAACGGCTCGTAAATAAAGACCGCGATAATAGCAATGGTGATGGCAGCCACAATCGATACCAATTGCGATTTTCCCCCATTGGCGTCGTTAACGGCGGTACGAGAATCTGCGCCGCTGATGGCAAAGCCTTGCGAGAAGGCAGAAGCAATATTGGCAAACCCCAATGCCTGAAACTCTTTATTGGCGTCAATGTCGTAGCCGTTCTTCGCTGCGAAGCTGCGCGCGGTCAGCATCATGCTGACAAAGCTAACGATCGCTAAGTTTAACGCTGGCACGACGAGCTCACGCACTTCGCCAAGCTCAAATTGTGGGGCTTGAAATTGAGGGAAACCACCTTGAGTTAAGCCGACTACGGCCACGTCCATTTCTTGTAAGTGCAGTAGCCAAACCGATGCTGTAGTAACCAGTATGGCAAGCATTGCTGCAGGCCAAGTAGGACGGTAGCGTTTGGTTACCAAATAGACCACCACAGTCGCTACACTTAACGCAACGGTTGGCCAATGAAGTTCTGCCAAGCGTTGTGGAGCTTCCCATAATCGTTCAAGTAGATAGCGTTGTTCGTATTTCAAACCCACGACTTTCGCAAACTGACCGACAATGATGGTCAACGCCACGCCGTTGAGTAGCCCTAAGAGGATTGGGCGGGAAAGGAAGTCAGCAAAAATTCCCAGTTTGAAACGGCTGGCCAGTACACACCAAATACCTGTCATAGCTGTCATGGTCATGACGAGCTGCCAGTGTTTGGTTGGGTCGCCAGCGGCAATTGGGGTAACGACGGCGGCGATGACGGCACAGGTTGCGGCGTCCGGGCCAACAATGAGTTGTCGGGAAGTGCCCATTAAAGCGTAAACCAGCATCGGCAGCACGCATGAGTAGAGGCCGACGATAGCAGAAACGCCAGTTAGCTGTGCATAAGCAATAGCAACAGGTAGTGCAACAGCAACGACAGAAAATGCGGCTCTAAAGTCGTTCACGAGCCATTCTTTTTGATAGTTTTTAAGTTGAATGAGTCCTGGGAACCACTGAGCGAATAAGAGTCTAGCCAACAGATTTTCCATATATGTGGTTGAGATACGGTAAAGTATACATCGTTAATGGGTAAGGTCTGTGAGCTATTTATCACTCATATCGCGATCAATTGGTTTGGCTGTGGTTACAACGGTTGTCTGAGAGTGAGCATCGGATGCGTCGAAAGGGAGGGGGCGTTATTTGGATTCAGAGCACAAGAAAACGGGAGCCAAAGCTCCCGTTTTTGTCTTTCTTATTGGCTTTTAAGCAACGCTATCCATTTGAGGGTAAAGAGGCTTTGCTGCCAATAGTTCCGGTTCAAAATCGTCAACGTTAATGGTATCGAGACGATGTTGCTCGGCTTCTCTCAGCAGTTCTGCTTCTTCTTGAGTGATCACGCCTTGCTCTAGACCTTCTTGAGCAATCATATCCAAGCGGAGGAATGGACGACGTTTACCTTGCGCTTTACAAACTTTGTCGAACACAGGCTCAGCTTGAAGAATCACAGACAGTGCTAACTCAATCTTACCTGCTGGGTTGTGCTCTGTTGGCTCTAGGTACTGGCCACGGCCAATGCGCGAACGTGTTGCACTTGGGGTTTGTAGAATACGTGCCACTTTGCTGTCTAACTTGTCACTTGGTGCTTTGCGTACACGACCGAATGGCATAATCAGAACGCGAAGTGTGCGGCCAATGACTTTGTTCGGGAAGTTTGCTAGGAACTCATCAACGGCGATTTCTGCTTGTTTTAAGCTATCTTGTAGACCCCAGTGAACCAAAGCCAAATCTTCAGCTGGACGACCATCTTGTTCAAAACGTTTTAGCGTCGCGGAGCTTAGGTATAGCTGACTGAGAATGTCACCTAAACGCGCAGATAAGCGCTCTTTACGTTTCAACGAACCACCAAGTACCGCCATTGAGATATCAGACAGAAGCGCTAGGTTGGCACTGTAACGGTTTAGCTGTTGGTAGTAGCGTTTCGTTGCATCTTTAGTCGGTGCCGATGAACCTAGGCCATCGCTTAAACCAAACCAAATACTGCGAACGAGGTTACTCATGGTAAAGCTCACGTGGCCAGCTAGCGCTTTGTCGAATTTCTCAACCGCGTCGCTCGCTTCTGAGTAAGCGGCGTTCATTTCTTCAAGCACGTATGGGTGACAACGAATCGCACCTTGACCGAAGATGATCATCGAACGAGTCAGAATGTTTGCACCTTCTACCGTTACGGCGATTGGAGATCCTTGGTAGCCACGAGCGAGGAAGTTCGAAGGGCCTAAACAAATGCCTTTACCGCCGACAATGTCCATCGCGTCGATGATGCTTTGTTGACCGCGGTGGGTACAGTGGTACTTCACGATTGCAGAAATAACCGATGGCTTTTCACCTAGGTCGATACCTGCAACAGTTAGGTTGCTGGCCGCATCCATGACGTATGCATTACCGCCAAGACGTGCCAATGGCTCTTCAACGCCTTCCATGTGACCGATTGGTTGTTTGAACTGACGACGAATGCGAGAGTATGCACCCGTTGCCATAGCGGCCGATTTGATACCACCCGTTGAGTTAGAAGGTAGCGTAATGCCACGGCCGACCGACAGACATTCCACCAGCATGCGCCAGCCTTGCCCTGCCATTTTTTCACCACCGATGATGAAATCGATAGGAACGAAAATGTCTTTACCACGGGTTGGACCGTTCTGGAATGGTACGTTCAGTGGGAAGTGACGGTTACCGATTTCTACACCTTTCACATCCGTTGGGATCAGCGCACATGTGATACCAAGATCTTCTTTATCACCAAGCAGGCCTTCTGGGTCACGCAGTTTGAATGCAAGGCCAAGTACCGTCGCAACAGGCGCAAGCGTGATGTAGCGTTTGTTCCACGTTAGACGCATACCCAACACTTCTTTGCCTTCCCATTCTCCTTTACAAACGACGCCGTAATCTGGGATTGAACCTGCGTCTGAGCCCGCTTCTGGGCTAGTTAGTGCGAAACATGGGATTTCTTTACCTTCAGCTAGGCGAGGTAAGTAATAGTTTTTCTGATCTTCTGTACCGTAGTGTTGCAAGAGTTCGCCTGGGCCTAATGAGTTAGGCACACCAACGGTAGAAGAAAGTACGCCAGAAACACCCGTCAGCTTTTGCAGTACCAAAGATTGAGCGTATGCAGAGAACTCTAGACCACCGTACTTTTTCTTGATGATCATGGCGAAGAATTTGTTGTCTTTCAGATACTGCCAAACTTCAGGTGGTAAATCCGCGAGTTCATGCGTTACTTGGAAGTCGCTGACCATAGCACACACTTCGTTTACTGGGCCGTCTAAGAACGCTTGCTCTTCAGCGCTAAGTTTTGGCGCTTGAATTGCGTGTAATTTTTCCCATTCAGGTTTACCTTTGAATAGCTCAGCTTCCCACCATACTGTACCAGCATCGAGAGCTTCTTTTTCAGTTTGAGACATCGCAGGTAGCACAGTCTTAAACAACGCCAGTGCCTTACGGCTAATAAGCGATTGGCGGATACCAGAAACGGCAAAGACCGCGATTGCAAGCACATACAGTGTCCAGCCAATAACGCCAACTGAGCCTGTGATAGTCAGCACTAGCATGGCAGCAGTTAGTAGGCTGACGGATTTAACGAGTGACATTCTGTGGTAAAGCGTAATGCCTAACACAACAGCCATCGCAACGATAGAGAGCAAGATGTCCATATAATTTTTCCTTTTCAGACTTTATAAATGTTGTACGTCTGTATTTTGGTAAGAGGTCTAACCAGTTGGTATAAGTGTAATCAAAATATTAAAGAAATGTAAAACACAAGATTGAGTAAAAAGTGATCTAAGTAGAGTTAAAATTCTAAAGTTGCGAATTGAGTGATGGTTTCGTAAGCAAGTTGACAAGTTTATTACTGTCACCAATCCAAATCTGGAGGTTCACTATCGACACTAATTCTCGTTTGTGGGTAAACTCAGTGTTATGAAATGTCCGGTGCTAAAATGGCATCAGAACCATTTACTAAGGCGAAGCGAATGCGCATTTACGCCCGAAATAATAAAGAGAACGTCTTATGTACCAAGATCTGATTAGAAGTGAATTGAACGAAGCTGCTGAAGTGCTCAACAAATTTTTAAGCGATGACCATAACATTGCTCAAATCGAAGCGGCAGCGAAGATGATTGCCGATTCTTTTAAGCAAGATGGTAAGGTGCTGTCGTGCGGTAACGGTGGTTCGCACTGTGATGCAATGCACTTCGCAGAAGAGCTAACGGGGCGTTACCGTGATAATCGCCCAGGATACGCTGGTATTGCGATTTCAGATCCAAGCCACCTTTCTTGTGTCAGTAACGATTTTGGTTACGACTTTGTCTTTTCTCGTTACGTTGAAGCGGTAGGCCGCAAAGGTGATGTTCTGTTTGGTTTGTCGACATCTGGCAACTCAGGCAATATTCTTAAAGCGATTGAAGCTGCGAAAGCGAAAGGCATGAAGACCATCGCACTGACGGGTAAAGATGGCGGTAAAATGGCTGGTCTTGCTGATGTTGAAATTCGTGTACCACACTTTGGTTATGCAGACCGTATTCAAGAAGTACATATTAAGATTATTCACATCATCATTCAGTTGATTGAAAAAGAGATGGAATAATTTTCTGCAGCCACTTTTTCGGCTGTGGTTTAGGTAAGGAGTTCGTTAAACGATGTGTGAATTGCTCGGCATGAGCGCCAATGTTCCAACGGATATCTGCTTCAGCTTTACAGGGCTGATGCAGCGTGGAGGTCGTACTGGCCCGCACCGTGATGGTTGGGGAATTACTTTTTATGAAGGTAAAGGTTTTCGAACCTTTAAAGACCCAAAACCAAGCTGTGAGTCCCAAATCGCTGAATTGGTGCAAAACTATCCGATCAAAAGTCGTGCGGTTGTGAGTCATATTCGCCAAGCAAACCGTGGCGGAGTGAATTTAGAAAATACGCACCCATTCACACGTGAGTTGTGGGGCAAGTATTGGACCTTTGCTCACAATGGCCAGCTGTCTGATTACCAAGATCTGTACACTGGGCGCCATCGTCCTGTTGGTCAAACAGACAGTGAGCTCGCGTTTTGTTGGCTGCTAAAGCAGATGGAAGATCGATATCCAGAGCCTCCTCAGGACATGGAATCTGTTTTTCTCTACATTGCTAAGTGTTGCGATCAGCTCAAAGAAAAAGGCGTGTTCAATATGTTGCTCAGCGACGGCGAGTTTGTCATGACGTATTGTACTAATCACTTGTATTGGATTACGCGTCGCGCACCGTTTGGCAAGGCCGCTTTGCTAGATGAAGATGTGGAGATCAACTTCCAAGAAGAAACAACACCAAACGATGTTGTTTCTGTCATTGCAACTCAGCCTTTAACCGGCAATGAGACTTGGCATCGAATGAAGCCTGGTGAATATGGTTTGTTTCACCTTGGTGAACTGATCCAAAACAATGCATCTGATTTGAAAGATGTGCCATTTGCAGCGCCCAAACCGGGTAATCAAGCTCCGACCGAACCGTTGGAATAACGACGTTTCTAGACATCAAGTTTTCCAAATAACAAAAAGGCAGTCACTCGACTGCCTTTTTTGATGCGATTTTGTATTGATTTTGTATGTAAGCCAGCAATAGCACTGAGAATTCTTAATCATCAGATCCGTTTGCTTAACTTGTGCTTATAACTAAGCTTTCCGCTGAATCAGTTGGCTCAGCATAAACAAAGAAGTCGCACTGATCACCACTGATGGGCCTGCTGGCGTGTCGAAGTGCCAAGACAGACTCAGTCCCATTAGAACTGAAATCGCACCTATGCTGGATGCGAAGAATGCCATTTGTTCTGGTGTAGAAGACAACTTACGCGCTGTTGCTGCAGGGATGATCAACAGTGAAGTCATGATAAGGGCACCGACAAACTTCATACCTACCGCAATCACTACGCCCACCATCAGCATCAAGACCAGACGAATTAAATCTGTGTTCACACCTTCTACAGCGGCTAGCTCTTCGCTGACGGTACTTGATAATAACGGTCGCCAGAATATGTACAAACATGCACTAACGGCAATTACGCCGGCATAAATAAACATCAAATCTTCTGGTGATACAGCTAATAAATCACCAAATAGGTAACTCATTAGATCGACACGAACATTGTCCAAAAAGCTTACTGACACCAAACCGATAGACAAAGAGCTGTGAGCCAGAATTCCGAGTAGGGTATCTGTGGCCACCAGTTGCTGCCTTTGCAGTGTTACAAGGAGTACCGCTAATGCTAAACAGCAGACTAGCAGCGCAAGATAGAGGTTAACGTTCAGTAAGAACCCGAGAGCGAGCCCCATTAACGATGCATGGGCAAGAGTGTCACCGAAGTAGGCCATTTTGCGCCATACAACAAAAGACCCAAGTGGACCTGCGATGATTGCAATACCAATACCAGCGAGAATAGAAGGTAGAAGAAACTCAATCATGGTGATGATGTCCGTGGCTATGGTTAGAGCATGAGGTAGCGTCGCCCGATACTGGAGAGCCAGACAAATCGTGATGGTGATGCTCGTGGTCGTGATGATAAAACGCGAGTGATTCTCTCGCTGCGTTACCAAACAATGCTATGTAAGAAGGATGCTGAGTGATCGTTGCTGGTGATCCCGAACAACAAACGTGGTGGTGCAAACAAATCACATCGTCTGTTTTTGCCATGACCAAGTGCAAATCATGAGATACCATAAACACAGCGCAATCGAAGCGGTGACGGATGCTTTCAATCAAATCGTATAGATCGATTTGTCCCTGAACATCAACACCTTGAGCTGGTTCATCAAGAACCAACAAGTCAGGGCGTTGTAGCAGCGCGCGGGCGAGTAGGACACGTTGGTTTTCACCACCAGATAGGCGGTGCATGTTGCTCTTAATTAAGTGCTCGGCACCAACCAGTCTTAATGCATCAAGGCATTCTTGTTTGCTGTACTTTCCTGCTAAATTTAAGAAACGGATAACGTTTAGCGGCAAAGAGTCGTTGAGTTTCAGTTTCTGAGGCACATAACCAATTTTTAGCCTTTTCGCTTTAACCAATTTTCCGCTAGTTGGCTTTTGAAGCCCTAAAATGACTTTAACTAACGTGGATTTTCCCGCTCCGTTGGGACCGATTAGGGTTGTGATTTTGCCCTTTTCTAATTCCATGCTGATGTTATCGAGAACTCTGCGATCATCGAACTCGACGCACAATCGTTCAAGACTGACTAATGAAGACATGAATGAAACTCATTTGCAAAACTATAATGTTATAATGTAACATTATCGCACTTTCTATGCCATATCCCAAGTAAAACTATGAAAAGAGCTTTAATTCTTGCTGCTTCAGCAATGTTAACCTTGCCAGTGCAGGCGATAACAGTACTTACAAGCATTAAACCGATCCAACTGATGGTGACTGAACTGACTGAAGGCGTCACTACTCCTGAAGTGCTAGTTCAGTCAAACGCATCACCACATGATTATTCGCTGCGACCTTCTGATGTAAAAAAAGTCGCGTCTGCGGATTTTGTGATTTGGTATGGTCATGATTTGGAACCGTTTCTTGAAAAAGTCGTATCAAATAGAGCTAGTACACTGACGTTAAGCGAAATACCAAATCTAGCGCTTCGTGAGTTTGATAGTGAGCATTCGCATGATCACGACGGTCATAACCACGGTAGCCACGACCCGCACTTTTGGTTGGGTATTAAACCGGTTAAACAGGTCGCCCAAGCTGTTGTGAACAAATTGGCGGAAATCGATCCAGCTAATGCGAAAACGTACAGCAACAATCTTGTGAAATTTGAAGAACAGCTTGCGGCTAAAGATAAGGAAATAGAGCAGCAGTTAGCACCAGTGAAGAACCAAGGATACTTCGTTTTCCATGATGCGTACGGTTATTTTGAAGAGCGCTATCAATTAAATAATCTAGGACACTTTACGGTGACTCCCGATCGAAAGCCGGGTGCCAAGACGCTGATTCAGATCAGAAAAACACTGGGATCAGGTAACGTGGCTTGTGTGTTTTCTGAGCCTCAATTTACACCAGCCGTTGTCGAGAGTGTGATGCGTGGCAGCAATGTGGCCAAAGGCGAGCTTGACCCATTAGGCAGCACGATCAAAGTGGAGCCAGGCAGTTACTTTAATTTGTTAGGCAACATGGCTGACAGCTTTGAGCAATGTTTGGCTAAATAAGGGTAATTAGTTGTAGTTTTGCGGATGAAATGTCTCTTTTACGTGATCTAGCAGTAAGAATTACAACCTTTGGCAAGACGAACCTTTTCTATAAAAGGAATTGAGATATCATTATCAATAATTAGCGGCTCAAAATAACCCTAATCACAAGAGCTACGGAAGGCCTATAGGGAGTTGAGTTGATATAAATTGATATATAAGGTTTTCGTCTTGCTTCGCCAACTTGTCCTGATTTTCTGGGGACTCTTCATATCATCTCACGCATTTGCGCTGAACAACGCAAATGCCATCTTTTACCCTTTGCCTACTCAGGTTAAGGGCACTTTTATTGCTGCGAAAAAATTGTTCTTGGGCGAGCAAGGTGGGCTATGGATTCATGATGTACATGGCCGCGTTCTTTTTTATGATGGCCAAAATGTTCTGCCAAAATCAGGCAGTTTTTTGCAAATGACCGCAAAGCAGCTTGCGTATCATCAAGGGTCATTCTGGACCTTTGTCGAAAATGAGGTTTATCAGACCTACCCAAACAAAGAAAGGCAGTTGGTCTTTAGCCTTAACCCCGGGTCGCAAATTAGAAAAATAGGTTCATCAGGTGATTATATTTGGGTCAGTGATGGCGCACATTTTTATACCTACAACATCAAAACCAATGAACTTGATTCATTTTCACTGCTTCAACTTTATCAACATAGCAATAATAGTTATGTGTACATCAATGATGCGATTCTGATCGAAACCAAATGGGCGTTGGCTACAACATCTGGTGTCTATCTCTCTGAAGGTAATAAATTTGATCATGTGATTTCATCCGGTCAAAACTACATTGAAAAAGTGTACTACTCGCATACGAGACGCGAGATATTGGTTGGCACCTTAAAAGGCGCGTTGATCTTCAATATTTACGAGCCGAACAAAGAGATCGTCAAAATTGGTGGCTCCCACGTACTGACGTTTTCAGAGACCAATCAAGAGTATTGGGTTGGTACTGAGCACGGTTTGTATCTCTACTCGTTTTTAACAGGTGAAGTTACTGAAGTTGAGCCTGCGAGCTTCTTAGAGTTAGAACTCGATAGCACTAAAATTTATTCCTTACTTAGCGACAACATGGGCGGAATGTGGATAGCGACAAACCAAGGCATTCGTTATTACTCTTTGTTCAGCAAAAAATTTGAGCGAGTCACCTTTAGTAGTTATGACTCGCAAACCTTATCTGGTCGTATCAGACAAACGGTAACAGGGCCAGATGGTGTGCTTTGGTTTGCCGATGACCGCAAACTGTATCGTTCTGGCGCGGAAGGGATTGTAAAAGTCTTAGAATTAGATTCTCAAATTAACGAATTTGCGTTCCAACGAGGCATGTTATGGCTTGCCACTTCAAAAGGTTTGGAGATATTCCAATTGGAGGGGCTGAAAAAGGTTAGCTTCCCTTATTTACAAGTAATGGCTGGGCATGCTGTTGAGCATATTGCTCTAGACGACACAAACCGTTTGTGGGTATCCAGCGGTTACCAACTTTACAACGTTGATATCGACAAGCAATCCGTCAGAAACTTTGGTAGCGAATGGATCGTGAGTCAGTACTTACCAGCTAAAGTGACGCGCTTATATGATACCGAAGATAAACTTTTTATTGGTACGGATCACGGCATTTATGAATACGATGATGAACGTATTCGTTTCAATCGTTTCTCGGAAAAATATGGCGAGTCGCTAGATATAGTGACAGCGGCGGATGGCTCTCAGTGGTTTGCCTCTTCCTATGGGTTGTTTAAAACAGTGGCTGGTGGCGAAGCCAAGCAAGTCTTGGAGATGAGTGTTGCGAATGCTCGTCCGGCGTGTTTGATCAGTGATGCGAAAGGTGTGTGGCTCGCATCTTCTGTTGGGTTGAGTTACTACCGATTGTCCGGTGAGTTAGTTAAACATTATTCATCTGCATCGGGCTTGATTAATAATGAGTTTATTCCTGGGATATGTAGCGTAGTGAAACGCACAGAAGATGGTGAACGTGAACTTGTTTTAGGCTCAAAATATGGATTAGTTAAAGCGGAGGCTTCAAAACTATTGGTGTCAAACCCGCCAGAATCCCGCTTTATTGTTAGCCAAGTGATGCTTGAAAACGATGTAATCCAAGTGGGGAGTTCCGACCTTGATGGGATTAAGCTGCCTTATGGTTCTTCGCTGAGTTTTCTCTTTGGCATCATGCCTAAACCGGATAGCCAGAACCTGTACTACCGCTTAAACGAAGACGATCGATGGCAGACCTTAGAAGGGGGTCAGTTAACCTTAGAGCACCTCAACTCTGGGGAATACCACCTTCAAGTGAGTAACGAGTCACAGGTAACGGCGGGCGTTGTTGGTTTAGAGTCTCGTTTTGAAGTGCTCAAACCATGGTATCTATCCCAGCTTGCGATATTAGGCTTTCTCGTCTCAATTTCTACGCTTATCGGCCTTATCATGTACTGGCGTTCACGATATGTTATGCAAGCAAACCGAGAGCTTGCTGCTCAGGTCACTCTAAAGACCAACCAACTAAGGCATCAAAGCCGCGTATTATTGACGAGTAACCAACAGTTAAGAAAGCAAATTCAGGTTAGAAATCTATTAGTTGACCATGTTGCTCAGTCTATAAAAACCAGCGTCGATTATATCTCGTCAAAATTGCCAGTGGAGAGAGACTCCATCACAGAGGATCACGTATCAAAAACTTACTGGCAGCTGAATGAGCTTAAAAGTGCTCCTGGTGATGCGAGTAACGGCAGTCAAAACTACAACCTAAGCCAAATTACGCAATCTGTGGTGGATGTGTGGCGAGACGATTTCGCCAAAGCGGGGATCTCTGTGGAGTTAGAGGATGAGAACAAGTCTAGCCGTATTGCTCTAGAGAGTTTTAATCTGGATGTTATCTTCAACAGTATCTTTGCCAACATCATCAAGCGCTCTTTCCGAGGTCAGGCCGTTAAAGTGATGTTAGAAGAGGGGCGGGACATTGTCTCACTCAGCTTTTTGGATTACGGAACGCAATTGCCAAATAAACTTTCTCTAAGTCGTCCTGCTAATAACAATGTGGACTTGAGTATAGACAATCTTTCGCAGTTGGTTACGGTGAGTGGAGGGCACTTAGCGGTGTTCACTTCTGATGCGCAGAATAAAATTGAGATTACTTGGCCGATGGCAAAAGAGTTGAGCCATGTCGAGGAAGTTTTACCAGAATTTGTGCCAGAAAACATCGCCGAAGAAAAAGCCAGTCCAGAGAATGAGTGGCTACAAAAGGTCTATCAGTTAGTTGCTGAGCATTACCATGACCCTGATTTTGGTACTGCGACAGCGGCTAAGATGTTATTTATGTCTGAACGTAGTTTACAACGCCGCTTTAAGTCGGCCTCGTCAAGAACGTTAAAAGATTATTTAACGGAGGTACGGTTAGAAACTGCTTGCGAACAGTTACTCGCAGGTGAAAAAATCAGTGAAGTGGCTTTCAATTGCGGTTTCAATGATCCCTCTTACTTCAGCCAGAAGTTCAAGTTGCACTTTGGTTTACCTCCATCAAAGTTCGCGATGGAACAAGACAGTCACGCAAATTAGTCTCCAATCTTTCGAGCATCGTTAATAGTTACAGCATGGATGTTATCTAAATCACCTCCTCACGTTTAGCGGCGTGATTCGTTCTGATACTGCAACTAAACCATTCTAGTCGCCTCGGGTTACGCAGCGTTCTGTTTTTTGAGTTGTTCTGAGTAAGTAAAGCATCTGTACTTTCTTATGTAGTTCGCAGCACCAAAGAGCTGCAATGCCTTTGTGTTGTTAGGCTAGAGTTTTTTTGCCTAATTTAGGCGTTGTGATAGGTAAGTGAAACATCAATGCACAGCGTTGTAGCAGTTTGTTTTCGCCAAACAGCACATATAAATAGGATATAGAAAGCTTAACTAAAGTGCTTCTAGTTACAGGAGGTTGGTTGTTAAAGGTTTAAATCGGGAGTAGAAAAGAAGTGAAAAAAAATATCGTGGTATAGCCGGGGGGACTATACCACGGGTGTCAATGACACCTTCGCTTGCTGCCGGAGTGACATGTTGCCATGCCACCTCTGGAATTCTTTTAAGAGGTTGCCCTCTCGATGGAATAACTATACGAGACCTTACTTATTTTTCTTATAAAAATAACGACAGGTTGATATGAGAAAAGCGACAATGTTGATTTTTTATTTTAAGTCATTGATTTTAAATTGAAATATTTATTCTGCTTAGACGGTATTAAGTTTTTGTTTCTTTTTTATGGTTTTCAAAATGTCGATTTTGACGAAAATGACGAGGTGAAACTTAACGGAGTTAACGTTCAAAATATGAAAGGCAATTATGGAATCTTTGATTTCACACAATGAATGGAAGGGTATAGAGGAGTATTATCGCAGCCTAAATACTCTTAAATAATAATATTTATCATTAGCAATACTCTTAAGGGCCACTATGAAATTATCAGAAATTAAACCTGGCGATACGGTGACAATTCGTTTGTTAGATGGTCTTTCATCAGATATTAGAAAAAAGCTTATGGTAATGGGGCTACTTCCGAACACAGAAGTTAAGGTGATCAGACGCGCGCCGATGGGAGACCCGCTACAAGTTGAGGTACGCGGTGTATCTGTTGCATTAAGAGAAACCATTGCTCAAAAAATTGAAGTGGAGCGAGTGTAATGCAGTATCAAGTTCTTACTGTAGGTAACCCAAACAGCGGTAAAACTACTCTTTTTAATGGTTTGACTGGTGCCAAACAGCAAGTCGGTAACTGGGCTGGCGTGACTGTTGAGAAAAAAACGGGTCAATTTAAGCACGCGGGTGATGAGTTTTTACTGACGGACTTGCCGGGCATTTATTCTCTGGATAGCGGTAACGATAGTAACAGTATCGATGAATCCATCGCTTCTCGTGCGGTGTTGACGCACCCAGCTGATTTGATCATCAACGTGATTGATGCCACCAGCTTAGAGCGCAGTCTATATATGACGCTGCAACTTCGTGAGCTTGGTCGTCCGATGGTTGTTGTTCTCAACAAAATGGATGCGTTAAAGCGTGAACGTCAGATGATCAACATTGCTGAGTTAGAAAAGACGCTAGGTTGCCCAGTGATCAGTTTGTCTGCCACTAATAAAGCACAAGTTGCTGAGTTTAAAGAAAAGCTCCACAAAGCCATAGTTCAGGGTGTTGCGCTAAAAGACCGCTCTTTGAATTACGGCGATAAGATGGAAGCAGCGATCGAGCATATTTCTTCTCTATTTAACGATCAAACCGTTTCTCATCGTGCATTAGCGATCCGTGCTCTAGAAAAAGACACGATGGTTCTCAATAGCCTTTCCGATCTTGATAGAAGCAAAGTACTGGAAGCGATTGCGACTTTAGATTTGGATATTGATTTACACGTTGCGGATACCAAATACACTCATCTGCACGAACAATGCAAAAAAGTTCGCCGCAGTGAAGGCAAACTCAGCCGCAGTGTTACCGAAAAACTTGATCAGTTTATTTTGAACAAGTGGGTGGGGATTCCATTCTTCTTTGTTGTGATGTACCTAATGTTTATGTTCTCGATTAACATTGGTAGTGCATTTATCGATTTCTTTGATATCGGCGTTGGCGCACTTTTGGTTGATGGCGGTCATCACCTATTGGATGGTCATTTGCCAGTTTGGCTTGTGACGGTTATTGCCGATGGTATTGGTGGCGGTATCCAAACGGTAGCGACCTTTATTCCTGTCATTGCGTGTTTGTATTTGTTCCTAGCTGTGCTTGAGAGTTCGGGTTATATGGCTCGCGCTGCGTTTGTACTCGATAAAGTGATGCAGAAAATCGGCTTGCCGGGTAAAGCGTTTGTGCCGTTGGTTCTTGGTTTTGGTTGTAACGTGCCGTCAATCATGGCAACACGCACTCTAGACCAAGAACGTGAGCGTAAGTTAGCGGCATCGATGGCGCCATTTATGTCATGTGGTGCTCGTTTGCCTGTATATGCACTGTTTGCTGCGGCGTTCTTTCCTGGTTCTGGTCAAAACATTGTCTTTGCACTTTATTTATTAGGTATTGTGGCTGCGATCTTCACCGGTCTTTTCTTAAAGCACACTCTTTACCCTGGCAGCAGCGATAGCTTAGTTATGGAAATGCCAGACTACGAATTGCCAACATTGCAAAACGTCGTGATCAAAACTTGGCAAAAGCTTAAGCGCTTCGTACTGGGTGCAGGTAAAACCATCGTTGTGGTTGTTGCTATCCTGAGTTTCCTAAACTCGTTGGGTACAGATGGCAGCTTTGGTAATGAAGACAGTGAAAACTCTGTACTTTCTAAAGCGGCACAAGTGGTAACGCCAGTGTTTGCGCCAATTGGCATTCAAGAAGATAACTGGCCAGCAACGGTTGGTATTATTACCGGTATTTTCGCCAAAGAGGCGGTCGTTGGTACGCTAAACAGTTTGTACACGTCGCCAAGTGACGGTGAAGAAGCAGAGTTCGATCTGATGGGTAGCCTAAAAGATGCGGTAATGAGTATTCCTGAGAACCTTGCGGGCTTGAGTTACTCTGATCCATTAGGCATTGAAGTGGGTGACCTAACAGATTCAAATGCGGTCGCAGAAGAACAAGAAGTGGATGCGTCTATCTTCGGCAACATTAAGTCTCAGTTTGTTTCTGGTCATGCAGCGTTTGCTTACTTGATCTTCATCTTGTTGTACACACCATGTGTTGCTGCGATGGGGGCGTATGTACGTGAATTTGGCCATAACTTCGCACGTTTTATTGCGGTTTGGACGATGGGTTTAGCTTACCTATGTGCAACGTTCTACAATCAGTTGACGCATTTCTCTGAAAGCCCAATTACCAGCGGTGTCTGGATGGCAATTATTGTTGCAATCTTCATCGGAACTTATCACGTATTCAAACGTATTGGTAAAAAACAACATGGTGCGTTAGAGGCGCAAGTCGCATGATTTTAAATGAGCTTTATCAATATATTGCAGACAAAGGGACGGTCTCACAGTCTGAGCTGGCTAAGCAGTTTGGAATGAGTGAAGATGGTGCGGATGCAATGTTAAGCGTGTGGATCAAGAGGGGGAAAATTAGCCGTTTGGTTGATACCAATAAAGCTCGAGATGTGATGCGTGTGCGTTATGCCGTGACAAAACAAGATGGGTTGTCACTCACTGTTACTATGTAGTGGTTTATCAACCAAAGTTTACAAATAATAAAGCCGTGTCATTTCTGATGCGGCTTTTTCTTTTCTAATCAATAGCCTTGTCGATGGCAAGCAAATCTCATAGCGGCTGAATATTAATTAAGCTTTATGGAAGATCGAGCTTAGCGACAATACATTTCCAATACGTTTGAGAATCTCATCTTGTTCTTCTTCGCTACGAAACTCGCCGCTTGTGTTTCCCCAAATCGGCCCTGGCCATGCAACGTCGTCCTTAAAGCGTGCGATATGATGAATGTGTAGCTGCGGCACCATGTTACCGAGTGCGCCAAGATTCAACTTGTCAGGACGGAAAGTCGCTTCGAGCGCTTGGCTTACCGCTTGTGATTCAAGTAAAAACTGTTGCTGCTCTTTCATCGGTAAGTGGTGCAATTCTTTTAAGTTGGCACGTTTAGGAACTAAGATGACCCACGGCACTGCATTATCTTTATGTAGAAGTGCAACGCAAAGAGGGAAGTGGCCGATTACTGTGGTGTCTTTTGCCAATTGAGGGTGCAGTTCAAAACTCATTGTGGATATCCGATTCATTTCAATTTGAATTAGTATACGTCAGATAAAACAAAAGGTTGACGCTTTCACGTCAACCTTTGCAATCATTCAGCTTGTGCTACTTAAGTTATCAACTTAAAAGCGGCTTACATGCGCTCTAGCGTTTCGATACCTAGTAGCGATAAACCTTGCTTGATGGTTTTCGCTGTTAGGGCTGCCAATTTTAGACGGCTTTGCTTAACGGCTTCATCTTCTGCTACTAGAATTGGGCATGCTTCGTAGAAGCTTGAGAATTGACCCGCTAGTTCAAATAGGTAGCTACACATGATGTGCGGTTGGCCTTCACGAGCAACAGATTGAACGGCTTCTTCAAATTGTAGAAGTTTAGCGATAAGCGCTTTTTCTTTTTCGTCAGTGATTTGGATATCACCTTGAAGTTCATCCATCGCTACACCAGCTTTAGCAAAGATAGAGGCAACGCGAGTGTATGCGTATTGCATGTACGGCGCTGTGTTACCTTCAAATGCTAGCATATTGTCCCAATCGAACACGTAGTCAGTAGTGCGGTGTTTAGATAGGTCAGAATATTTAACCGCTGCCATCGCCACTGTTTTAGAGATCTTCTCTTTCTCTTCAGCATCTAGCTCTGGGTTCTTAGATTCGATCAACTGTGCAGCACGAACTTCGGCTTCATCAAGAAGGTCCGCCAAACGAACCGTACCGCCCGCACGAGTCTTGAATGGTTTACCGTCTTTACCAAGCATCATGCCGAAAGCGTGGTGCTCAAGAGATACAGACTCAGGTACGTAGCCTGCTTTACGAACGATAGTCCAAGCTTGCATTAGGTGCTGGTGCTGGCGAGAGTCGATGAAGTAAAGTACGCGGTCTGCGCCTAGCTCTTCGTAACGGTATTTCGCACATGCGATATCCGTTGTTGTGTATAGGAAGCCGCCGTCGCGTTTCTGAACGATAACGCCCATCGCTTCGCCGTCTTTGTTTTTGAATTCTTCTAGAAATACAACTTGCGCGCCATCATCTTCAACCGCAAGACCTTGTGCTTTTAGGTCCGCTACGATCTTAGGTAGCATGTCGTTGTACATGCTTTCGCCCATTACGTCATCACGAGTTAGAGATACGTTTAGACGATCGTAGTTGCGTTGGTTTTGGATCATGGTTACGTCAACCAGCTTCTTCCACATTTCTGCGCAGAATTCATCGCCGCTTTGCAGTTTCACTACGTAGTTACGTGCTTTCACCGCAAATTCTTCATCTTCGTCGTACAGCTTTTTAGATTCACGGTAGAAGCCTTCAAGGTCCGCCAGTTCCATAGAAACTTCGCCAGACTCTTGTTGTACACGCTCAAGGTTTGCGATAAGCATACCGAACTGAGTACCCCAGTCGCCGATGTGGTTCGCGCGGATCACTTTGTGACCTAGAAACTCAAGCGTACGTACTACCGCATCACCGATGATGGTTGAACGTAGGTGACCAACGTGCATTTCTTTTGCAACGTTTGGTGCTGAGTAGTCAGCAACGATAGTTTGAGCTTCGTCTGCTGCAACGCCAAGACGTGAGTCAGCTAGTGCTGCGTCAGCTTGTTTCGCAAGGAACTCTTCGCTTAGGAAAATGTTGATGAAACCAGGGCCAGCGATTTCTGTTTTGCTCGCAATACCATCTAGGTCTAGAACATCCAGTACTTTCTGTGCAAATTCTCGAGGGTTAGTACCCAGTTTTTTAGCAACGCCCATTACGCCGTTTGCTTGGTAGTCACCAAATTGTGGCTTTGCTGATTGACGAACAGCAGCAGGGCTTCCTGCAGGTGCGCCAGCGGCTTCTAGAGCCTGAGATACTTTGTCATTAATAAGTGCTTGGATATTCACACGCGTTTCCTTCAATTCAAGGACGAAGAACTCGGCAAAATAGGCGCCGAGTTCTGTTGGAGTTCACAAAAATGGGGCTAATGATAACAACTTTATTGCTTTTCATACAGAGAGGATTTGGGGAAATTTTTACTTTTTCGATTGAATGGAAATGTCACTTTGTTTGCGTTTACTATTGCGCTCAGAGTAAAGAGATAAATCGCCCCAAAAGAGAGCCACAATGACTATTCAACTTGTTGAAAAACGCCTTACGCCTGAACTAATGCTCCAAGACTTAGATGTCTTCATGGGCAAGATTGAAGAGCTTGCAACCCTGTTAAAACTGGATCTGAGCTTTGCTCAAGCTGACCATATTGCATTGCGTATTAATGACCCTGAAACGGCAAAAGCTGCGCATGAGGCATGGAATCAATACGGCAAGGTGATTTCACAAGCGAAAATCAACGGTCGTCCAATTATCGTCATCGAATTCGACACAGCACTCGAAAGCCGCGGCTGGAAGATTGAGTGTCTGGAATTGCCATACCCAGCCGAAGGGAAAACCTATCCAACCGAAAGTTGGGAGCACGTGGAGTTTGTGATTCCATCTCATGCGGAAACCGCAGACGAGTTTTTGGCGGACTTGAAACACACTTATCCAGCGTTTGGCGCGCGTTTTGATGAGTTAGAAGAATTGGGTGTGAAGATCAAACTATCGAGTCCGAAAGGGGAAGGTGAACGCTTGAACAACCCAACCGTGGCGTTTAAGTACCAAGGTATTTGTATCAAGCTGCACCCGCATTCACTTAAGCGTATTGTGGAGTCTGAGCAGGCGTAAAACGCTAGGGTGAGAATTGCTGAGTTGCGATAGGCAAAAAGGGAGCCGAGGCTCCCTTTCGTAAGCGAATCACTATTTAGCCAGTGACTTGCTTTTTGGGTTGGTAATGGAAAGTTTTTTGCCTTTCAACTCTTCATCTAAAGGCAGTGTAAAAGTTTTGGCAAACGGCATTCGTTTACAATGATCCGCCTTGTCTCTAACGATAGTAATAAGAGCTTCTGTCTGTGAGCTTTGCTCTATTTTTAGGCTAAAATCATCGTTCTTACTGCAGCCGTTAGACTCTGTGATAAATGAAATTTGACTCTCACTTGTCCTATAAGTCTCTACCATCATTGCTTGGTGCTCAGACGTCTGGTTTGTTTGCAGTCCTGCGTTTGCTGAACATGCAGTTAAACTGATAGTGCTCAAACCAAGTAGGAATATCTTGAGTCTATGTTTCATCTCGTTACCTTTTTTTGCGTCGTACGAATGAACCTGCAGCCATTAACACCAGTAGGCCAATAGATAAACTGCCGCCTGAACTAGACTTTTTATTAACGTCGTTACCAGCATCGCCCGTATTATCTGTGCTGACTGACATATTTATGTTGCGAACAAATGCTTGCGCGCTGTAAATGCCACTTGAAAACGGGTGTTGGACGTATTCAAACGTTATCGTATTAGATGCTTTGTAAAGATCGATCTGGATCTCTTTATAATCGAGGAGTTGGTTGGTGCTATCGTAAATTTCACCATTAACTAAGATGAACAAGTAATCAAAACCATCGGACATTACTTTGAGATCCATGGTAAGTTTGCCCTTCGGAAGATCGGTCAAAACCAGCTCAGATACACCAGGATAAGCTCCCATATCCGCTGATTGCAGTTCACCATTTTCAGCCGTCCAAGCGTTTTGACCGGTATAAACATTTGCGTCTGCTAGCGGAATGGCATTACGCACTGATCTGCTTGCTTTATCTACACCTGAATACTCGAAAGTTGTTGTGAGTCTGGACAGTTTCGGATGATCGGTAAAGAGCTCTATCGTTGTTTCTGATCCCGAATAGCTAGGTTGGTAGCCGACGGTAATTTGACAGCTTTGCGAAGGCTTTAAGGTACCAGTACAAGTGCTTTTCTCGATGGTACTTCCGTATGATATTGTGCTTTGGTAGATGTTGAATGGGATAGTATCGTCATTACGAATAGTAAAGGTCTCTTGCTGCGCTTTTCGCTCAACGAAACGAAGATCTCGGTACTTAGTGAAGCTGATAGTATTGCGATGGCTATCTATCCATCCATTGTGTTGAAAATGAGCGACGTTGGCGTAAACACCATAAGCGTTTGGTTGAGCACATCCATCCCCCCAGCTGACCACGCCTAGCAATTTGTTGATACCGTTATCATCAACGATGAGTGGACCGCCGCTATCTCCTTGGCAGCTATCTTTACCTCCCCAATAGTATCCGGCGCAAATACCGTCATCTGATACATTAGAGTAGTTTCCTGGTAGGTTTTGGCAGGTAGCTCGATCTACGTATTCCAAATCTACTTGTTGTAAAACGGTTGGGTATATTCGGTCTGTCGTGGACGTATTTCCCCATCCAGCCACGTGCAACTTGTCTCCTACGCGTACGCTATCTAAAAGTTCTGGCGTTGCCAGGTCAATAGTTGCGCTATCGATATTGCGTTCTAATTCAATAAGAGCGATGTCATTGTTCGTTGTTATGTTGTTATATTCATCATGTGAATAGATATTTTTAATGGCGATGCGCTGTGCTTGAGACTCTCTGTTTTTGTCATAAAGACCAAGAACGATATCCAGATCGTCCGCATTAAGACCTTCCACACAGTGCGCAGCAGTTAATACGTATTTTCCACCTAGGAAACTGCCACCACAAAAGTGACCAATAGATGTAGGTTGTCCTTTACGTACCAGTGAAGCAATAAATTTCCAGTCGGAAGTGTTGGCAGGTTCGCCGCCGATAATGCGAGTGGATACATCATTCTGAACAGGCTCAAGAGTATCTGCGATTGTGGTTGCTGGTAAAGTCAGCCCAATCAGAAAAGCCACTAACGTTTTTTTCATTTTAATTCCGTAATATTAACGTGGTTTATTATAAGGAGGGCAAATGATAAACGGAATCATTCTCTCAGTAAATAGTTGTGGAGAAATGAAAAATTATAACGTATCGGTTTAACTTTGATGGTTAGAATTGGAGGGGGGATCTTCTGAAAAGATGAAACCCGCCAAGTTGGACGGGTTTCACTATCGTTGTAACTAGTACGGAGGGATTACAGGATCACTGTCTTATTCCCATAAACAAAGACGTGGTCATTGATCACTTTATTCAAAGCCTTACTCAATACGTTCTTCTCTACATCGCGTCCCGCTTGCGCCATATCTTGGGCATTGAATGTATGGTCGACAGGAATTACGTCTTGCTTGATGATCGGCCCTTCATCTAAATCATTAGTCACGAAGTGTGCTGTTGCACCGATGATTTTCACACCGCGATCGTAAGCTTGTTGATATGGCTTCGCGCCAATAAAAGCAGGTAAGAAGCTGTGATGAATATTAATGATTTTGTGGTGATATTTCTCAACAAACGTCGGCGTTAATACGCGCATGTATTTAGCTAGCACCAAAAAGTCAGCATCGTATTGATCGATCACTTCTAGCATCTTCTGCTCGTGTTCTTCACGGCTAAGGTTTTCATGGGTCACATGGTGGTAAGGAATGTCGAAGCGTTCAGTGAGAGTTTGCAGTTTGTCGTAATTCCCCACCACAGCGGCGATCTCAACATCTAGGCTTCCATCGTAGGTTTTCATCAGAATATCGCCTAAACAATGCGCTTCTTTTGTGACGAGAATGACGATGCGCTTACGGCGAGAGCCAACCAATTTACGCTTAGCACCTTGCGGGAGAGCTTGGTCCAAGTCGGCAAGAAACGTTTGATCGTTGAAGTACCCCTCCAACTCCGTTCTCATGAAAAAGTGGCCACTGGTATTATCAACAAATTCGTTATTGTGAACGATGTTGAGTTGGTGCTTGTAACAGATATTAGTAATTTTCGAGATGAGACCCGGGGCGTCAGAACAGTGGGTCAACAGTGTTTTCTTTTCCATAAATCAGGTACTTCCATGCATTAATATTTTAGCGTACGAATTTGTTATTATTCCCTGGCGGGTGTAACTGTACTGCCATGTTTCACCATAAATAATCTATTCTTACGTTGGTTTCAACAAAATATCCGCGTGTCGCCGCAAGCTGGTCAGATTGTGGGCTGATGTCACTCCTATTCCTCTGATATACTCTCGATAATTTTTCAAACTCAATACCAAGCATGATCGCAAAAACTTTTTCCTCTGATGGCGCGTTAGGTAAGGCCATTCCTGGCTTTCAAGCTCGTCAGCCACAAATCGATATGGCGGAAGCCGTCAGCAGTGCGATCAAAGATCAAACCCAGTTGGTGGTGGAGGCAGGAACCGGAACCGGTAAAACATTTGCTTATCTTGTTCCAGCGTTGTTGAGTGGCAAGAAAGTCATCATCAGTACTGGCTCGAAAAACTTGCAAGAGCAGTTGTACCATCGGGACTTACCGCTCATGGTCAATGCGCTTGGTTTTTATGGTCAAGTGGCGTTATTAAAAGGGCGTTCTAATTATCTGTGTTTGGATCGTTTGAGCCGCCAAATGGTCGAAAGCCACACTAATGAATCTGACCCGACGTTATTAACTCAACTGGTTAAAGTGCGTGCTTGGTCATCAGAAACCAAAACAGGTGACCTTGGGGATTGTGATGATCTGCCAGAAGACAGCATGATCATTCCGACCATCACCTCAACCAATGATAACTGTTTAGGTAAAGAATGTCCGAGCTACACTGATTGCTTTGTATTGAAAGCGCGTAAGCGAGCCATGGATTCCGACATTGTTGTGGTGAACCATCACTTGTTTCTTGCTGATTTAGCGATTAAAGAAACAGGATTTGGTGAACTGATTCCAGAAGCCGATGTGTTTATTTTTGATGAAGCTCATCAGTTGCCAGATATTGCGAGCGAATATTTCGGCCAGTCAGTTTCAAGCCGCCAAATTCACGATCTTGCCAAAGACATTGAAATAGCCTATCGCACCGAAGCCAAAGATATGCGTCAATTGCAAAAAGTGGGCGACAAACTCATGCAAAGCGCAATGGACATGCGGATTGTATTGGGTGAGCCAGGCTTTCGTGGCAACTGGCGTGAGGCGTTGCAATCAGGTTCTATTAAGCGAGAATTATTGCGCTTAACTGACAGCCTCGAATTGGCGATTGATGTACTCAAAATAGCCTTAGGGCGCAGTCAATTACTGGATACCGCCTTTGAACGAGCCAATTTGATCAAAGGCCGTATCGACCGGGTATGTGATGTCGATATTACCGGTTACTCATACTGGTACGATACCTCGCCTCGTCATTTCGCTCTGCACATTACGCCTCTTTCTGTCGCGGACAAGTTCCATGAGCAAATAGAGATTAAACAAGGTGCGTGGATTTTCACGTCAGCAACCCTAGCTGTATCGGGCGACTTCAAGCACTTTACTGAGCGCCTTGGCCTCAAGCCTACAAAGCAATTTTCTCTGCCGTCCCCCTTTGATTATCAAAAACAAGCGCGCCTTTGTGTGCCAAGGTATTTGCCAGAGCCAAACAGTAACGGCTTGGCGGATAAGTTAGTCCGAATGCTTGCTCCGGTGATTGAAGAAAATGATGGTCGCTGCTTCTTTTTATGTACCTCGCACAGCATGATGCGTGAACTAGGTGAGAAGTTCCGAGAAGTACTTGAGCTGCCTGTGTTAATGCAAGGGGAGATGAGTAAGCAGAAAACCTTGGCGGAGTTTATGGAACTGGGTAACGCTTTACTCGTGGCGACGGGCGCTTTCTGGGAAGGGATTGATGTTAGAGGTGATGCGCTGAGCTGTGTTATTATCGACAAATTACCGTTTACCGCCCCTGACGATCCGTTACTCAAAGCCCGTATCGAGGATTGTCGATTACGTGGCGGTGAACCATTTGCCGAAGTACAAATCCCGGATGCAGTGATTACGTTAAAGCAGGGAGTAGGGCGATTAATTCGAGATCAGAAGGATCACGGTGCGTTGATCATTTGTGATAATCGCCTCGTCACGCGAGACTATGGTGGTATTTTCCTCGGAAGCCTACCACCTATCCCAAGGACGCGAGACTTAGATGGAATCAAAGCATTCCTGAAAGCAGAACAATCTGTCACAGACGCAAGTGCTGAGGCATAACCCAATAAATGAAAGTTGTAGAGAGTTAAATGAGCGCAAAAATTCTTGCTATCGATACAGCGACTGAAAACTGTTCAGTTGCGTTGTTGGCTAATGATCAAGTGATTTCACGTAGCGCGGTTGCACCACGCGATCACACCAAAAAAGTACTGCCAATGGTTGATGAAGTACTCAAAGAAGCTGGCCTGACTCTACAAGAGCTGGATGCGTTAGCGTTTGGACGTGGTCCAGGTAGCTTTACTGGCGTTCGTATCGGTATTGGTATCGCACAAGGTTTGGCGTTCGGTGCTGACTTACCTATGATCGGCGTTTCAACGCTGGCTGCAATGGCTCAAGGTAGCTATCGCTTACATGGTGTGACCGATGTCGCTGTGGCCATTGATGCACGTATGGGTGAAGTTTACTGGGCACGTTACACTCGCCAAGCAAACGGTGAGTGGGCAGAGATGGATGCAGAGTGCGTAATTCCACCAGCACGTCTCGTTGAAGAAGCACAAGCAGACGACAAAACGTGGACGACAGCAGGTACTGGTTGGGATGCTTACCAAGAAGTATTAGCAGACCTACCGTTTAATTTGACGCATGGTGACGTTCTGTACCCTGACTCACAAGACATTGTGATTTTAGCTAAGCAAGAACTAGAAAAAGGCAATACGGTTCCTGTTGAAGAATCTAGCCCAGTTTACCTGCGTGATAACGTGACTTGGAAGAAGCTTCCAGGCCGCGAATAATTAGGAAACAAATAAAGACGGGGCGGTAGCCCTGTCTTTTTATGGAGCGTTATGGCGTCGATTAATGGTTTACCTCCTTCACTGATACCCGGTACCAACCGTACCAATAAAGTGGGTAAAAAAAGGCAGGTAAAGAAAGCTCAAAATAAGCAGTCCGTTGGTCAACCTTCAAAGGTGGCAAACGCAGTCGCGCATTCCATAAAACAAGTTGATGAGTCCCAAATTCATCGTGCTCAAGTACAATATGATTTGCCGGAAGGTAATGCTCGCAAAGCCATGGAGCAGTACATGGATGTCATGAATCGAGCAAAAAAAGAGGAACTGGCTCAGCTACTGGGTGTCGATATCTATGTATGAATTTCCTCGAATTGGTATTAGTAGATTAAAGGGTGGTTTATGAAGGTTTTTGGACGGTTGTTTTTGGTTTTGGTTGCCGCTTTTGGCTTGTCTGCATGCAGCTCTTTTCCTGAAGAGTTGAACGCTAGTACAGAGCAAGTCGTTACCGACTATAAGGCCTTTGCTGAGTCTCAAGGAGAGGTCACGAATGATGTTCGCCTTGGTGGTATCATTGCGAAAGTGGACAACTTCAAAGACAAAACACGCCTAGAGATCGTCAATCTACCTATCAATAAATCGGGCAAACCTGATATTGACCAAGAGCCTACGGGTCGTTTCGCCGTGTATTTTGATGGCTACTTAGAACCCGTTGCATTTAGCCAAGGCCGTTTGGTGACCATTGTGGGCAAAGGGGCCGGTGAAGAAGAAGGCAAAATCGGAGAGCATGAGTACGTATTCCCATTAGTAAAAGGGCAGGGGTATCGCCTATGGAAGATTGAAGAACGAGTGAGAATGTATGACTCTCCTACGTATTTCTATCCATGTTATTCCATCAACTGCCGCATGCTGCGTAATGATTTTCCACAAGATGGTAAAGTAATCAAACAGGTGAAATAAACCAGATGCATGAGCGCCGATTTACTCTCCCAACGGGAGAAATGGCTGCCCTTGAAATAGGTAATGAAAAAACGGCTGACTTGTCAGTCGTTTTTCTTCATGGGTGGCTAGATAATGCCGGAAGCTTCAAAGCGTTGATGGAGCAAATTCATCAATTGAACCCGAAGCTGCATTTGTTAGCTGTCGACCATTTTGGCCACGGCTTATCCAGTCACAAATCCCGCGACAATTATTACCCTTTTCATGATTACATTGCCGATATGTATCGGTTATTGGACGAATTATCGCCAAACAGACTCATGTTAGTGGGGCATTCTCTTGGTGCTTTAATCGCAAGTTGCTATAGTGCAGCGTTTCCTGAACAGGTCGAAGCATTAGTGCAGATTGAAGGTACGGGCCCTTTAACGGAATCTCCTTCAAATAGTTTACAGCGTCTTCGCAATGGTGTGTTAAGTCGAATCCGACAGCAAAACAAACCAGAGCGTGCGTTGGCATCTTTCGATCTGGCGTTAAAATTGCGCATGCAAGCCAACCCATTGAGTGCTGATCAGCTTTTGCCCATTGTGGAGCGAGGGACTGAGTATCGCGACAACAAATGGTACTGGCGACATGATGCCAAGTTAAAGTGTGATTCACTTTACCGCATGGCTCGCGAGCATGCGAATTCGATCACCAGTCAAATACGTTGTCCTCATCTGATCGTATTAGGCGATCAAGGATTTCAGCATTTACCATCTAACCAAGTTGATTGGGGAGAGAATCCACCGCAAGTGGTTTCTGTCGCAGGTGGTCATCACTGCCATTTAGAGCAAATACTCGAAGTCGCAAAGCGAATTCTTGGTGTAGTTAACAAAATTTAAACAAGTGTTTGAGAGTTGCGTGCTCAAGCACGTTCGCTGTGCTGTAATAGCCCTCAAAATAAAAAGGACGCTATTTTTTAGCCAGTTATAAACGAGGAGTAACATCGTGGATAAACCATGGCTTTCACGTTATCCAAGTGACGTACCTGAAACCATCAATCCAGAGCAATATGAGTCTTTGGTAGAAATGTTCGAACAGTCTGTACAAAAGTATGCAGACCAGCCAGCATTCATGAACATGGGCTCGGTAATGACCTTCCGCAAGTTGGAAGAGCGTAGCCGCGCATTTGCCGCTTACCTGCAAAACGAACTGAAATTGCAAAAGGGTGACCGTGTTGCTCTGATGATGCCAAACCTACTTCAATACCCAGTAGCGTTATTTGGTATTTTGCGTGCAGGCTGTATCGCTGTAAACGTAAACCCTCTCTACACTCCTCGTGAACTTGAACACCAATTGAACGACTCTGGTGCCACGACGATTGTGATTGTGTCTAACTTTGCCAATACACTAGAGCAAATCGTAGATAACACACCTGTGAAACACGTGGTGCTAACTAGCCTTGGCCAAATGCTGCCACGTGCGAAAGGTACGATTGTCGATTTCGTGGTGAAATACGTAAAAGGCATGGTTCCTAAGTACGATCTACCGGGCGCAATTTCAATGCGCAAAGCACTGCGCAAAGGTCGTCGTCTGCAATACGTGAAGCCGTTTATGTCTGGTGATGATATTGCATTTCTGCAATACACTGGTGGTACTACGGGTGTCGCAAAAGGTGCAATCCTAACGCATCGCAATATGATTGCGAACGTGCTTCAGGCGAAAGGGGCTTACGGTCCAGTACTTTCTCCAGGTCGTGAATTAGTGGTCACCGCATTGCCGCTTTACCACGTTTTCGCACTGACAGTGAACTGTTTGCTGTTTATCGAAATGGGCGGTCGTAACTTACTGATTACCAACCCGCGTGATATTCCTGGCTTTGTAAAAGAGCTGCAAAAATACCAATTCACAGCGATCACAGGTGTGAATACCTTATTCAATGCGCTAGTGAACAATGAAGATTTCCATGAGTTGGACTTCAGTAACCTTCGCTTGGCTGTTGGTGGCGGTATGGCAGTTCAACGTGCTGTTGCTGAGAAATGGCTGAAGACCACAGGCTGCTACCTGCTTGAAGGCTATGGACTTACTGAGTGTTCACCGTTAGTTGCGGCTTACCCGCATGACTTGGTTGAGTACAACGGTTCTATCGGTCTGCCAGTTCCTTCGACAGAAGTTCGTATGGTTGATGAAGAAGGCAATGTACTGCCAAATACTGGTACAGGTGAGCTACAAGTTCGCGGCCCTCAAGTCATGCAAGGTTACTGGCAACGTCCGGAAGCAACTAAAGACACCATTAACGAAGACGGTTGGCTATCAACGGGTGACATCGTTAAGTTTGATGATGAAGGCTTCCTGCACATTGTTGACCGTAAGAAAGACATGATATTGGTTTCTGGCTTCAACGTTTACCCGAATGAAATCGAAGACGTTGTCGCTCTGCACGGCAAAGTTCTTGAAGTGGCTGCTATTGGTCAACCGCATGAAGTGTCTGGTGAGTTGGTGAAGATCTACGTTGTAAAACGTGACCCGAGCTTAACCAAAGAAGAAGTGATTGCACACTGTCGTCAGCATCTAACGGGCTACAAGGTTCCAAAACTGGTTGAGTTCCGTGAAGACTTACCGAAGACCAACGTAGGTAAGATCTTACGTCGTGTACTTCGTGAAGAGAACGACGCAGAACTGGCAAAGAAAAGCGCGTAAGCCGATTTCGTTGAGTCGCCAGAATTAAAAAATGATAGAATGCCAGCGTTTTGCTGGCATTTTTTATAGCGAGAAGCATGTGAATTATCAGATTATTACTAAAAACAAAGACCTAGAACAAGTTTGTGCTCAAGCAAGAGACGCAGATGTCGTAATGCTGGATACCGAGTTCGTACGTATCAGGACTTTTTATCCGCAACTAGGTTTGATTCAGCTTTTCGACGGCAAGCACTTGTCCCTTATCGATCCGACAGAATTAACGGACATGACATCTTTCATCGAACTATTGAAAGATGCATCGGTACTTAAAGTGCTTCACGCCTGTGGCGAAGATTTAGAAGTATTCCAAAATGCATTTGGTTGTACGCCATTTCCAATGGTCGATACACAGTTAATGGCGGCGTTTCTTGGCCACGGGCTGTCAACAGGTTTCGCAACGCTGGTGGAAGAATATTTAGGTGTTGCGTTGGACAAGAGTGAATCTCGCACCGACTGGATGGCTCGTCCTCTTACGCAAAAGCAACTTGATTATGCTGCGGCAGACGTTCACTACTTGTTGCCACTTTACGAAAAATTGCTCGATAAAGTCACTGAAGCTGGTTGGTGGGAAGCGGTGCAGCAAGAGAGCGACTTGTTGGTTTCCAAACGCATTCGCGAAACCAACGAAGAAAATGCGTACCTTGATATTAAAGGAGCGTGGCAACTTAAACCGTCAGAGTTAGCTGTGTTAAAGCCGCTAGCGACTTGGCGTTATCGTGAAGCAATCAAGCGCGACTTAGCACTAAACTTCATCTTCAAAGAGGGTGATTTGCTAACGGTTGCTCGTTTAGGTTTAACAAGCTTTAAAAAGATGGAAGCGGAAGGGATGGATAGCCGCGCGGTCAATCGTCACGGTACTAAAATTGCGGCCATCGTGAAAAAGGCTAAGCAAACGCCACCAGAAGAATACCCAGCTAAAATTGATCGCCTGATGGATTACCCTGGCTATAAGCAGGTTTTCAAAAACATGAAAGATGTCGTGAAAAGTGCTGCGCAAAAATCAGGGTTAGCGACCGAGTTTTTAGCATCGAAAAAGCAGATTAACCAGCTCATCAGTTGGGTGTGGAAGAAGGATCGTGACCCTGCGCGCTTGCCTGATGTTATGCAAGGTTGGCGTCTAGAGTTATTGGGCGAAAAAATGAATAAGGCGTTGAAATAAGCGCAAACTAAAAAGGTTGACCAAATGGTCAACCTTTTTTCGACACGTACATTGTTGTGCGCTGCGTATTGCGTTGAGAATAAAGCCTTACTTCTCGTCGTCAGGCAGTTTCACGTTGAGCTCAAGTACAGAAATGTCGTCATCCTTGTGCTCAAAGGTTAAATCAACCATGTTCGGGTCAATGTCTACGTATTTACTGATCACCTTCAGAATGTCTTCTTTAAGCTGAGGTAAGTACGAAGGCGCAGGGTCATTTTGGCTGCGGCGTTCAGCCACGATGATTTGTAAGCGCTCTTTCGCCAGACTTGCAGACGTTTTTTTCTGCGGGCGGAAAAATTCTAATAATGACATGTCTAGCCTCCGAACAGTCGTTTAAAGAGTCCTTTCTTCTCCTCAGTAAGGAAACGAAATTCAACTTGATTGCCTAGTAAGCGATCAACGGTGTCAGAGTACGCCATGCCCGCATCGGTGTTTTCGTCGAATGTGACCGGCACACCTTTGTTTGATGCGTTAAGTACCGCTTGGCTTTCAGGAATCACACCCAATAGTGGGATGTGTAGGATTTCTTCCACGTCTTCCACACTCAACATTTCACCTTGGTTTACACGCGTAGGGTTGTAACGTGTCAGTAGAAGGTGTTGCTTCACTGGCTCTAGCCCTTGTTCAGCGCGTAGAGACTTAGAATCTAGGATACCTAGAATGCGGTCTGAATCGCGTACTGAAGATACTTCAGGGTTAGTCGTTACAATCGCTTCATCTGCGTAGTACAACGCCATGAGCGCGCCTTGCTCGATACCTGCTGGTGAGTCACAGATGATGAAATCAAAGCCCATTTCATCTAGCTCAGTGAAAACTCGTTGCACGCCGTCTTTCGTTAGCGCATCTTTGTCACGAGTTTGGGATGCTGGAAGAATGAAAAGATTGTCTGTGCGCTTATCTTTGATTAGCGCTTGGTTTAATGTCGCTTCGCCGTTAATGACATTCACAAAGTCATAAACTACACGGCGCTCACAACCCATGATTAGGTCGAGGTTACGCAAGCCGATATCGAAATCGATCACCGCGGTCTTATTCCCTTTCAGAGCAAGACCAGAGGCGATGGCTGCGCTTGAAGTGGTTTTACCAACGCCACCTTTACCAGACGTTACTACAATAATGCGTGCCATTTTTTTTCCTTTTTAGACTAAATCGCGAGTACTTCTAAATGTAATGATTCTTCGGCTTTACTGATCATCACTTTCTTTTGCCAGTACTCACTCTCAATTTGATCGCTTAACCAGTAATCGCCCGCAATGGAGACCAGTTCAGCTTGTAAATCGTGGCAAATAATACGCGCTTCCTGCTGACCACTTGCGCCTGCAATAGCACGGCCGCGCAAGGTGCCATGAATATGAATAGAGCCATCTGCAATCACTTCTGCGCCAGCGCTTACGTGCGCCAGTACGACTAAATCACCGTCTTTTGCGTAAATTTGCTGACCAGAACGAACTGGCGTACGCACAACTTTAGTCGGCGCCATTTTCGCTGGAGCTTGGCTAGGTGATTTACTTGCAGACATGATGGCGAAGCCAGCTTCTGAGGCAAGGTTTTGTACACGTTTGTCTTTACTGCCCGTTATACCGACTGGAATAAACCCAGCATCTGCGATGCCTTGTTTAAGCGCAGGGAAATCAATGTCGCCTTGTACTTTTGCTATATTGATTACCAAAGGCGCGGATGCGAAGAAAGAAGGTGCTTGAGAAACTTTTTCTTGCAAAAATTCGACAGTATTTGCGATCTCATTGTCAGAAAGGTGTAAAACTGACAAAGTAAAACTGCTACCTTTAAGGTCTGGTGAATGGGTCATCGTGGACTTCTTGCCTCTGTTGAAAGAGCGTTGCCTTAAACTAGGTCTGTCATGTTATATTTCATCCTTTGACGCAGCAAGTTCTCTAGCAGGCAAATAGGCGAATTAATCTCAAATTTGCAATTAAGTTTGCGAGAATTTTACGTTTTCAACTCAATCCGCATTCAAAGCGGGTAAATCAGCATAAAAGGCGTGTCATGCTTTGTTCTATTTATAAAAGCTCGAAAAAAGAAGGTACTTATCTCTATATCCCGAAAAAGGATGATTTTTCACAGGTTCCTGACACCTTAATGCAGATGTTCGGTAAGCCTATTCCTGTCATGACGATTAAACTTGATGGTCGTAAATTGGCACAAGTAGATATCGAAAAAGTGAAGGCTTCATTACAAAATGATGGCTTCTTTCTGCAGGTTCCTCCACCGCCGGAAAACCTATTAGAAAAGTACAAAGAACAAAAAGCTCAGCAAAAGAACGAACAGTAACTCGGCTTCTTTCTGAGACTTCTGCCTTGCTCAAGGAGGGCAATATGAAAAAAATACTGGCTACAATGCTTAGCGTTGGCGTATGTACCTCAGCCTTTGCAAGTAGCGAGGGTTTTGAAGAATACTTAGATAAATTGCGTGCAGAAGCGCGTAACCAAGGTATCTCAGAGCAGGTAATCAGTGCCGCTTTCGCAAATGTTGAATACAAGCCGAGAGCAGTAACAGCAGACCGCAACCAACCAGAGAAAAAACTGACGTTGGATGAATACATTCCTCGTGCAGTCCCTGAGTGGAAAGTAAAGCAAGCCAAAGCACTATACAAAGAGCACTATGCAGAGCTTAAGCGCATAGGCGATCAATACGGCGTGCAACCTCGCTTTATTGTTGCGCTCTGGGGTGTAGAAAGTAACTTTGGCAAGTTTACAGGTAACTTCCGCGTAATTGATGCGTTGTCGACGATGGCATTTGAAGGTCGTCGTGAAGAATTTTTCCGCAAAGAGACCATGGCGGCGTTGCAAATCCTTGATCAAGGCCATATCGAGCTAGATAATTTTAAAGGTTCTTGGGCTGGTGCGATGGGACAGTGCCAATTTATGCCAAGCTCTTTCCTACGTTTTGCCGCCGATGGTAACGGAGACGGAAAAAAAGACATCTGGCAATCAGAAGCGGATGTGTTTGCATCTACGGCTAACTACTTGAGCGAGTCTGGCTGGGACGATAAGTTTACTTGGGGGCGCCAAGTGAAAGTGCCGAAAGGGATTGATCGTAGCCTAGAAGGACGCGGGGCAGAAAAAGGCAAATATCTTCAGGAGTGGAGTAAACTTGGCATCACGAAGTACGATGGCAGTCCATTACCTAAACTGAATGAAGATATCCAAGCATGGCTTATCATGCCTGACGATGAAAACGGTCGTACTTATCTGGTTTACAATAACTATAACGTACTGATGAAGTGGAACCGCTCTTACTACTTCGCGCTTGCCGTCAGCCATCTTGCTGATCGCATTTCATTCTAGTTCGTTAGTAAATACTGTTTTATAAGGGCTCTTCGGAGCCCTTTGTTTTTCCCACATTCTTATCGAGGTACTGCGTGTTATCTGAACGTGCTGCGCAAATGGTGATCTTTTCTGCATTGATCAAACATAAAAACTTTACTGCGGCGGCGAAAAGCCTTGGAGTGTCAGTATCTCACGTCAGCAAACAGCTTAGTCAGTTAGAGGAATCTCTTGGTATCAAGCTTGTTCAACGCACCACGCGTAGTTTTACGCCTACCGAAGCGGGAAAAACGTTTTATCATCATTGTGAACAAGTGGTGCAGGCGGTGAGTAGTGCGACGTTAGAAATGGAAAGCCAAAGGGATGAAGTGGCTGGGCTGGTTCGCCTCGGGTTATCTCAATCATTTGGAACGCTGCACATCATTCCTGCGATTCAAGAGCTGCGTGAGTTGTATCCACAGCTTCAAGTGGAAGTGCATTTGTTTGACTACAAGGTCGATATGCTGGCGGAAGGGCTCGATCTGTGGGTAACAAACAATGAGCACCTACCAGAGGGCTACATTGCGCAGCGTTTGACAGACTGCCAGTTTGTGGTGGCAGCATCGCCAGATTATTTGCTTAAGTATGATACTCCGACTGAGCCGAACGACTTGTCTTTGCACAACTGCTTGATCTATCGCAGTTGGGAGCGTGATTACACAGGATGGGCATTTACCAAGGGACAACAAGAGCTAAACGTCAAAGTCTCCGGCAACTACTCTGTCGATTTAGCAGAAGCTGTCCGCGACGCCGCGATTGCTGGATGGGGGATTGCGTATCTCGCTACGTATTTGCTTGGTGATGAGTTCAGAACGGGTAAGTTGATTCAACTATTGCCAGACTGGAAAGCGAGCCAGTCGATGCCATTTTATGCGGTGTACCCGAGTCGTCAGCACATGCCGAAAAAAATATCAGCCGTTATCAACTTTATTAAACAGAAAATTGGCAACCCGTGTCACTGGGATCAGCGCCTCGCACCTTACATCTCTATTCCCAAGTAGATTCATTAATAACGTTCAAGAGGTGTTTCTAGTCGATTTTCTCTAAGCAAAACATTTTTCGACTATTCAGTGGTTGTATAAGGTGATTTGTCTCACAAAATTTTTCCAAATCTAGAAACATCTTTTCCATATGGAAACAATAAAAACAAGCAAACGTTTATCTATAATAAATTCAATTAGTTATTTGTGTGGTCAATTATTGCTCGCTTGAACTTTTCACACTGTTAACATCCTCAACTTGCGCCATTTTGAGTCCGCTATACAATCCGGTGCCTTCCATATCCCCCTTCTGTCGGATTCATTTTATGAACTCAATTATTGGTATCGTAGCCATACTATTCGTAGCATGGCTACTTTCTACAAATAGAAAAAATATAAAGCTGAGAACAGTGGCGTTTGCGTTTGCTTTACAGGTGCTGTTTGCATTGTTGGTTTTATATGTACCAGCAGGACGAGATGCGCTGAATTCAGTAAGCAGCGTCGTGTCGAATTTGATCAACTACGGTCAAGAAGGCATCGCGTTTTTATTCGGTAATTTGGCGACAGGGGGCTTCACCTTTGCGATCAATGTACTGGGTATCATCGTTTTCTTCTCCTCTCTTATCTCCGGTCTTTATCACATTGGTGTGATGCCAAAAGTTATCAACTTCATTGGTGGTGGTATTCAAAAGCTTCTTGGCATTGGTCGTGCTGAGTCTTTGTCTGCAACGGCAAACATTTTTGTCGGCACTATCGAAGCGCCACTAATGGTGAAACCCTACCTAAAACACATGACCGATTCGCAGTTCTTTGCGGTAATGACAGGTGGTTTGGCATCAGTAGCTGGTGGTACGTTGGTAGGTTATGCCTCGTTGGGTGTTGATCTTAACTACCTTATCGCTGCTGCCTTTATGTCTGCGCCCGCAGGCTTGTTGATGGCAAAAATTCTCATGCCAGAAGATGTGAACAAAGCACCAGATATCGACATTAGCCAAGTGGAAATTCCACGCGCAACTAACGTGGTTGAAGCGTTAGCCGATGGCGCAATGGCGGGTGTTCGTATTGCTGTGTCTGTAGGTGGTACGTTGTTAGCGTTCATCAGCGTAATCGCGTTGCTGAACGGCATGCTAGGTTGGGTTGGAGACCTTATTGGTACGCCACTAAGCTTTGAGCTTATCTTAGGCTACGTATTTGCACCTGTCGCATGGTTGTTAGGTGTGCCATGGGAAGAGGCGATTACGGCGGGCTCGCTTATCGGTAACAAGATCGTGGTGAACGAGTTTGTTGCTTTCATCCAACTAGCAGAAGTGAAATCTCAGCTAAGTGCTCACTCTCAAGCTATCGTGACTTTCGCACTGTGTGGTTTTGCAAACATCTCTAGTATGGCAATGCTGATCGGCGGATTGGGTTCTTTGGTTCCAGAGAAGCGTGCATTTGTTTCTAAGCATGGTTTCCGCGCGATTATTGCCGGCGTTATGGCGAACTTAATGAGTGCTTCTATTGCGGGTGTGATTTTAAGTCTGTAATTGAAATAGATATCTAAAATTAGCAAAAAGGCTCCTTGCGGAGCCTTTTTCGTATCTCAATATTGATGTTATTGTTCAGTATGGAACTGCTCGCAAGCCAACATCGTGTTCTCAATCAAGCTTGCTACGGTCATTGGGCCAACACCACCAGGAACCGGAGTAATGAAGCTCGCGCTTTCGCGTGCTTTGTCGTATTCCACATCGCCCACTAGCTTGCCTGAATCAAGACGGTTAATGCCTACATCGACAACCACTGCGCCTTTTTTAATCCACTCGCCAGGGATGAAGTTTGGCTTACCTACCGCGACCACAACAACGTCAGCTTGACGTACGTGGCTTTCTAGATCTTTGGTAAAGCGGTGGCATGTCGTTGTTGTACAACCAGCAAGCAGCAGCTCAAGTGTCATTGGACGACCAACAATGTTTGATGCGCCAACCACAACCGCATGTTTACCACGAAGCTCGATGTTGTAACGGTCGAGTAGGGTAATGATGCCTTTAGGCGTACAAGAGCGAAGCTTAGGAATACGTTGCGCAAGACGACCAACGTTGTAAGGGTGGAAGCCATCCACGTCTTTTTCTGGATGAATACGCTCTAGAACGTGTGTGGTATCAATACCAGCAGGAAGTGGCAACTGAACTAAAATGCCGTCAATTTCGTTGTCGTTGTTCAACTCATCAATAAGAGCAAGCAGCTCCTCTTCAGATGTTGAAGCCGGAAGGTCAAACGACTTGGATACAAAGCCAACTTCTTCACAAGCGCGGCGTTTGCTGCCCACGTAAACTTGAGATGCTGGGTCTTCACCAACCAGAACAACTGCTAGGCCAGGAGCGCGTAAACCTGCTGCGACGCGAGCTTTAACACGTGCTGCAACTTCGGATCGAACAGTTTGGGAAATGAGAGTTCCGTCTATATTTTGAGCAGTCATGACTTTCCTTATAAATTAAGAAGGCAAATTATCTGCGGCGCATTGTCGCAGAAATTCTAATTAACATCCATACGCAAACGTTTGCCTTGTGGTGTTTTTGAACATTAAACGTTTTAATGGACTTTTTTTAGGCATTCAGATCAGAATGTTATGAAAACCCGTTGATTTACCCGTTTGAACTCGTATAATCCTGTCCCTGTAGCGCGCCCTTAGCTCAGCTGGATAGAGCACGTCCCTTCTAAGGATGTGGTCATTGGTTCGAATCCAATAGGGCGTGCCATTTATTATAAAAAGCCCCGATAACTCTTTGAGTTGTCGGGGCTTTTGCGTTTTAGAACATTCGATATTAATCGCTACGTCACCTACAACTTTTGACTGAGATTATAGCTATTGCAATCTCTAGCAATTAACATGAGCTCATATTAGTTGCTTTCCTGTTTATCTTTATGCCTTCCACGTCTAGATTTTATGAACAACACGCAGATTGTTTAGCGGAGCAATACACTTCGCTCAAGTTTGAGGATGTCCACGCGAGCTGGAGAGCTTTCTGGCCTCAAGCCAGAGATCGCGTCTTAGATGTTGGGGCTGGCTCTGGTCGAGACGCTAAATGGATGGCTGAACATGGGTGTGAAGTTATTGCGATTGAACCTGCTCAAGCGCTTTTGAGATTTGGTAAGTCTTACTGTGGTGATTCAGTTACTTGGCTTGAAGATGGGTTACCTAAGCTTGAGAAAGTCATTAATCTTGACTTTCGCTTCGATTTAATTCTTGTTAGTGCGGTATGGATGCATCTTGCGCCTACGTACCGTGAACGCGCATTTCGCAAACTTGCGAATTTGCTAGCGCCCAATGGTCGATTGGTGATTAGCCTTCGTCACGGTGACTTTTCTGACGGTCGTAAAGCTTATCCGGTATCGGTTGAAGAGCTTGAAAAGTTTGCAAAGAATAGCGCGTTAATGGTGAGAAACGTATCTCTCGATGATGACCAGTTACAGCGAACAGGTGTATCTTGGCAAACTGTAGTTATGTCTTTGCCTGATGATGGTTCTGGTGATCTGAATAAGGTTCGTCACATTATCGTGAATGATTCCAAATCGGCTACCTATAAACTCGCACTACTGCGTACTTTACTACGAATTGCAGATGCTCATTCTGGTGCAGTGGTTGATCGTAGTGACGGTAAAGTTGCCATCCCATTAGGATTAGTCGGCTTATATTGGATTCGTCAATTTAAGCGTTTAATCGATAAAGAGAACATCCAGCAGAACTCGAACTCGTCTAAAGGACTAGGATTTATCAAGCCGGAAGGTTGGGGCAGACTTTCCCATTTAAGCCCTGATGATCTTGCTATAGGCGCGACATTTTTTGGCGAAGACGCAGTGGCGCTGGATAAAGCAATAAAAGATAGCTTAAAAACCTTAAAAGATGGCCCCGTCGCCTTTACCTATCAGGGCGATAAATCAAACCCTTATTTTGAAATGATTCGTTCAGCTAAAAAGCCTAATAAAGGCTCAATTGTTGTGGATAGTGAGTTTCTCGAAAGCTATGGGCTGTTTGTGTTGGATGAAAGCCTTTGGGATTGTTTTCGATTGTATAACTCTTGGATTGAGCCGCTGGTGGTCAACCAGTGGATTATGGAAATGCAACGATTTCGGTCTAATCAAGAGCGGGGTATTCCACTGCAAACGTATCACGATTGTTTGGTCTGGATTGATAAAGACCATGATACGCGAGTGGTGCGAAAGAGAATTGAACAGTTGAAGCTCAGCCACTCCGACATTGTCAGTGTATGGAGTGGAAGCAAATTACGAAATGAGTATCACGTTGATCACTGTTTGCCTTTTGCTTATTGGCCTAACAATGATAAGTGGAACTTGCTACCAACTTCTAAGGCTGAAAACCTGAACAAACGTGATCGTATTCCTGCTAGCTATCGATTAAACGCATCTAAGCCGCGAATTTTGGATTGGTGGCAGCTAGCTTGGGGAGAGACGGATAGTTTGAGTCGGACATTTTTTACCGAGGCTTCATTGTCGCTACCTAATGTGCCAGCATCTTGCCTAGATTTTGAGCATGTCTTTGAAGCGATGGGATTACAAATTCGTGGTGTTAAAAGTCGCCTGTGTATCGCGGAATGGTAATATCTCGTTTGCTATTACCTCGTGATAAATGGTAACTAACAAAAAAGCGCTGGTTAACCAGCGCTTTTGCATTTACTAAGGGCATTACATCTTTTTAAAGATGATGGAGGTGTTGATGCCGCCAAAGGCGAAGTTGTTACTCATCAAATATTTCACGTCCAGCTCTCGGCCTTGTCCGGCAATGTAGTCTAAATCGCCACATTGCTCGTCGAGGTTTTCTAGGTTGAGCGTTGGGTTGAACCAACCCGTGTGCATCATTTCTAAACCTAGCCACGCTTCAATCGCGCCACACGCGCCTAGTGTGTGGCCAAAGTAACTCTTGAGTGAGCTGATTGGCACTTTGCCCAGAGCATTCGCTGTTGCGTTGCTTTCTGCAATATCACCGCGGTCGGTGGCAGTGCCGTGAGCAGATACATAGTCGATCTTCTCAGCAGGAATGCCCGCGTTTTGCAAAGCCATTTCCATACAGATTTGCATGGTTTCCATCTGTGGTTGAGTGACGTGTGCGGCATCACAGTTGCTGGCAAAACCGATGATTTCTGCATAGATTTTCGCGCCACGAGCGACGGCGTGTTCGTACTCTTCCAGAACCAGCGTTCCCGCACCTTCACCAATCACCAAACCATCGCGATCGGAGTCATAAGGTCTTGGTGTGCTTTTCGGGTCTTCATTCTTCAGACTGGTGGCAAAAAGGGTATCGAAGACAGCGGATTCCGTTGGGCACAATTCTTCAGCGCCACCAGCAACCATGACCGTTTGGTAGCTGTGTTTGATCGCTTCGTAGGCGTAGCCGATTGCTTGGCTGCCGGAGGTACATGCACTACTGGTTGGGATCACTCGGCCTTTCAAACCGAAAAATAGACCAACGTTCACTGCCGTCGTATGCGGCATCATCTGCACGTAAGTCGTTGCGGTGATCGCTTTAGTGGTTTTCTCATTCAGCATGACACCAAATGCGCCGATTGCGTCAGTACTGCCTGTTGATGAGCCGTATGCGATACCCGTTTGGCCATTGGTGAGTACGTCGTTACCAATCAAACCTGCTTGGCTCAGTGCGTTTTCTGTTGCGACGGTCGCCAATTTAGAAACACGCCCCATGCCGCGTACTTGCTTGCGCTTGTAGTGCTTTGGCAGTTCAAAATCTAAAATTGGTGCCGCGAGCTTGGTGTTCAAACCATCATACTGTTCGTAAGAAGGCATGTATTGCGTCGCGTTCTGGCAGTCCCGCAGTTTTGGCTCGACAGATTGCCAATCGTTACCAAACGCAGTCACGCCCGACATTCCGGTTACAACGACTCGACGGTTCATACTAGGCCTCCGTTTACCGAAATGACTTGGCGAGTTACATAGCCTGCGATGTCGGACATAAGGTAACTGACTAAACCAGCGACTTCTTCTGGTTCTCCCATGCGGCGTAAAGGAATTTGCGGCATCGCGTGTTCTTTTACGTGTTCGTCTACCATGCCTGTGTCGATAAGTCCCGGTGCAACGCAGTTAACGGTGATTTTGCGTTTTGCCAGTTCAAGTGCGAGTGATTTTGTCGCACCAATTACGCCCGCTTTTGCTGCGCTGTAGTTGGTTTGACCACGGTTACCCATCAGGCCAGATACTGATGCAAGGGTAACAATTCGACCGCCTTTGCGCTTTTGCACCATAGGCATAACACAAGGGTGAAGAACGTTGTAGAAGCTATCTAGGTTGGTATGAATCACGCCATCCCATTCTTCTTCTGTCATCGCAGGGAAAGCGGTATCTTTTGTGATGCCAGCGTTGTTCACGACGCCATAGTAAGCACCGTGTTCGGCGATATCGGCTTCTAGTTTCTCTCGGCAATCTGCGCGGTCACTGATGTCGAATTGGATAAGACGACCGTTACCCCCATGCTGTTCGATGGTGTCTAGGGTATCTTGCGCGCCTTGTTGATCGCCCATGTAATGGACAATGATTTGGAAACCATCTTTGGCTAACTGAACGGCAATGGCTTTACCGATGCCTTTGCTTGCACCTGTAACGAGGACTTGTCGGGTCATTGTTGACTCCTGATTTTCATTTCTTGTAATTTTTCTTCTGATGGAACGTAAACGTTCAATTGGCAAGTCGCTACAACAGTTCCTTGTAGCTCAATACGGGCAGAAAATACCGCCATACCGTTATCTTCCATGACTTTTTCGGCATATACATCGAGCATTTGTCCGCGAGAAAACGCATCGCATTCAGACGTGTATCGACGGCTACCAAGTAAAAAGCCAATCGGTGGCGCTTGTTCTTTCATTAATGCGTGGTAACCAGACCACGCCGCGACAGATTGCGCCATAAACTCAATGCCAACGTAAGCTGGCACGGTGTGTGATGCCAAGTCGAAGAACGGGTTGTGTTCTGCGATATCAACCTGACAATGAATCGTATCTTGTTGAACATCTATAGCACGATCAACCAAGATCATTGGTTTGTCGTGTGGCAAAAGTTGTTCGATGGGAGGAAGTTTAGTCATGAGCGTAACCAAAAATAAGACTAATATTGTTGCCACCAAAAGCAAAAGAGTTGCTGAGAATCGCTTTGTTGCCAAGTTTGGTTGGCGTCTCAACTAACGATATATGGATATCGTCTGCCTTGGTTTCGCAGTGTTGCATTGGCAAGTCAAGGTTGTACTTGAGAATATGCCAAGCGATAGCGGCTTCCGTTGCACTTGCTGCGCCTAATGTGTGTCCGGTAAGTGGCTTTGTCGAGCTAATAGGAACGGAGTCACCAAAGCAGCGGTGAATGGCTTTGCTTTCCATCGCATCGTTTAACGGCGTTGCTGTGCCATGCGCGTTGATGTAACCAATGTCTTGTGCTGTTAGTCCTGCATTGGCCAACGCTTTTTTCATCGCTTCTTCTGCGCCTACCCCTTCTGGATGTGGTGCGGAAATGTGGTGCGCGTCTGAGCTATCGCCAACTCCGAGAAGGGCAACAGGCGCGGGTGTTTTGCTTAGCAACATTAATGCTGCGGCTTCGCCGATATTGATGCCGTTACGATGTTGGTCAAACGGTTTACAAAGAGTATCGGATAGGGCTTCTAAACCGTTAAAGCCGTTTAGCGTTAGGCGACAAATGGTATCCACGCCACCCACAATGACGGCATCAACAATGCCCGAGCGAATCAGGCGTTGCGCGGTTAAAAAGACACGACCACTAGAAGAACAGGCGGTTGAAACTGAGTAATGTGGGCCGCTCAAATCAAAGTAGGCGGCAATAAAATCGCTGCAGTTGCCAAGCTCTTGTTTGGTGTAATGGTAGTCGGCAGGAAACTCGCCGTTTGCCAGCTTCTCTCCAAACGCGATTTCGCCATCTGAAATGCCAGATGTGCTGGTGCCGATCACGACTGCGATACGGTCACGACCATATTCAGCAATGGCGTTATACACGTCGCTTTCGATTTGCTGCAAAGCCGAAAGTGCGAGGCGGTTGTTTCTCGTATCAAACCGGCTGAAAGCTGATGGTAATTGCAGTAACGGCTGTGCAATTCGACCGATTACTGTTTGTCGGCCTGAATTCAAAATGTCTTGGTCAACCACCATGTTGGATGGTTTCGCTCCCGATAAACACTGGTGGATGATGGCGTCATCTTGTCCCATTGCGGAGTGGAAACCACAGGCCTGAATATACAAAGGTTGAGGAGAGCGATTAGGCATATTGTTGTTCTAAATTGTTCTTAGTTAATCTGATGTTGCAGTGTCTGAATAGAAATTGAAAACTGATGCTTGAGGTGGTGAAAATCAATCTTACCCTCTAATTTGTTAGAAGAACTGTATTGAATCTCAATGATCTTTTCACCGTCGCTATCAAAGATGGCGCGAGAATTATTTTTATCAATCATTTGCCACCTTACCTCATTTAACGATCCTTCCCAAGCGGAACTCGGCCAGAGCGTGATCATCAGGTTAAATAATACCTGTTCTGGCTGCGGTAGCGTACCTTGCAAACCGTTGAGTACTTCGGTTTGGATTTGTTCTCCATCGTAAGACAACGAGAGCACTCGCGTCCCCCAAGATGAGAAGCCTGCCAGTACCACTTCGTTGCTAGTCACTTGCAGTTGCACCGGAAGTTGCTCAGATGTGGGTTTGCCGTCAATTACCCAAGAGGCCGTAATCAATTGGCTGGCCGTCAACTGATAGCCCAAGCTGGCTGGAGTCGGTAAGTTAACTTGGGTGTTCTCAGCAATATCGACTTGAGGTGTCGATTGGTGAGGTACCAAGCTGCATGCACTTAAAAACAGACTCAGTACGATTAACGTCGCGCAGCGAAAAGCATGGTTAAAAATCATGACGTCGTTTCCTCTGTTTTAATCGCAATCGGAGAGAGCAGCCAAGCAACAAAAATACCACTTAACACCGTAATGCCGAAACTGTGAATCGCGTGAGTTTGGCTTAGTGACAGCAACCCAAATGACAGCACAGTGGTTATTGCCGAAAGGGTGATCGCCAATAGTGTGCTCACGCTGCGCGCTTTCTCGGCAAAGAAAAGAGTGTAATCGATTCCGATACCAAGAATGAGCACCAAGCCAAGCAAGTTGAACAGGTTTAATGTTGTTCCCATCGCGACAGCAGTTGCCAGACCGCACGCACAAGCAATCAATGATGGCAGTAAAACTCGCCAACTGTGTTGCAGACCGTACCGCTTGATTAACACCAGAAAGATCATAGTACTGGCGGCTGCCAACAGCTCCATGATTTTGATTCGGTATTCACCAAATAGGGCGGAAATTTCTTCTGCTTTGTTTAGGTAGACAACGTCAGGCAGCGATTTGGCAAAAGACTTAACAACGGCGGAGTCTTGCAATTGGTTTAACACCACTACCGTTGCCGATTTTCCTTTAATTTTACCCAAATGGAGAAAACGCACAGGCGCTGATACTGGGTTTTGCAAGTACTGATCAACCGTGACAGGGATAAAGTCGGCGTCCATTTTCGGCTTTTTATTTAAGCGCAGTCCGGATGCAAGTGGGCTGGATTGTGTCGCGTAAAGATCGCGAATCAATTGATAGTCTTGTTGCTGACGCTCCACTGAGCTCAAGTAGCGGCTCAGACTCTGGTAGCTTTCGATGGTGCTGTCCGCTTTCCACGCTTCTAATGTTGGCGTCAAAGACTCCAGTTTTTTCATTAGGTTTTCGTCATAGTCGGCGGTAACGACCAACATTTGCTGCGAAGATTGCATGCCACTGAGCGTCGTAATCAAGGTTTCTTGCTGCTTGAGATCTTTCGGCATCGTTTGCAGCAGACGAATGTCGTCATCGTAGTTCAATTGCAGCAAGAAAAAGCCACTCGCAACCACACATAACATCGGTAATCCGACTTTAATTCGAGGTTGATTCCAAAGCGTTAACCATTTCGCCAACAGTGATTGTCCCGGTAAAGTCGAAATGGTGCGCGATGGGTTACGAGCCAGTATCGGATACCAAGCCACCACGGTGATGTAAGCGGCAATCAGACCAATGGATGAAAACAGCGCAAGCTGCTGCAAACCAGGAAACGGTGCCACTAACATGCCCAAATAGCCGATCAAACTGGTGATTAAGCCAAGTGTGATAGCGATGAAAATATGCTTTAACCCTTGCTCGCTATCCCATTCATTTCCCGCCGCAAGACGTTCCGTTAGGTAGTGGAATGCGTAGTCGATAGACACACCGATTAAACTTGCGCCAAACACTAAGCTGAACAGATGGACTTTTCCAAAAATCCACGTCGTAACGGACAGCGCAACGAGCAAACCAATGGTGATGGAAAGCAGTGCCAGAGACAGTGGCATCACACTACGAAAGACCAACACGAACAATGCAATGATACCGAGCAGAGAGAACACACCGATGGTACTGATCTCCGATTTGGCACTTTGCGTACCAAAGTCGGCGTAAAATAGAACGCCAGTATGTGAGACTTCAGCTCCATATTTCTGCGCGACGCTTTGTTCTAGCGATTGAATATCAGGGACTGCAAGCTGCCCAGTTAGGCTATAAGGCGAGTCTTTTAGCTCAGCAGTAATAAGCAAGTATTGAGCATCGTCTTTTTCGACGGACAGATAGCCGTTATCCAATCGGAAAGAGGACGATTGCTGGGTAACTTGGCTCAAATAATCACGAAATAGCAAGAACGGGTCATTTTGTAACTCTTGCCCAGTCACCCCAGAAAACGGGTTGTACAGAGACTGAATCACATGCTGCACTTGCTGTTCTGGATTTTGGCTTAAACGCTCTCGTTGTTCAGGCGTCAGCAATTGGAAGCGGTGCTTAAAGTAGTAACTCGCCCAAGCTTGCTGTTCTTGAGGTGAGATTTTTCCTACCACATCGCGAAAATGATTACTTTGGCGTAACCCCTTATCAAACTCTGCAGCCGCTGCAAAAAGGGCATTTTTGTCCGGCGCTGTGATCACGAAAATGACTTTGTCGCTCATACTTGCCGAGACCGACTCAAAGGCTTGCTCAGCCACCGGGTTTTGTTGGTTCTTCGGCAACAGTTTTAAAATGTTGGTCTCAATCGGAGATTCTGCACTCCAAACCCATTGTTTGAGTAGCAACGCGCCCGCTAAAACAACGAGATTGAGCCAAACAATAGCAAAGGTGTGAGTGCCGAGACTGAGTTTAGAAACGGAATTGAGCGTCTTCGACATCCGTGAGTTCCTGAGGTAGAGAGGTCTGGTTCGTAAACGTGATTTCGGTCTTATCGCCACGCAGCTCTTGCAAGGTTAGGCGATCAATGTGCGTTTTACCGGAAAGAGTGATGGATTGAAACACCGCATTTAATGGCGACTGTTTTGGCACTAAAACGAGCTGCCACTGATTGTTCTCAACTGAAAAATCGAGTGTGAATTGTTCTTGCAGTGCAGAAGTATCCCCGTGGAACACGGATAAAAATACATGGCTAAAGTAGAACGCCATTGGGTTTTCTTCTGCAGAGATCGTTTTCGGTGCTTGGTCGGCAAAAGTCTGACGAAGTTTGTTTTCCGTCAATACCAAATTGACTGCGAAAGGTTCTGTTTGTTGCCACAACAAGCCATGTGTTTTGCTCAGTGTGAACTGACCTTTAGAGGTTAAAGGTTGACTAAACATTTCCAGATGACGCTGCTGCGTAAAATCTCCGCGTACGATTTCATGCTGAGACAACTGCTGTTGAAGCGATGCCAAATCCGTTACATTTACTGTCGGTGTTGCCAGTGCTGAAACAGAAAATATTAGCAAAAAAGAGAGTAACCACTTTTGCATTAGTTCAGGCTCCCATGGTTGTGCCATCGCTCTACTTTATCTAAAAAGACTGCTGGAGAAACAAAGCACATCTCTTGCTTTTCAATGGATACGGCGACTTGCGTTGTATGCGCTTTGCACATACGTTGATTCGTTTCGGCGTCGTAAATCACGTAATCCACACGTAAGCGGTTTTCCCACTCCGTGAGTTGCGCGGTAATACGAATGGTGTGATTAAACGGAATCGCCTTCACGTATTTAACGCGCGTGTCGATGATCGGCCACATGTACCCAGAGTCTTGCATATCGCGATAGCTGTATTGGATCTTCTCCATCAGCACACGACGCGCTTCTTCAAAATATCGAAAGAAGTTGCCGTGATAAATCACGCCCATCGGGTCAGCATCTTGGAATGAGGTGACCATAGTCACCTCCGCTTCTAATGGGTAGAGAACCTGCTCTTGCATTATACCTCCGCGTAGAGTGGCCAATGACGTTGCTGAATGCGTTCAATGAAATGACGTAAATCTTGTTCTAACGGGCGATCTTCAATCACAAATTCAAACTCGCTCAGTACGGCGTCACGAATTACTCGCAAACTCTGACTCATGTGGTGTTCGTCCAATTCGTTATGACGGCGACGAATCTCAACCGCTTGAACGCTTGCTAGGAGTGAAGCCGCAGCAACTTGCTCTGTTAACTCAAGTACGCGTAAGCAATCACGAGCCGCAATGGTGCCCATGCTCACTTTGTCTTGGTTGTGACACTCGGTTGAGCGAGAAAAAACGCTCGCTGGCATGGTGTTTTTCAACGCTTCTGCCGTCCAAGCTGAGATACCAATCTGAACCGCTTTAAAGCCGTGGTTGATCGGTTTACGCTCGCCTTCTGCACCGGTTAAGTTAAACGGCAGGCCGTTATTGAACTTGTAATCCATCAGTTGCGCCATCTGACGGTCCAGCAAATCAGCTAAGTTGGCAATGTTCACTTTCAACGTATCCATCGCCATTGCTATATGACCACCGTAGAAGTGACCGCCGTGCAGAACGCGCTCGTTGTCGCCATCGATGATTGGATTGTCGTTGGCACTATTTAGTTCATTCTCAATCAATTGACGTAGCCAAGGCAGTGAGTCTTGCACCATGCCAATCACGTGTGGCGCACAACGCAGCGAGTAACGATCTTGCAGTCGGTCGCTATTGCGTGGCGGACGTTCAGCATTGAGATCATCACGCAGCCAAGCCGCAACTTGCTGTTGACCAGGGTGAGGTTTTACCGCAAACAACGCTTCATCAAAGTGGAAGTCATTACCTTGCATACCCACAGAGACCATCGCGGTAATCTTGGTGCAAAGCTGCGCTAGATATTCTGCGCGTTTGTAGGCAAGACAGGCGAGGGCAGTCATCACGGATGTACCGTTCATTAACGCCAAACCTTCTTTTGGTTTTAGGCGAATTGGCTCTATGCCCAGCTCTGCAAACACTTCTTGTGTTGGTCGCACATCACCTTTGTAAAGCACTTCACGCTCGCCAATTAAGGTCGCCGCTAGGTAAGACAGAGGCGTTAAATCGCCGCTTGCGCCCACCGAGCCTTCTTGTGGAATACGCGGCGCAATATCGTGATTGATAAGCGTAACGATTTGGTTCAACAGATCGTGAGACACGCCAGATACGCCTTGCGACAATGAACATAAACGGGTTGCCAGCACCGCGCGAGCTTGCTCATGAGAAAGGATTTGACCTAAGCCACAGCCATGGAAGCGCGTAAGGTGCAACGGAAGTTCATCCACAAGAGCGGGTGGAATCGCCACAGTACATGAATCGCCGTAGCCCGTAGTCACGCCGTAAATAACGCCTTCTTCTTTCAGTAATCGTTCCAGAAACGCCACGCCACGATCAATTTTCGCGGTAAATTCTGGCGAGGTGTTCATGTTTGCCTTTGCACCTTGAGCAATGGCAACGACATCTTCGATGGTTAAAGATTGGGCACCAAAAGTGATGTTGTGATTATTGTTGTTTGTCATGTGGCTGATTACTTAAAGTCCAGAAGTTAAAAAAGTTGTACCACTGTAACGGCGCTTGCAGTGTGTGGTGTTCTAATCTGTGTGCGTACTGTTGAACAACGTGTTCTAGTGCCTGCTGACGCTCCTTGCGCGGTAGCGTGATTTGGTCACTAAAGTGTTCAAAGTACACATTAAAATGCGGAGTGTTTGCTTCGTCGTCGCGTAGGCCGAAGAGTAGGTAAACCGGCGCTTTTAATACCGAGGCTAGCATGAATGGGCCTTGCGGGAATGGTGCAGGTTTACCAAGAAAATCTGCCCAAACGACACGATTTTCTTTGCTGGTGGAAGTGCGATCGCCAACGATCACCACCCATTCGCCTTGCTCGATTTTTTGTTGAAGTAGAATCGCGGTGTCTGGGCCCATTGAGCTGACTTGAATCAGATTCAGTTCCGAATTTGGGTTTACCGCCTTCATTACCGCATTAAATTGTTCAGCGTGTTGGGTAAATACCAAGGCATTAATTTTGACATGAGAGTGTCGACGACCAAGCGCGCGGCAGAGTTCGATATTGCCAAGGTGCGAGCCTAAAATGAGCACGCCTTGTTTTTTTTGCGCCATCTCTTCGAAATGATGTTGGCCGTGAATGGTTAGGTTATCGACGTTAAAGTCACCTTGCCATGCTGCCAGTTTGTCGAGCATGGTTTGCCCAAAAGAAAGCAGATGATGATAGCTGTCCAACTGTTTTGGCAGTGCGATGTTCTGCTGCGCTGCGTAGTGCTGTAAGTTGTTCAGGTAAATCTCAGACGCTTCGCGGGCAGATTTACCCGTGAAGTGGTAGTAGCGCATGACTAGCTTTAAAATCAGGTCGAACGCTTTTCTGCCGAACAAGCGGTAAACCGCGAGCAAGGTTTTGATGCCTAAAATCGTGCCTTGTTCTTTTCGTTTCGACCAGTGGGCATTGCTGTCGTCTGTATGACGGCGCTTTCTGGCGAGTAGTGAAGGAATGCGCGGCAACATGCCAAAAAATAGGCGAGTGTGCATCCAGCTTATCTTGACGTTATCCCACAATGCGTCGAAGTGGGAAATGCCACCTTCAGGGTAGATCACGCGCGTTGGAACAAAATCAATATCGACGCCTTCCCAGTACATTCGCACCAGAACTTCGATATCAAAATCCATGCGTTTGCCGATGTTGTACTTGTTCAACACGGCGACCGTTTTCGCCACTGGGTAGGCGCGGAAACCGCACATGCTGTCTTTGATAGACAGTGACAAGGTTTCTATCCACACCCAAATGTGCGTAGCGTAGCGACCATACAGACGGGCTTTAGGTACGCTCTCGTCATATATCGGTTGACCAGAAATCAGGTTATCTGGTTTTGTTTCGCTGGCGCTGAGCAATTTGGGTAGTGCTTCTAGGTCGTGTTGACCGTCTGCGTCGATTTGAATGGTGTGCGTAAAACCAAGCTGGTGAGCTTGATGTAGGCCAGCCATCACCGCGCCACCTTTGCCTTGGTTTTCACTCAGACTAATCAGTTTTATCAGCCCTTGCTCACTCAATGCTGAAAGCGCTTGTTTGGTGTCTTCATTGCTGCCGTCGTCCACGACCAGCACTGGCAAATCGAAAGCGGATAACGACGCAACTACGTCTGCAATTGTGCTGCCGTGGTTGTAGCAAGGAATTAAAAAGCAGGGACGGTAATCACTCACGTGACTCACCCAGTTTCATTTTGCCTGAAGAGTGAGTCACCAAGGTTTCACCGTTTTTCGATGTGTACTTAAAGGTCAATTTCTCGCGCTCATTGTCCCAAGAGAGTGAGAGACAAACGTCGGCGTTTGGCAGAATCGGCTCTTGAAATTTGATGACTTCCATTCCTTTAAATACCTTGGGAGTGTTCAAATATTGAACGGCGTAGAACAACGCCCAGTCAATTTGAGTGACGCCGGGTAAAAGAGGAAAGTGACTGAAATGACCTTGGAAATCTAAGATGTCAGCATCCACACGCAGCGATAGCTCCGCGGTGTGGTCGCTCACTTCAATATTCTGAATAGTTGGTTTTCTTTTTTCCATGTTACTAGCTTTATTGGAATAGTTTTTCAATTTCAGCAACTTGGCGTTTGCCTTGGCTGTTCAATGGAATTTCGTCGACCACTCTGAATTTTCTCGGGATAGCGATCGGCTCTAGCCAATTGCGCAGAGCCTTGCGAAGCTCAAGCCAAAATTTGCCTTTACCAAGTTCATTAAGCACATCGCTGCCTTTATCGTTAAGTACGATGATCGAGACTAACGTGAGGCGACCAGATTCTTCCATTGGGATCACCACGCTTTCTTGAACCCACGGCAATTGCTCTAAACGTTTTTCCACTTCGACAAGGGAAATACGCTTTTCTTCGACTTTGACGATTCGGTCAGTGCGTCCACGCAATTCAAAAGAAATACTATCATGGAAATAGCATTCATCCGCAGTTTGGTACCAAGTGTTTTCATCAATGTGTGGCGAGCGGAGCTTTAAACAATGTTCATGGTTAAGCTCGGCTTCAACACCAGGGAATAACGTCCAAGGAGTGCAGGCTACGTGCTGCTGACGGTAAGCGATGCCGCCGGTTTCTGTGCTGCCAAAAACTTCAATAGGAAGTGACCCAAACAACAGCTGGCTGTGTTGCGCGGCTTGGTTTGGCAGGGGGCCACCAGAAGAAAATACGCACCGAATCGCAACCGGATTATGCTCTTCACTGAGTCGTTTTAGTAACGCAGGGCTGCTTACTAGCGTGGTGTCAGCATCGGCGTGATGGACAATTTGCTCAGGGAATTCGAGGTTGTGTGCTGAAAATGGACGTGCAGAGCACAAAGGCCACAATACACGAAACAGCAAGCCGTAAATGTGTTGATGAGAGACGGTGCTTTCAACGCGTGTGTTGGCAACCGTGTCGCCCCACAGGTTGTCTAGAATAGCAACTTCGATATCGAGCTGTTTCAGCGTTTTTGCAATGGCTTTTGGTTTGCCGCTTGAACCAGAAGTAAATAGCGTTACTGGTATTTTTGCCAGATTCAATTCGCGCCAAACAAAAGGTTGGTCTACCTGTTGCTCGTGAATCAAGGTGATGTCTACCGATGATTGAGCTTTTATTAGGAGTGAACTCACCTGTTCTGGAACAGAGACATCGGCATCATGCAACAATAAATCGTAGTGCTCGCTGAGTTCTTTGAGTGCTTCTAGTTGGTAGTTACCAGGCAATACAATGGATTTTCCTGCGTGACAACAAGCAAAAAAGCCAACGGCAAATAGGTAGCTGTTGCCAAAACACAACGCAATGTTTTGCGTTGGCTGGGTTTCTAACTGCTGAGCAAGCGTTGCGACGTGCTTCTGGAAATCACCCCAAGTGATAACTGTGTCGCGATCGTAAGAGACAGGGGATTGCTCATACCTCTTTGTGCTAAGCAATGTCGCCAGTGAGGTAAAGCTCGAATACGTTGTATTCATACGATTAGTGTTCCTTTCGAACAAATTGACGCACGATCCACTCTCCGGCGAACAAGCTACCAGCAAGTAAGTAGCTAATCAGACCGTTATACAGCGTCCATATTTTTACTGGCAGGAAACAGGTATAGAGGGCAAAAGCGGCATTCAGTACAAAAAAAACGCACCAAACCATCGTCACTTTGCGAGTGTAAGCAACGCCGCTTGGCGGTAGTTCTGGTTCTTGTAAACGCGCGAGCCTTTCAATGATCGATTGAGGCTGTTTGAGACTAAATGCGAACACGCACAACATGCATACGTTCACAACCACAGGGTAAAACTTAAGCCACCCGTGTTGTTTAAACACCATGCCAAGCGCAACAAGAAGAATACCGACTGCGCCCGTGGTGAGCGCTAGGAATTTAAACTCTTTAAGTGGGGTCTTATTTGCGACGAATAAACGCAAAAGCAACGCAGCAATTAACAAGCCCCCAACTAAGTTCAAGCCAAATTTATCTATACCGAAGTAAACGGCGAAGGGGTAGGCAAACAGTACAATTGCAGACAGACCAGTCAGCAATTGGCGCATTAACTTTCCTTCAATAGCTCAGTGACTGCGTTAACGACATCGTCAACGGTTCTTACTGTACTAAATTCAGCAGGTTTGATTTTTTTACCAGTGACATTCTGTAGGTGCACGACCAAATCAACCGCGTCAATGCTATCTAGATCGAGATCTTGATATAAGTGCGCGTCAGGTTGGATGTCGTCTGCGTCGATTTCGAACAGCTCAACAAGCGCATCTTTAACTTGTTCAAATACTTGATCTTTATTTACATCAGTCATGAATATACCTACAACTTATTCATTAGTTTGAGAAGAAACGTATTTCGCTAGGTTTGCTACAGAAGCAAAGTGTTCGCGCGTATTTGAGTCGTCAGCATCGATGACGATGTTGTATTGCTTTTTAATTGCTAATCCAAGCTCAAGTGCGTCGATAGAGTCTAAGCCAAGTCCATCACCAAAAAGTGGCGCATCCGTTTCAATATCGTCTACGGTTAAATCTTCAAGGTTCAAAGCATTAATAATAAGTTGCTTAATATCGTTGTGTAACTGTTCCACTGGGACCTGCTTATCAATAAAAGTTTTCTGGAAAAATGTTGTCAGCTAAGTGCTGTTGTAAGCGTCGAGCCGCTATCGTTGGTGACGTAGTTTGCTTTATAAAGGGCTCAATCTCAACTTTATCCTTAACTTCAATTTTGAAAAAGGGCTTTGTTGTTGGCACCTGATACCATTTTTTCTCTTTTGTGAGAAAGCTCGGTGTCACCGTAATATGTACGACTCTTAAATCTCGTTCTGTTCTTACTGCAATTTGCGCCGCGCCACGTTGCAACTTAGGTTTTATGCCTGGTGTTGTTCTTGTGCCTTCCGGAAATATAAGCAACACGTTGCCTTTATTAAATCGTTCTTCACAAAGTGCTAATAAATCATCTGGCGCTTCGTTTGGAATATATCCGGCCGCTTTTACAATATGCTTCATAAAAGGATTCGACCAAATTGCCGACTTTACTAAACAATCACAGCGATTTAATTGTGAGGCGATTAAAACGTAATCAATTAAACTCGGATGATTGGCAACAATTAAACAATTTCGGTCTTGTTGAAGAAGGTCTGCGCCAATAATTTCATAATCAATCGCCCCGCTGAACTTCATTAATTTACAGAATGTGTTGAAAGAATATTGAATCGCGCCTTGAACTTTATATTCACGTTCGGTTTGGTCAGAGACAAAGATACGAATAGTTGGAATTACGATAAAGCTAAGCGCTAAACCACCCAAACCAAATACCGAAAAACAGAAACCCGTGGCGAGCACGCGCCAATACTGATTTAAGCGATTCATTGTTTGCGCCATTCCCAAGATTGCTGTGGGGCATGGATGGTCCACTGAGTTTTGTCTGACAAGTAGTGCTGCAAAAACGCTAAGCCTTGTGGCAAAAGGTGGCCTTGTGTTTCTACGCTGTGGCTGCTGCGCAACGTAAAATCATCACCGTTTGATAGCACCAAACCTAAGCCAAAGCCCGGATATTGCTGCTGTTCAAATTCGGCGTAGGATTCAGGTAAAGGTTCATCAAAGTCGACAAGCAGAACTTTCTTATCTGGATTGTCTGCTAAAAATAGCCACGCTTCTAATATCGCGCTTTGGAATGTATTTTCCGATGCCGCAATCGAAGTGAGAGGGATTGGCTGCTTGGTTGCGATGGTCGCTAAACCTGCCGCGGTATTGTGCACTGATTGAGAGAACGCCATTGGAGAGGCTTCTTCGCCACTGATGATGTCTGCAACCAGCGCGACACTGCGATGCAGTTCGCCATGACGGCTAGAAAACACCAGATAGTCGACCTGATGTTGCTTTAATAATTCGATGGCCGTTTGCACTGCAAGTTTACTTAATGGACTCATTCTTCTGCGCATCATTGCAGGAATATCCGCCACATTTACTTTGCCATCTTGTGGCCAATTTCCGCTTGCAGCCCATTCTTTCCATTCATCAGGTTGAGATAAACCCAGTGAATTCGCTGTCCACGCATCAATATTGAACGAAATTTTGATCTTCGAGTTTGGCATATTTGGTTAAATTGTTTATTTTACAGCTCGATACAATTTGGGCTTCACCCGAATTCATAATAAAAAGGAAATTCTTATGTCGCGCTTTAAGCTGTACATCTCATTATTATTAACTTTGCTTCTTGTCGGTTGTGGACGTGTACAACCTGTATTGAGTGTGGAGGATACTCCAGTTGCGTATGATCTTCAAAATAAACAAGTAAAAATGGCGATTGTGCAATCCGCAACTAACCGTGGTTGGACGATTGAAGAAGTTAGTCCGGGTGTATTAATTGCGAAAATTCACGTTCGTACACACTCTGCTGAAGTAAAAATTCCATACAACAACAAATATTATTCAATTATTTATCTCAACTCAGTAAATCTCAAAGCAAGTGATGGCAAAATTCACCGCAATTACAATCGTTGGGTAAACAATTTAAATGTTGATATTCAACGAGCACTTGCGTTGTTGGGCACTCAGTCTCAGCAATAAAAATTATTAAATGCAGTTAGGTTTTTTCGTGTTAAATCAAAATAATGATCCTTTTAATGCTTTTGAAGCAAAAACAGAAGCTCAAAAATTATCTTTTGCCCCTATCGTTTTCCATACCGCGAGAACGCTCAGAGATTTGGGTATATTAGCGGCGCTCGATAGCGCTGGTTCAAAAGGCATGAGCGCCATTGATATCGCCGAAAAAACAGGCGTGTCAGAATATGGTGTCAAAGTGCTGCTAGACATGGCGATAAGTGCGCACATTGTTTTGTGGGAAAAACCTAACTACTCACTGGCCAACCTCGGGTTCTACTTGTTGTACGATGGCATGACCCAAGCAAACATGGATTTCACGGCCGACGTTTGTTATGCCGCGATGATGCACCTGACTGAAGCAATCAAAGACGGCAAACCTGCTGGATTGAAAGAGCTGGGCGATTGGGAAACCATCTATCAAGGGTTGTCGACATTACCTGAGCAAGCTAAGCAGAGCTGGTTTAAGTTTGATCACTTCTATTCGGATCGTTCTTTCCCATTGCTGCTTAAAGAAGTGTTTGCCAATGAGCCAAAACATATTGTCGATATCGGTGGCAATACGGGTAAATGGGCAATGCAGTGCTGCAACTACGATAAAGATGTGCATGTGACCATTGTTGATTTGCCGCAGCAATTGGAAGTCGCAATGTCTAACGTGGCAGAGAATCAGCTCAGCGAGCGCGTGCATCCGTATCCTGCCAATATGCTTGATAAAGCCCAAACATTGCCTGATCATGCCGATATTTGGTGGATGAGCCAGTTCTTAGATTGTTTCTCTCCAATTGAAATTTTAAATATTTTGAAGAAAGTAAAGGCGCAGTTGAGCGCGGGCGATACCGTTTACGTTCTCGAACTGTTTTGGGATGCGCAGAAATATGCGGGTGCGTCATACAGCTTAAATGCCACCTCGCTTTACTTTACCTGCCTAGCCAATGGTAATAGCCGTTTCTACCGTAGTGATGATTTCCTAGAAATTGTTGAAGCAGCAGGTCTCTCTGTTGTGGAAAGAACGGACAACATTGGCCTCGGACATACCTTATTAAAACTCCAAGCAAGCTAGTATAAAGAATGAAAACAGAGCACAAGCAAGTTGTCGTCGTTGGCGCAGGTCCTTCGGGTTCCACCGTTTCTGCGTTGCTAAAATCTCGTGGTATTGATGTTGTCGTGATCGAAAAAGCGACGTTCCCTCGTTTCTCAATTGGCGAAAGCTTACTTCCAGCTTGTATGGAGGTGGTTGAACTTGCCGGAATGACAGAGGCGGTGAAGCAGCATGGCTTCCAATTCAAAGATGGTGCGGCGTTCCGTCGTAACGGGGTCTACACCCACTTTGATTTCACTGACAAATTTACCGCAGGACCAGGCACCACATTTCAGGTTCAACGCGCCAGCTTTGATAAAGTGCTCGCTGACAGCGCCGCAGAGCAGGGCGTCGATATTCGTTATCAGCATGAGCTGGTTAGCTTGGCGTTTGAAGGCAAAAAATCGCGCTTAGAAGTGGTTGGGCCGGATAAGCAGGCGTACCAAATCGAAGCCGATTTTGTTTTGGATGCGAGTGGTTTTGGCCGAGTGCTGCCGCGTTTGCTGGATCTGGAAGAACCTTCTTGCCTTCCACCAAGAAAAGCGATCTTTACGCATATCGAAGATCATATTTCACCACAAGAGCCAGAGTACGATCGCAACAAAATTCTGATTTCAGTCCATCCTGAAAATCACGACGTATGGTACTGGCTCATTCCATTCTCGAATGGTACGTGTTCGTTTGGTGTGGTGGGTGAGCCTGAGTTTTTCGAGCAATACCCTGAAGATAAGCTTGCAGCTTTGCAGCAGTTGGCTAATGAAGAGCCGGGTTTGGCATCTTTATTGCGAAACGCGAAGTACCCAAATCCTGCAGGAGAGTTGGGTGGCTATTCAGCGAACGTCAAACGCTTAGCCACAGAACACTACGCGCTGCTTGGTAACGCGGGCGAATTTTTGGATCCGGTATTCTCATCGGGTGTCACTATCGCGATGAAGTCGGCTCAATTTGCTGCTGATTGCGTTGTGCGTCAATTGAACGGCGAAGTGGTTGATTGGCAAGAAGAGTACTCAGAACGCTTGATGGTTGGTGTCAACACGTTCCGCACTTATGTGGAAGGATGGTACAACGGCACGCTTCAAGACGTGATTTTTTACCAAGCTCCAAATCCACGTATTAAACAGATGATCAGTGCAATATTGGCTGGTTACGCGTGGGATACCGAGAACCCATACGTTAAGCAAAGTGAACAACGCTTGTCGACGCTGGCTGAGTTAGTGCGTGGCGAAGGTTTTTAAATTACTCAGAAAAACCATTAAAAACATCTCATTAGCCCCATCTGTGATTCATAGATGGGGCTTTTTATTGCCTTGATTTTAATAAGGTTATTCATTTTTTGGTGGGTTATTGAACGTTGAAATTGTTCTAAAGGTGACTTTAGTCACATAAATGTTTGTTGTAGCTGATATTTCTATAAAACTTGTAGGAAATGGATTACATTTTGGGAGTGTTCCCTCAACTTGGTTATGTCGTGAAAAAGGTATCTAAGCGACTGTATAGATTAGTAAAGTTTAAAAAACGGCAGCCACTCAAAGCTGTACTGTTTTCCTTTACTTCCAAGTTGAAGGGCAGGCAACAGCGCCTCATTAAAAAGCTTCCTTTTTATCCTCAACGTTCCCATCGATGTATTTTTTCTCCCGAGCCATTTCAAGAGCCTTCTGAGCATGTTTTGGCGTGGGGACAGCGAGTTAGCCCAGTATTCAAAAGCAAAGTGGTCGAAATTTGCTCTGAGCTAGAAATCAACCCGAATCATCTAATGGCTTGTATGGCCTTTGAGACGGCTGAAACGTTCAGCCCTAGCATTAGAAACGGCTCTGGGAGTGGTGCGACAGGTCTGATTCAGTTCATGCCCGCAACCGCGAAAAACTTGGGGACGAGCACTAAGCATCTCGCCATGATGAGCGCCGTTGAACAGCTCGATTATGTGAAAGCTTACTTTTGGCCTTATCGACACCGAATGTCTTCGTTGGAAGATGTTTACATGGCGATTCTCTACCCCGCGGCAATCGGGAAGTCACCCTCACACGTGCTGTTCAAACAAGGTTCGATCGCTTACCGACAAAATGCAGGCATCGATCGTCACAACAAAGGGAACATTACGTTGAGTGATGTTTCTTATAAAGTTAGGCAGAAGCTGGCGAAAGGTTTGCAGCCTAACTTTATGGGTTAGCGTCGCCATCGTTGGTGTCGGTGGTTGTTTCCGACTCTGTCTCTCGGCTCACTTTAACTTGCACAATCCGGTGATGTTTGACGTTTAACACCTCAAACTGCCAGCCCTCATAGTCGACCAACTCTCCTGCATGTGGAAGGCGTCCTAGCCACCAAGTTAAAAAGCCATTGAGGGTTTGAAAACCTTCACTCTCTTCGCCTTCAATTGTGGTCAATCCCAGTTTGTATTTGAGTTCGTTGAGAGGAATCAGCGCATCCATCAACCAACTGCCGTCTTTTTGCTGCTTCGCCCAGATTTGTTCTGGTGCCATTCCTAATTCGCCAGCGATGGACTTGAGCAAATCGTATAAGGTGACTAAGCCTTGCACGTCGCCATATTCATCAACAATAAATACCATCTCTGCGCTGGTTTGCTGCATGTAGTTCAGTAGAGGCAAGCCTTTCATCGATTCCGGTACAAAGCGCGGATGTTTGAGCAATTTACCGAGTCTCGAAACAGACAGGTGGTCGTACTCATCAAGCAATACTTTTGAGGAGATGGTACCGATGATGTTATCTAAACCACCTTTGCACACTGGCCAAACTGAGTGTTGAGTTTGACGTAGGTGTTTGAGAATCGCATCCAGCGGCAAGTTGGTGTCCAAAAAATGGATGTCGCAGCGCGGCGTCATTAAAGACAGGGCTAAACGATCATTGAGGTGCAGCAGCTTGCGGATCATCAGTTGTTCTTGCGGTTCGATGGCTCCTGATTCCGAACCTTCATTGACGACGGCAAAGATGTCTTCTTCTGTGACGATTTCGCCTTGGTTTTCGTTTTGGCGCAGAAGTTTAAGTAACGCATCTGTCGACACGGTAAGTAAGAACACAAAAGGTCTGGCAAGTTTGGCTAACCAATGAATCGGATAGGCGACCACAATTGCGATGCTTTCCGCGTTGTTTTGCGCAAAACGTTTTGGTACGAGCTCGCCGATGATGATCGCGAAGTAAGTGATCAAAATAACAACGCTGGTAGTCGCAAGAATGGTGGCGACTTCGCGCTCTAGCCCTTGGGCAACGAGCCAGTGTTCAAAAGGAATGGACAGCGTCGCTTCACCAAAAATGCCACTGAGTAGACCGATGGCAGTAATGCCGATTTGGATAGTCGAAAGAAACTGGGTAGGGTTGTTTTTTAGTTCTAAAGCGAGCGCAGCAGGTGCGTTGTCTTCGGCCATCATTTTTAGTCGGCCGCTTTTCGCCGCGACTAACGCAATCTCAGACATAGCGAAAATGCCGTTTAGTGCGATCAATCCAACAAGCAATAAAATGTCCATGGAGCCTTCCAGTAATGCACACGTTAGCAGCATAACGAGATTCTTACGCGAGAAACGTGAGGTTGTGAATAATTCAACGCGTCATGCCAACAGAATGTCTTATTAAAAGGATAGAGTTCATTTGTTGAATGTGGTTTTCGCGTCCAGACGAATGATTCTGTTACTTGACTGGGATTCTGATAAACTACGCGCCCATTTCCTCTTTAGAGACGTTTCTATGCCATTTTCTAAGCTTGGTTTAAGCGCACCAATTACGGATGCCGTAACGGCGCTGGGTTACGAAAAACCGACTTCTATCCAACAAAAAGCGATTCCAATTGTGCTGCGTGGCAGCAACTTGATCGCGGCTGCGCAAACAGGCACGGGTAAAACCGCCAGCTTTGTGTTGCCAATCTTAGAAAAGCTCAGCCAAGGTGAGACGCAACGTAAAAAGCGCGCTCGTGCCATCATTCTTACGCCAACGCGCGAACTGGCTCTGCAAGTGCATCAAAGTATTGAAGCGTACGGGAAGAACTTGCCACTGCGCTCAATGGCGATGTTTGGTGGCGTGGAATATGCGCCGCAGAAACAAGCGCTGATTGAAGGCGTAGATATTGTGGTGAGCACACCAGGACGTCTGATTGATTTATACGGCCAGCGTGCGATCCATTTTGATGAAGTGGAAATGCTGGTATTGGACGAAGCCGATAAGATGCTTGATATGGGCTTTATCGACTCGATCGATAAGATCATCGATTGCATGCCAGAAGATGTTCAAAGCTTGCTGTTCTCGGCTACGTTGTCGAACCCAGTTCGTGATTTGGCCAAAAACGCGATTGTTGATCCTGAAGAGATTACGATTGCAAAACACAGCGCATCTAAGTCGAACATCAAGCAGTGGATCACCACCGTCGATAAAGACATGAAGTCATCGCTTTTGAGCCACATGCTGAATGAAAACGACTGGTCGCAAGTGCTGATCTTTATTGAAACAAAACACGGCGCGGCTAAATTGGTTAGCCAGCTTGAGAAGCGCGGCATTGTGGCTGAAGCGTTCCACAGTGGTCGCAATCAGCGTGTTCGTCAGGAACTGATTGAGAAGTTCAAAGCGGGTGAAATTCAGTATCTGGTTGCAACTGGCGTTGCCGCGCGTGGTATTGATATCGACAACTTACCTGTAGTAATTAACTACGATTTGCCATTCCCTGCGGATGAGTACGTACACCGTATCGGGCGTACTGGCCGTGCTGGCGCGCAAGGTGAAGCGATCTCTTTGGTATCGAAGGATGATTTCAAAAATCTGTGCATGATTGAAAGCCGTCTGGGCCACTTGCTTGAGCGTGTTGAAATCGAAGGTTTTGCTCCAAGAAAGCCCGTGCCGATTTCGATTTTGAATTACGTACCTAAGAATAAGCGTAAACCGCAAGACAATCGTCCGCGTCGTGAGCATTCTGAACAACGTGACTCAAAATAGTCTGCTGACACATTGAAAGCAAAGCCGCATTCGTGCGGCTTTTTTGCGTTTAGAACCGTCGAAAATACAATGGATTTTGTCTGGTTTGTCGGTCGTGATGAGGAAAAAAGTTAAATCGTGTCATACGCTTAACACTCAAAATGCAAATAACTGCGTAAATGTTTTGTCAAATTTCTGTCCTCATATTTGCAGAAGGGCAGGAATAGGCGCAGACTTTCGCGCTTGCTAATGAATGCATAAATGAGGCACGAATGAAAACAGGTGATAAGCAATTCGCTGTTATTGGTCTTGGCCGATTTGGTTTGGCTGTATGTAAAGAATTACAAGATTCTGGGTCACAAGTCTTAGCGGTCGACATCAATGAAGATCGAGTGAAAGAAGCCGCAGGTTTTGTGAGTCAGGCCATTGTGGCAAATTGTACTCATGAAGAAACGGTCGCAGAGCTCAAGCTCGATGATTACGACATGGTGATGATTGCCATTGGTGCAGACGTGAATGCCAGTATTCTTGCTACTCTGATAGCAAAAGAGGCGGGTGTAAAATCGGTATGGGTAAAAGCTAACGACCGATTCCAAGCTCGCGTTCTGCAAAAAATTGGCGCAGACCACATCATCATGCCAGAGCGCGATATGGGCATTCGTGTGGCGCGCAAAATGCTGGATAAACGCGTACTCGAATTTCATCCATTGGGCAGCGGATTAGCGATGACAGAGTTTGTTGTTGGCTCGCGTTTGATGGGTAAAACGTTAAGCGATTTGGCGCTGTGCAAGGTCGAAGGCGTGCAAGTGTTGGGCTTTAAACGTGGCCCTGAAATCATCAAAGCGCCTGATATGAGTACCACGCTTGAAATCGGCGATCTCATTATTGTGGTTGGCCCGCAAGACAAGTTGGCAAACAAGCTGAAATCATTATGACGCAATTTCATCAGAGAGGCGTTTTTTACGTCCCAGACGGCAAACGAGATAAAGCGAAAGGTGGCGAACCGCGCATTATATTGCTGAGCTTTCTCGGAGTGTTATTGCCTTCTGCTGTTCTGCTTACGCTACCGGTTTTTTCGGTTTCTGGTCTGTCTATTACTGACGCGTTGTTTACCGCGACTTCAGCCATCAGTGTGACTGGGTTGGGTGTGGTCGATACCGGCCAACATTTTACGCTCGCGGGTAAAATTCTTCTGATGTGTTTGATGCAGATCGGCGGCTTAGGGCAAATGACCTTATCTGCGGTGCTGCTCTATATGTTTGGGGTGCGCTTGAGTCTACGTCAGCAAGCGTTAGCCAAAGAAGCACTTGGCCAAGAAAGGCAAGTCAACCTGCGTCGTTTGGTGAAAAAGATCGTCACATTTGCGCTGGTGGCAGAGGCGATTGGTTTTGTCTTCCTCTCGTATCGTTGGGTGCCAGAAATGGGGTGGCAGACGGGCATGTTCTATGCGCTGTTTCATTCTATTTCGGCTTTCAACAATGCTGGCTTCGCTCTCTTTTCTGACAGCATGATGAGTTTTGTCAACGATCCGTTAGTGAGTTTCACCTTATCTGGTCTGTTTATCTTTGGCGGCTTGGGTTTCACTGTGATTGGTGACGTTTGGCGACATTGGCGTAAAGGTTTCCACTTCTTACATATTCACACCAAAATCATGTTGATTGCCACGCCGTTACTGCTGTTGGTGGGAACGGTGCTGTTTTGGCTTTTGGAACGTCACAACCCCAACACCATGGGGTCGCTCACTACTGGCGGGCAATGGTTGGCTGCTTTCTTCCAATCAGCCAGTGCGCGGACAGCGGGTTTTAACAGTGTTGATTTAACGCAGTTCACGCAACCGGCATTACTCATCATGATCGTTTTGATGTTGATTGGTGCGGGTTCGACCTCTACGGGGGGTGGTATCAAGGTGTCTACTTTTGCTGTCGCGTTTATGGCGACGTGGACGTTCTTGCGTCAAAAGAAGCACGTGGTGATGTTTAAGAGAACGGTAAACTGGCCAACGGTAACGAAGTCACTGGCAATCATTGTGGTGAGCGGAGCAATTCTCACCACCGCGATGTTTTTGTTGATGCTGACGGAGAAAGCTTCTTTTGACAAAGTGATGTTCGAAACGATTTCTGCTTTTGCAACGGTTGGGCTTACTGCAGGTTTGACGGCGGAGCTTTCAGAACCAGGTAAGTACATCATGATCGTCGTGATGATTATTGGCCGTATTGGGCCTTTGACGCTCGCATATATGTTGGCGAGACCAGAACCAACCTTGATTAAGTACCCAGAAGACACGGTTCTTACTGGATGATTTGTCAGTAATAAGCAAAATGAACGTAAAATAACGCTTTGAATTTAAAGTGATATTTTGACTTTTTTGAGCGCCGATTGGTCATCGGCGCTCAAACATTTATAAATAACGTGGTCTTCTGCTCAAATTTTCTTTTTGATCCCCTTGTCAGCATTCCCTTATCCTTTCATTTCTGTACCATTCATTCACTTAATTTATATCTAATGCGTAAATAACCATCAGGTAACCGCTCATTAAATTGATGGGTATCTGAGTTCGTTTTACGCATGGTGAATTGAAAAGATGGAGCCGTACTTTGAAATTCCACACCCTTGCCTTGACCATGCTGACTGCACTTGTTGCCGGAAACAGTATGGCAACGACACCACCATCGCCAATTTGGCATCCGATCACGCTGAGTGACGGAAGCAATAGCGAGGCGATTTTACGCGGAACTGCTGATTTCCATTGGTTTGAAGACAAACAAGGCAATGCCTTGATTCAGGAAGATGGTGTTTGGTTTTTTGCTCAGATCCAGCGTAATTCAGACTCCCCTGAGTTGCTCTCGACTGGTATTGAGAAAACCCAATCCAGTGATGCGCCTGATTCAGCGAAGTTTCGTCCTGACGTGCAAGTTAAGCCGGAGCTGTCTTCGTTAAAAGCGATTGAACCTATGGCTCGCCAAAACTTATTGCGCACGGCACAAGGTTATCAGGCGATGAGCAGCTCGAGCGTGAAGCAGCAGCCTCTGTTGGTTGTGCAGGTTTCTTTTAACGATCAAGCGATGGTGCACAATTTCGAGCAACGTGTTTTCGACACGAATGGCCAAAGCGTTGTGGATTACTTTGATAAAAACTCTCAAGGTAAATTCAAAGTCGTCCCAGCTATCGAGAGTTACGGCACCGCGAATGATGGTGTGATCAATGTGTCCGTGGCACAAAGCCACCCAAATTGTCACTCTAGTTCTAGCGACACCACATGTACGGCCAAGCTGAACGCCGTGTTTACAGAGGCCTACCAAAAACTGGATCCGTACTTCAATCTTTCTGCTTACGACAGTAACCAAGATGGAACCGTTGAACCTTCAGAGTTGTCAGTGATGTTTATCTTTGCTGGTGGCGACCGTTCAACCGGATTCCTTGACCGTCCTGCTATCTGGCCACACAAATTCTCTCACAATGATGTCACGCTAGATGGCAAAAAGATCACTGACTACTGCGTGTTTGCTGACTACCAAGTTGATCATCAAGCGACGTTGGGTGTGATCGTACATGAGCTTGGCCACTTAATGCTTGGCTTGCCGGACTTGTACGCAAGGAACAGTGACGCTTCGATCGGTTCTTGGGGCGTGATGGGTGCTGGTTCATGGGCGAAGAAACCGGGTGATTCGTACTCAGGTGATACGCCCGTTAACATGAGCGCATGGAGCAAACACGCGGCTGGTTTCGTTGTACCAACGATCACTCATGAAAGCCCGACGCCTATTTCCGTGAATAACGACGACGTCAAATTGGTGTATCTCGACCCATACTTAAAAGAGTTTGGCCCACGCGTGTATTTGGAAAACCGTACCTTTAGCGGTTACGACCGAGCATTGGCGGCAGAAGGGGTATTGGCGACGTCTGTGAACGTCCAGAACCGCTTTAACGATGTTGGCGCGATGCAAGTTCAAATCATGCAGGCTGATGGTCTGAATGAGTTAGAAAATGATGGAAGTAGTGATGCCGGCGATTTGTATCCTAACGGTGGCACTGAGATTTCCGACACTTCTAATCCAGGACTTCAAGCAATTGCTGGGTTTGAAACTGGTGTTCGTATTTCTAACATTGCTAGCGGTACGAATGGCGGCAGTTTCTCCCTTGAGCAAGCGAGCGAGCCAAACAAATCGGCTTGGCTGAACTCTCTCTATCAAGGTTATGTGTTTGCTAGTAGCACAAATACGCTGGCGGTTTCACTAGATTTAAATAACGCTACAGAACTGGATGGTATTCAGCTGTACGCGCAAAGAAGCAGCCTTCAAAGTGACATGACTTACCGAGTATGGCGATTCCCATTCTCAGGCAATGCGGGTTACCGTTTGGTGTTAGACCAAGACAGCGCTGAACTGCTACAACAAGGTTCTTTCCAAAAATCATCACGAATCTTATTCCCTCAGCCAAGCCAACTAAGTGCGGGTCAGCATCTGTTGGTGGTGGAATTGGAAGGCGGTGAGTTTGAAGCGAACTTTGATTTCGGTCGTGTTCTAAAATCAGAAAAATCCTCTTTACCTGTGATGTGGACAGGCAGCAATAGCGACATGTACACATTTGGTTTGAATCAGACAGGCTTCTCTTTCGTGCCGTTTGCCGCGCTGCTGAATGTGGATGCGAGTCATGTCGTTGAGGCAAAAGCAGACTCATTGCAAACCGATAAGAACAAGTCAATCGAGTTGAACTTGATGGACAATGACTTTATGGCCGTTGGTTATCAGTTCAATGTGGACATCGTTCAACAACCAGAACATGGCACCATTTCGGGTAATCAGTACCAACCTGACATGAACTTTGTTGGTTTGGATCGTTTTCAATATCGTTTGTTGTCGATTGATGGTGCCTACTCATCTTCAATCGTGAATGTTCAGGTGGAAGTGCTTGGCAGCAACGAAGTGCCAGTGGCCGTGATTAATGTTGATAATCAAGACATGACGGTTGGGCAGCGAGTCACGTTGTCTGCATTAAATAGTACGGATGCTGATGGTGATGTGTTGAGTTATCGATGGGAGCAGTTGGCTGGCACTTCAGTTTCTCTTGGCAATGCAACCAGTGTTAGCGCAAGCTTTACGGTGCCTCAAGGTGCAAAAGCGGGTGAGGTTCTGACATTCCGTCTTACGGTTGAGGATCCAAGTAACGAAACTTCCAGTGCGACCATCGATTTAACCGTGCAAAACTCAGCTCCAATTACGCTAGCGGATACGGCGACAGTCGCCGTCGGTGAAAGCATTGTGATTGATGCTGCGGGCAATGATTCGGACGTGAACGGCGATAAACTGGTTGTACAAAGTGTACAAAACTTAACGGGCGTAGGAATCGCGAGTGTAGAGAACGGAAAAATCCGTTTTCAAGCACCGGATAGTCCGGCTGACGGCATCAAGCTGCAGTACACGGTTTCGGATGGCAAAGGCGCTACTGCAACGGGGCAAGTGACCGTGACGGTTGTTGCTTCTTTGAAAACAACGACGTTTAAAAACTCGGAGGGTGGCGGCAGCGTTTCTTATTGGGCTCTGATGTTACTCGCTGTATTGGGCTGGCGACGCCGCGTCTAAAACGGTATTAAATTTACGGTATAAGCCACTCGCATCGAGTGGCTTATTTTTTGTGTCTTATTTATTTCGACTTTGCTCTCATTATCTTATGAGATGTGTTTCTCATTATTTTTAAAGCGATTTTTCTACTCTGCGGTTACCCTAGGGGCAGATTTTTACAAATTAAGGATGTTGTATGTCAACCGAGGACTTTTCTGTTTCGGCAATATGCCGAGAAGCGGCAGTGATGGTCAGAAGGAACCTACTCGCAATTGTCATTGCGTGTATTCCATTAATCATCGTGCACTCAATTTTTGTGTTTATGTATCCTGAAATGACGGGGCAAGATCAAGCGAGCGTCCAAGAAGGAAACATCACGGGATTTTATTTCGTCACAATCGTTTTATACCCACTTGTTGCTGCGATGGCTGCTGTGCGTGTGCACCGGATTTATTTGGTTGGCGATTACATGCACTCGGCGTTGGATGTGTTTCGTTTATCGGCCCGAGAATTTCGTTTCATTGGCTGGTGGATATTGTTTGGACTGATGATGATACTCGTCATTGGTATCCCAATCTTTGTGCTGTCGTTTATCTACATTGCAGAAAGCGGTGAACCCGACTTTGTCGCCATGGCGTTTATCACAACAATTGCAAGCATTCCTGGCTATTGGGTCATGGCGCGTTGGTCGTTTGTGCTGCCTGCGACCGCAATGGATCATCAGCCGCGCAGTTTGCGTCGTTCATGGAACCAAAGCAGACCATACAACAAGCAAGTATTCATTTTGATGGGATTAATTCCATTAGGTGCCGGCTTGCTCAGTCAGCTTATCTTTAGCCACTTTACGAATTTCTTCATGCTGAGTTTTGTTGGTGTGGCCTATGGTATTTTCGGCGCGTACCAGCTGGCATTGTTATCGTTGAGCTATAAAACGGTAGTGGATATCGAACGCGCTCGTTTTGATACGCCACCAGCGCCACCAAAAACGGGTGAAGAATTTTCCGCTTAATCAATTTGATCGTTTTTACATACCATCTCCGTTTGTGAGGTGGTATGTAGCGGGTGAATACCTTTCCTGCCGTCTTCGCGTTATTCACGCAAAATACCCATGCCCATTTCATGGCTGAATGACAGTGACGTTCACACGTATACTGACAACAGTACTTCTTTTTATTAAGGAACCCCACATGTCCATTTGGCAACGGGTCAGTTTCACCCATCGATTTAGTCAATTACCGTCAGCTTTCTATACTTTGGTTGAGCCACAACCCTTGGATAATACTCGCTGGGTTGCTTGGAATGGTGAGTTTGCGCAGCAGTTTGGTTTACCAGCAGAGCAAAACGATGAGCTATTGGCGGTTTTTTCTGGGCAAAGCGAATTCGAACCGTTTCGTCCTCTGGCGATGAAATACGCAGGGCATCAGTTCGGCGTCTACAACCCAGACTTGGGCGATGGACGTGGATTGCTGTTGGCGGAAATTGAGCATCAAAATGGCACTTGGTTTGATATTCACCTTAAAGGCGCGGGGCTAACACCCTACTCGCGAATGGGGGACGGCAGGGCAGTGTTGCGCTCAACCATTCGTGAGTATCTATGTAGCGAAGCCATGGCGGGGCTTGGGATCCCGACGACTCGTGCTCTTGGCATGATGGTCAGTGACACGCCTGTTTATCGCGAGAAAACAGAATTCGGCGCAATGTTGATTCGTATGGCGGAGACCCACGTGCGTTTTGGCCATTTCGAGCACCTTTTCTATACCAATCAATTGGCAGAGCAAAAGTTGCTGGCGGACAAAGTCATCGAGTGGCACTTTGCTGATTGTGCGTCGGCAGAGAAGCCATACGCTGCAATGTTTGGTGAAATTGTTCAAAAAACAGCAGACATGATTGCTTACTGGCAAGCGTATGGGTTTGCTCATGGCGTGATGAACACCGATAACATGTCAATTCTCGGGCAAACCTTTGATTACGGGCCATTTGGTTTTCTCGACGATTATGAACCGGGGTACATTTGTAACCATTCTGATTATCAGGGGCGTTATGCGTTCGAGCAGCAACCGCGAATTGCCCTGTGGAATCTTTCTGCTTTGGCACATGCCTTATCACCGCTCGTCGAACGAGAAGATTTAGAACAGGCACTGAGCCAATTTGAAGGGCGCTTAAGCCAGCAGTTTAGCTGCTTGATGCGCAGCAAGCTGGGTTTGAAAACAAAAATTGCAGAAGACGGACGTTTGTTTGAGTCGATGTTTGAACTGCTTAATCAGAATCATACCGACTACACGCGATTCTTTAGAGCGTTGTCCAACCTCGATAAACAGCCAGCGCAAGAGGTCATCGATTTGTTTATTGACCGGGAAGCCGCCCAAGCGTGGCTTGATTTGTATTTGGCTCGATGTGAGCTGGAGGTAGATGAAATTGGTGAGCTGATTTCAGCCGAGCAGCGTTGTGAACAGATGCGCCAAGCCAACCCGAAATACATTCTTCGCAACTACCTTGCGCAATTGGCTATCGATAAAGCTGAGGAAGGTGATTTCAGCGAAGTTCACCGTCTTGCTGAGATACTTCGCCATCCATACGATTCGCAACCAGAGTTTGAAGCGTATGCCAAACTGCCGCCAGAGTGGGGGAAAAAGATGGAGATCAGCTGCTCCTCATAAATGGGTCATTTCCCACCCATATCCTTTAGGTTTGTGGGTGGATTTCCCTCCTTTTGGCTCTCGCTTGTCAACTTTAATATTTTAATGGATTGATTTTAAATAAAAAAATAGTTGGTCTGTTAATTGCTCTTTGATGAACATCCGTACCCATCACCTTAACTTCATGGACGGGATGGGATGTGATTTATCAAGGAGAATAATAATGTTAAAGCCTCTAACCCTACTATCTGTCTCTGCTCTTGCTGTTACCAGTTTTAATGCCGCTGCGAATTGTGACCCAGGTGAAACGGTCATCAAATTCAGCCACGTGACTAATGCGGACAAACACCCAAAAGGCATTGCTGCTTCGTTGCTTGAAAAACGTGTCAACGAAGAAATGAACGGAAAAGTGTGCATGCAGGTGTTTCCAAACTCAACGCTTTACGATGATGACAAAGTGTTGGAAGCTCTTCTAAATGGTGATGTTCAACTCGCTGCTCCTTCTCTTTCTAAGTTTGAGAAATTCACCAAGAAGTATCGCCTTTTCGATCTGCCTTTCTTGTTTGATGATGTCGCTGCTGTTGACCGCTTCCAAAACTCTGAAGCGGGAGAGAAGCTGAAAAACTCAATGAAACGTCGTGGTCTACAAGGCATTGCGTTCTGGCACAACGGTATGAAGCAAATGTCTGCCAATAAACCTCTGATGGTGCCAAGCGATGCGAAAGGACTTAAGTTCCGCGTTCAAGCTTCTGACGTTCTTGTTGCCCAGTTCGAGCAACTTGGCGCAAACCCTCAAAAAATGTCCTTCAAAGAAGTTTACGGCGGTCTACAAACGAAGGTTATCGATGGTCAAGAGAACACTTGGTCAAACATCTACGGTAAGAAGTTCTTCGAAGTTCAAGATGGCATCACGGAAACCAACCACGGTATTTTGGATTACCTCGTTGTGACATCGAACGATTTTTGGCAGAAGCTACCAGAAGATCAGCGTGAACAGCTCAATACCATCATTCAAGAAGTGACTGTTGAGCGTAACGCGGAATCGACCAAAGTGAACTTGGCGAATAAAAACAACATCATCGAAGCGGGTGGTGTGGTTCGTACGCTAACGCCAGAGCAGCGTCAAGAGTGGGTGACGGCTCTGCAACCAGTGTGGAAAAAGTTTGAGAAAGACATTGGTTCTGACCTGATTGAAGCGGCTTTGGCTTCAAACCAACAATAACAAAAACGATATCCATTCGCCCTCGGACTCTCTCTAAGCCGAGCTGAGGATGAGGGCTTTTTCCCTTTACTGATGACGTGATGTAATTATGGAACCGACTTTTTTTGCCAAGGCTGGACGAATCACCGATGCCATTGAAGAAACCTTGATTGCTTTCTTCTTAGGTGCGATGACATTGCTGACGTTTGCTAATGTCATTTTTCGCTATGTCTTTAACGATAATATTCTCTGGGCGTTAGAGCTCACCGTATTCATGTTCGCGTGGATGGTTTTAGTTGGCGCTTCGTACGGTGTGAAAAAACACTTTCACATTGGCGTGGATGTCATCATCAATATCGTGCCTGAAGGGCGCCGTAAATTCCTTGCGCTAGTCGCAGCGGCTTGCTGTCTAACCTTTTCGATTCTGCTTTTGATTGGTGCTTGGAATTATTGGTATCCCTTTGCGACAGAGCGCGCATGGTATGAAACCGACGATATCCCAATGCCTGAGTTTTTACAGTTCTTAGCGGATTGGCTTAATGAAGGCGAGCGCTACGAAAAACTGCCACGCTTTATTCCTTATTTCGCTTTGCCGCTTGGTATGGCGATGCTCACTTTCCGTTTTTTACAAGTCACTTGGCAGATCGCTACAGGCAAGCTGGATCGCTTGATTGCAGGTCATGAGGCTGAGGAAGAACTGGAAGCCTTAAAAGAAGAAATGAGTGAAGCTGGCGATGCCATGACTCCTCGTTCCTCGAGCGATTCTGAGCACAAGGAGCGCTAAGCCATGGATATTTTACTACTGTTTTTAATGGTGATTGGCTTCATGCTCATTGGTGTGCCAATCGCAATTTCTCTGGGTCTTTCCAGTGTTCTTTTCTTAATGCTGCATTCCGATGCCTCTTTGGCGTCAGTTGCTCAAACGCTGTTTAATGCCTTTGCTGGTCACTACACATTGTTGGCGATACCTTTCTTCATTTTGGCCTCAAGTTTTATGTCGACAGGTGGCGTTGCAAAGCGAATCATCCGATTTGCGATTGCCATCGTCGGTTGGTTCCGTGGTGGTCTCGCCATGGCTTCCGTTGTGGCATGTATGATGTTTGCAGCACTGTCCGGATCTTCACCAGCAACCGTGGTCGCTATCGGTAGTATCGTCATTGCGGGGATGATCAAAAACGGTTACTCGAAAGAGTTTGCTGCGGGTGTTATCTGTAACGCAGGTACTTTGGGGATCTTGATTCCGCCATCGATCGTGATGGTGGTGTATGCGGCTGCGACCGATGTGTCAGTCGGGCGTATGTTCCTTGGGGGTGTGATCCCGGGCTTGCTGGCTGGCGTGATGTTGATGATCGCTATCTACATTGCGGCGAGGATTAAGAATCTACCTAAGCAACCATTCGTGGGATGGAAAGAAACGTTTGATGCAGCCAAAGATGCGAGTTGGGGCTTGTTGCTGGTGGTGATCATCCTTGGCGGTATCTATGGCGGCATTTTCACACCAACAGAGGCTGCGGCAGTTGCGGCGGTGTACTCATTCTTGATCGCGAACTTTATATATAAAGACATGGGACCATTTGCTGATAAGCAAAACACCAAACCAGCGATCGTCAAAGTGATTCAGACCTTTGTGCATGAAGACACTAAGCATACCTTGTATGAAGCAGGCAAGCTTACCATCATGCTGCTGTTTATCATTGCTAATGCACTGATCTTAAAACACGTACTGACTGAAGAACGTATCCCTCAGATGATCACGGAATCGATGCTGTCTGCGGGGCTTGGGCCAATTACGTTCTTGATAGTTGTAAACTTGTTGCTCCTGATCGGTGGTCAGTTTATGGAGCCTTCGGGCTTATTGATCATCGTTGCTCCTTTGGTGTTCCCAATTGCCATTGCGCTGGGCATCGACCCAATTCACCTCGGTATCATGATGGTGGTGAACATGGAAATCGGCATGATAACGCCACCAGTCGGGTTGAATCTGTTTGTAACGGCTGGGGTGGCAAGAATGTCGATGATGAATGTTGTAAAAGCGGCATTGCCATGGGTGGGCGTCATGTTCTTGTTCTTGATAATTGTGACTTATGTACCTTGGGTATCAACTTGGTTACCTACGACCTTGATGGGGCCAGAAATAATCACTAAATAACACATTTTCCGAATTACATTCACGCAACCAAAAAGAGGTGTGAGCTATCACACCTCTTCGTCTATGGATTTAAAATCTTGTTTTCTCGGATCGGGATGGACTCTGCGCTCATAGCCGTGCCACTTCTTTTTGTTTTTACGTCGGTCTTCACCGGAGCGTCTTTCTTCTTGATACTGGCCGTCTACCATCACTGTATCGGTAATGATCGGTATCCTCACTTTTTCATTCATATCCATATGAGCCCAATAATTGCCTTAGCAAAATTATGATTCAAGTTGGATATAATACCAATCGTGCGAACCGGTTTTATTTATAGAGCTCTTTATCTATCTGATAGCGTTGCATTTTGTCATACAGCGTTTTTCGAGGCACATTCAACTGTTCCATCGTTTGTTTGATGCTGCCATTGTTTTCCAGTAGCGCATTTTCTATCGCTGCCTTTTCAAACTCCGCCACTTGCTCTGCAAGGCTACTGGTTGAGGCGGGGATGGAACTTGGTTCACCTAATTGGATGAGTTTACCTAATAAAACGAAACGCTCTGCTGCATTGCGCAGTTCTCGGACATTTCCCGGCCAATCGTGAGCCATTAGCTGAGCCAAATCTTGTGCTGAAAGGCTTGGCGAACTTTTACCATAGCGTGACGCCGCGACTAAAAGAAAATGGTGGAAAAGGGCAGGGATGTCTTCCTTGCGTTCACGTAAGGGAGGCAAATCTAGCGTAACCACGTTGAGGCGGTAGTAGAGGTCTTGACGAAATGTACCTTGTTCCGCCGCACGTTTAAGATCCACTTTCGTTGCCGCGACAACGCGAATGTCGAGAGGTAAAAGTTCGTTTGAGCCAACGCGTTCAATCACGCGCTCTTGCAGGACGCGCAACAAACGAATTTGTGCCTGAATTGGCATCGATTCGATTTCATCTAAGAAGAGTGTGCCGCCCTGCGCAAATTCAAACTTACCAATACGCCGACTGTCTGCACCAGTAAATGCGCCTTTTTCGTGACCATAGAGTTCGCTTTCAATTAAGTTTTCTGGCACCGCGCCACAGTTCACCGCCACAAAGTTATTGTTTCTACGAGAACTTTGTTCGTGCAGTGAGCGGGCGATAAGCTCTTTACCTGTACCTGTTTCGCCAAACAGCAGAATATCGGCATCTGTATCAGCAATGTGGGTGATGGTTTCTCGCAGCGTTTGGATGCTGGTGGTTTCACCGATGATTCGGGGACCAAGCGTTTGGCTCGCTTTGAGTGATTGACGAAGTTTCTCATTTTCGTTCGTCAGTTGGCGTCTTTCAATGGCGCGTTTTACGGTTTCAACCAAGTGTTCTGGCGCAAAAGGTTTCTCTATAAAATCGTAGGCCCCTTGGTGTAACGCATTTACGGCCATTGAGATGTCACCATGGCCTGTAATCATGATGACTGGCAGGTTTGGGTCGCGTTGAACTAACGTGGTTAACAGGTCCATGCCTGAAATACCGGGTAAACAAATGTCGGTCACAATTACGCCAGCTTCGTCGCTTTGTTTCATGGCTAACAAGGCGGACTCCGCATCGGAAAAAAAAGTCGCTTCGATATCGGCTAGCTCAAACGTTTGTTCTATTGCTAATCGAAGGTCGGCTTCATCATCAATAAAAAACACCTGACACATTATCTTATCCTTCTGATTGTTCGGTGCGTTGGCATATTGGTAAACACAATGAGAATCGAGCGCCACCTTGGGCTCGGTTGTGAGCACTCAAGCTGCCGTTCATGCCAGCCAATATTTGCTGAGATATAGAAAGTCCTAATCCCAATCCATTCTTTTTAGTTGTTAAAAACGGTTCGCAAAGTTCGGACAGTGTGTGCGAACCAAGCCCAGGGCCATTGTCATCGACATGAATCATCACTTTGTTTTCATCCGTATCCGTTTCAACGAGCAACCACACTTGTTTATCTTGTTGTTCTTTTACGGCTTCAATTGCGTTTGTCAGCAAGTTAACCAGAACTTGCTCCAATTGAATTGTATTGATTTGAACCCCGATGTCGTCAGTAGGAAGTTCGGTAGCAAGTAGAACACGAGCAGATTTAAAAGCGGGTTTCATGAGCTCTTTTGATGAGGCTATCACGGGCAACAGGCGTGTTTGGGTAAGCTCATTGCCGCTGGCCTTTTTGGCAAACGAACGCAATTGCTGGCTGATGTTTGCCATTCTGTCTGTGAGGGCTGAAATGCGAGTGAGATTATCTTCCACTCGATCATACTTTTCTTTCTGAAGGAACAATTTTCCATTCTCAGCAAAGCTACGAATGGCTGCCAACGGATTATTCAGCTCATGGCTGATGCTCGCTGACATTTGACCGAGAACTGCCAGCTTAGCCGCTTGAATCAACTCATCTTGGGTCAAACGCAGTGTTTGCTCCGTTTCGGTTCGCTGCGCAATTTCAGCCTGTAACTCTGCTGTTCTCGCCATGACTTGAAATTCTAACTTCTGATTCGCTTCTTGTTGGATTCGTTCTAACTGCAAATGACGTTGTTGGCGGTGATAAATCAACTGGCCAATCAAGAACAAAACCGTAAAGGCCAACGTAAGCACAACGATATAGCCCATCGTAACCCAAACGATGGATTGTTTTGGCGAAAGCACACGAATCGTTAGCTTTAACTCAGGTAAAGGCAGTGAAGAGACAACCAGTGTCCCTTTATTGTAGGGGTAGCCTTGTTTCAGTTCAGAATTTGGTGCATTCAAGTTGCCGACAAAGCCCAATGTCGGAATCGGTGTGTCGAGATATTGTCTACTCGTCCAAACTTGCTTTTTATCTGCATCACTTAACGGTTGTAGGCTTTTGAATAGCCAATCCTGCCGGCTGCTCATAAAGACAATATTGTGAGGGTCGCTGGCCACGAACACGCTGTCAGGTTGTTGCCAGTTATCTTCAATTTTACTCAAATCCATTTTTACGACCACGATGCCCAACACGCCGCCAGCATAAATTATTGGATATGAGTAGTAATAGCCACGTTGGCCGGATGTTGAGCCCAGAGCGTAATATTGGCTGCTTTCACCGCTGATGGCTTGTTTAAAGTAAGGTCTAAAAGCAAAGTTGCGTCCAATAAAAGAGCGCTTTTTACGCCAGTTACTTGCTGCAATGGTCGTGCCCCATTGATCAATCAAATAAGTATCTGCCGCTTCAATAACGTTGTTCACCGATTCTAGATAGCGATTGGTGATTTCGAGTTGAGCGCTATTTGAAGGATTCAGTAGAGCTTCAAAAAGAGGATCATCTTTGGCTAAAAGATTGGGTATATGGGCGTATTTATCGAGCTTATTTTTGATGTGGCTAGAAAATTGTTCGAGCTGTGATTGGTGTTTATCTAGCAAAGATTGATAGCTGTGTTGCCACACCCAGCGCCCGCCCACAATGGCGCACAGGAAATATAAGGCGAAAAAAATCAGTAAAATACGATTTCGTTGAGACATCCTTGCATTCCTATTACACGTCCTTTTTATGCCTTTAGAAATGTTAATGGGTTGTAGGGATGATGGGGGATTTAGTTTTCAACTCTGTGGAGTAAAACAAGAGCAAGATCTCTTTTTACGCTTTTCAATAAAAAAAGCAGTCGATTCTCTTGAAAAAGTCGCTATTGTCCCCATTCTAGATATGCTGACGCGCTCATTGGGTGTTTTAATCCCATTTTTGGCAAAAAAATGAGTCAGCTTTCGAGAATTTAGCGCAGACAATGTCCACATAGTGGCTATTGGCTCGACAGGGTTGCGACAGATCGCTAGAATGTCGCGTCTAAAAATTCTGTCCTGAGGCTAATAGGAGATACCTTTGATATTTCTGTCGAAGATATCACTGATTAGTCTGGTGCTGAGAATCAGCATCAATACTCGATTTTAAATTAGGTGTTCGGACAGAACACTACACAAGGATGAAGCGTTAACTTAAAGAGTTACGCTCATACGCTCGGATAACCGAGCCACTTTAGAGGTTTATAAATAATGCAAGTTACTGTTGAAACGCTAGAGGGCCTAGAGCGCCGTCTAAACATTACTGTTCCAGCTGCAAACATCGAAGATGCTGTAACAGCTGAACTACGCAACATCGCTAAAAACCGTCGTTTCGATGGTTTCCGTAAGGGTAAAGTGCCTCTAAAAATGGTTGCTAAGATGTACGGCAAAGCAGTACGTCAAGACGTTCTTGGTGAAGTTATGCAACGTCACTTCATCGAAGCGATCGTAAAAGAGAAAATCAACCCAGCTGGCGCTCCAACTTTCGCTCCTGTAGAAAACAAAGAAGGTGCAGACCTAGTTTTCACAGCAACTTTTGAAGTTTACCCAGAAGTTGAACTAAAAGGCCTAGAAAACATCACTGTTGAGAAGCCTCTAACTGAAGTTAAAGAAGCAGACGTAGAAGAGATGATCGAAACTCTACGTAAGCAACAAGCAACTTGGGTTGAAGTTGAAGAAGCAGCAGAAGCTGGCAAACGCGTAAGCATCGATTTCGTTGGTTCTATCGACGGCGAAGAGTTTGAAGGCGGTAAAGCAGAGAACTTCCCACTAGAAATGGGCGCTGGTCGCATGATCCCTGGTTTCGAAGACGGTATTGCAGGTAAAACTGCTGGTATGGAATTCGACATCGACGTAACTTTCCCAGAAGATTACCACGCTGAAAACCTAAAAGGTAAAGCGGCTAAGTTTGCAATCAAAGTGAACAAAGTTGAAGCTCGTGAACTTCCAGAACTAAACGACGAATTCGTTGCTAAGTTCGGTGTTGCTGAAGGCGGTGTAGACGCACTTAAAGCTGAAGTACGTAAGAACATGGAACGCGAACTTAAGCAAGCTGTTAAGACTCGCATCAAAGAGCAAGCAATCGAAGGTCTAGTTAAAGAAAACGAAATCGACGTTCCTGCTGCACTTATCGAGCAAGAGATCCACGTTCTACGTCAACAAGCGGCACAACGCTTCGGTGGTAACCCAGAAGCAGCTGCACAGCTTCCACGTGAACTGTTCGAAGAACAAGCTAAGCGTCGCGTAGTTGTTGGTCTTCTACTAGGTGAAGTAATCAAGTCTGAAGAGCTAAAAGCGGACGACGAGAAAGTTAAAGCTCTAATCGAAGAAATGGCTACTGCATACGAAGATCCATCAGAAGTTATTGCTTACTACGAGCAAAACGAGCAAATGATGAACAACATGCGTAACGTAGCTCTAGAAGAGCAAGCAATCGACGCGATCATCGCTAAAGCACAGGTTACTGAGAAAGAAGTAGGCTTCAACGAGCTACTTAACCAACAACCTGCTGCTTAATAAGCAATATCTTGCGTAGAAGGTTGACTTAACGTTAACTATTCTGCTAACAATGGTCCGTATGATAGTCATCATCCGGGCCATTTATTTTAGGGACATAAGAATATGAGCTACCAAGAAAAAAATGCAATGTCGCCAATTATGGACGCACTAGTACCAATGGTGGTTGAGCAAACTTCCCGAGGCGAGCGTTCTTACGACATCTACTCACGTCTACTTAAAGAGCGCGTGATTTTTTTAACTGGTCAAGTGGAAGACCACATGGCAAACCTTGTCGTGGCTCAGCTACTTTTCCTAGAATCTGAAAATCCAGATAAAGACATTTTCCTATACATCAACTCTCCAGGCGGCAGCGTAACTGCAGGTATGTCAATTTACGACACAATGCAGTTTATTAAACCCAATGTAAGCACTGTATGTATGGGTCAAGCTTGTTCTATGGGCGCATTCCTGCTTGCAGGTGGTGCTGCTGGTAAACGTTACGTTCTTCCTAACTCACGTGTGATGATCCACCAACCACTAGGTGGTTTCCAGGGTCAAGCTTCTGATATCCAAATCCATGCTCAGGAAATCCTGACCATTAAACAGAAGCTAAACAACCTGTTAGCAGAACATACTGGCCAGCCTCTTGAAGTGATTGAACGCGATACCGATCGTGACAACTTCATGTCAGCAGAGCAGGCTGTGGAATACGGTATCGTGGATGCAGTGTTGAGCCATCGCGGCGCGTAATTTAGCCAGCGCATTTTGGCAAAAATTGATATACACTCATTCATGAAGAGTAAAGGCTAAGAGGTTAGCGAATGACAGATAAAAGCAAAGAAAGTGGCAGCGGTAAATTGCTGTACTGTTCTTTCTGCGGCAAAAGTCAGCACGAAGTTCGCAAGCTAATCGCAGGTCCGTCAGTTTACATTTGCGACGAGTGTGTCGACCTATGTAACGATATTATTCGCGAAGAAATCAAGGATGTTCTCCCTAAGAAAGAATCTGAAGCGTTACCAACGCCAAAACAGATCCGTGAACACCTTGACGACTATGTGATCGGACAAGATTACGCGAAAAAAGTGCTCGCAGTTGCGGTATATAACCACTACAAGCGTTTACGCAATGGTGATACAACGAGCGAAGGTGTGGAGCTTGGTAAAAGTAACATCCTTCTAATTGGTCCTACAGGTAGTGGTAAAACGCTGCTTGCTGAGACGCTAGCTCGATTCTTGGATGTGCCATTCACAATGGCAGACGCAACCACACTAACCGAAGCTGGTTATGTGGGTGAAGACGTTGAAAACATCATCCAAAAGCTTCTGCAAAAATGTGATTATGATGTAGCGAAGGCTGAACGCGGCATTGTTTACATTGACGAAATTGACAAAATTTCTCGCAAAGCTGAAAACCCATCAATTACGCGTGACGTATCTGGTGAGGGTGTTCAGCAAGCGCTATTGAAACTTATCGAAGGTACGGTTGCTTCAGTTCCACCTCAAGGTGGTCGTAAGCATCCACAGCAAGAATTCCTGCAAGTGGACACGTCTAAGATCCTGTTCATCTGTGGTGGTGCATTTGCTGGTTTAGATAAAGTTATCGAACAGCGTGTAGCTACGGGTACTGGTATCGGCTTTGGTGCAGAAGTGCGCTCGAAGAACGAAACCAAAACCGTCGGCGAACTGTTTACTCAGGTTGAGCCAGAAGATCTAGTGAAGTATGGTTTGATTCCAGAATTCATTGGTCGTCTTCCTGTGACAACAACACTGACAGAGCTTGATGAAGAAGCGTTGATTCAGATCCTATGTGAACCGAAAAACGCACTGACCAAGCAGTACGCAGCATTGTTTGAGCTAGAAAACGCAGAGCTTGAATTCCGTGAAGATGCCCTTCGTGCTATCGCGAAGAAAGCAATGGAACGTAAGACAGGTGCTCGTGGTTTGCGTTCAATTCTGGAAAGTGTTCTGCTTGAAACCATGTACGAACTGCCATCTGCGACAGATGTAAGTAAAGTCGTGATTGATGAATCCGTCATCAATGGTGAGTCAGAACCACTGCTTATTTACAGCAATGCTGACAATCAGGCAGCTGGAGCAGAATAAATTCAGCCATGAATGAAAAAGGAGGTAAGTAATTACCTCCTTTTTTTATTTCTCTTATTGAATCCAAACAATTAGCCCCCATATACTGCCTTAAGTAATACGTTAAACGTGAAAGCGGAAGAGAGAATTATATGAACTTGGAACGTTCCGAGCGTATCGAGATCCCGGTATTACCTCTACGTGACGTAGTGGTCTACCCGCACATGGTGATTCCATTGTTTGTTGGTCGTGAGAAATCGATTAGCTGTCTAGAAACGGCGATGGAAACAAACAAACAAGTTCTGCTTGTGGCTCAAAAACAAGCTGACACTGATGAACCAACGGTTGATGACCTATTCGAAGTGGGTACGGTAGCTACCATTCTTCAACTTCTAAAGCTCCCTGATGGCACAGTAAAAGTACTGGTTGAAGGTCAGCAGCGCGCAAAAATTAATCATTTCAAAGAAAGTGATTTCTTCTTAGCTGAGGCGGAATTCATCGTAACACCAGAATTGGATGAACGTGAGCAAGAAGTGATTGTTCGCAGCGCAATCAACCAATTCGAAGGCTTCATTAAGTTAAACAAAAAGATTCCACCAGAAGTGCTAACGTCACTGAATGGTATCGATGAAGCGGCACGCCTAGCTGATACGATTGCGGCACATATGCCTCTTAAACTTGTTGACAAGCAACAAGTACTTGAAATTATTGATGTTACTGAGCGTCTAGAGTTCCTAATGGGCCAGATGGAATCAGAGATCGATTTGCTACAAGTTGAGAAACGCATTCGTGGTCGCGTGAAAAAGCAAATGGAGAAGTCTCAGCGTGAGTACTATCTGAATGAGCAAATGAAAGCGATTCAGAAAGAGCTGGGTGAGATGGAAGACGCTCCTGATGAGTTTGAGACTCTGCAAAAGAAGATCGACGAATCAAAAATGCCGCAAGAAGCACGTGAAAAGACAGAGCAAGAGCTGCAAAAGCTTAAGATGATGTCTCCAATGTCCGCAGAAGCGACCGTGGTTCGTAGCTACATCGACTGGATGGTAAGTGTACCTTGGACTAAGCGTTCTAAAGTGAAGAAAAATCTTGCGAAAGCGGAAGAGATTCTGAACGAAGACCATTATGGTCTAGAGCGCGTGAAAGAGCGTATTCTGGAATACTTGGCAGTTCAAAACCGCATTAACAAGCTAAAAGGTCCAATCCTTTGTCTTGTTGGTCCTCCAGGCGTGGGTAAAACATCGCTTGGCCGCTCAATTGCATCTGCTACTGGCCGTAAATACGTACGTATGGCCCTAGGTGGCGTGCGTGATGAAGCAGAGATTCGAGGCCACCGTCGTACTTACATTGGTTCATTGCCAGGTAAGCTGATTCAGAAAATGTCGAAAGTTGGTGTGAAAAACCCTCTCTTCCTTCTGGATGAAATCGACAAAATGTCTTCAGACATGCGTGGTGACCCGGCTTCAGCGTTGCTTGAAGTATTAGACCCTGAACAAAACAACTCATTCAACGACCACTACCTAGAAGTGGATTACGACTTGTCTGATGTGATGTTTGTTGCAACGTCTAACTCGATGAATATTCCTGGTCCGTTACTTGATCGTATGGAAGTGATTCGTCTATCCGGTTACACCGAAGATGAAAAACTAAACATTGCGAAGCGTCACCTTGTTGAAAAACAAGTGCAACGTAATGGCTTGAAACCAAACGAGATAGTCATCGAAGATTCAGCAATCATCGGTATTATCCGTTACTACACTCGTGAAGCGGGTGTGCGTGGTCTTGAGCGTGAGATTTCTAAGATCTGCCGCAAAGCAGTGAAGAACATCCTGCTAGATAAAGACATCAAATCAGTGACGGTAACGATGGACAACCTAAAAGAATACTTGGGTGTTCAACGTTTCGATTACGGGAAAGCTGATGAAAGCAACCGAATTGGTCAAGTTACTGGTCTAGCTTGGACTGAAGTGGGTGGCGATCTATTAACGATTGAAACTCAATCTATGCCAGGTAAAGGCAAGCTTACTCAAACAGGTTCACTGGGCGACGTAATGCAAGAGTCTATCCAAGCTGCAATGACCGTGGTGCGCTCTCGTGCAGATAAACTGGGCATTAACTCAGATTTCTACGAGAAAAAAGACATCCACGTTCACGTGCCTGAAGGTGCGACGCCGAAAGATGGCCCAAGTGCGGGTACAGCAATGTGTACTGCTTTGGTATCGGCTCTTACAGGTAACCCGGTAAAAGCTGAAGTTGCGATGACGGGTGAGATCACCCTACGTGGTGAAGTATTACCAATCGGTGGCTTAAAAGAGAAGTTACTTGCGGCACACCGTGGCGGCATAAAGACAGTGCTTATCCCGAAAGATAACGAGCGTGATCTGGAAGAGATTCCTGAGAATGTTATCGCAGATCTGCAAGTTATCCCTGTTCAGTGGATTGATGAAGTACTTAAAGTTGCACTAGAGCGAGACCCGACAGGCGTTGAGTTTGAAGCTAAAAAATAGTGATGTGCAGCAAAAATAAGTAAAAGTTTGCGCTGATAAGCCTAAAAAGGCTTGTCAGCGTTTTTTTTGGGCGCTAAGTTAGTTTCGATAGCTGCCAGCCCTTGAAAAATAAGGGTTGGAGCATATTTTCTTAACTATGGAACGAAAAGTCATCACAAAAATAATCACAGATGGCACAAAGGGGAAATCACAGTGAATAAAACTCAATTAGTAGAACAAATCGCAGAAAATGCAGACATCTCTAAAGCGTCAGCGGGTCGTGCTCTAGATGCATTCATCGAAGCAGTAAGTGGCACACTTCAGTCTGGTGATCAAGTTGCTCTAGTTGGCTTCGGTACATTTAGTGTTCGCACTCGTGCTGCACGTACTGGTCGTAACCCAAAAACTGGTGAAGAAATCCAAATCGCAGAAGCAAAAGTACCAGCTTTCAAAGCAGGTAAAGCACTGAAAGACGCTTGTAACTAATTAAAGCGTGATTCTGTTGCCGGCCATTTGAATAACTTTTGCTCAAACAATAAGTTTCGAACAAAAATTTACAAACTTCGAGCCGAACTTTTTTAAATTATGCGCATCATACTGATGCGCATTTCTTTTTCTGATATTATCGCGTCATTATATTTTCTATTAGAAGCCGTACGCTTCAATTGTGGAGAGCAGTTAAATTATGATGGATCGACTACGCGAAGGCGTGAATAGCATCGCGGTCAAAATTATCCTTGGACTTATCATCCTGTCTTTCGTATTTGCCGGTGTAGGTAGCTACCTAGTGAATGGCAGCAACAATTCAGCAGCGAAAGTAGGTAACACCGAGATTCCTCGTGGTGAGTTCGAGATGGCTTACCAAAATGAGCGCAATCGCATGCAAGCTCAATTGGGTGACTACTTCTCTCAAATGTTGGCTGACCCTGCATACGTTGAATCTTTCCGCAAATCAGTGCTTGATCGTATGATTAATGACGTATTGCTTGACCAACAAGCTGAAGCACTTGGCTTACGAATCAGCGATGCTCAAGTTCGTAGCATGATTCTTGAAATGCCTCAGTTCCAATCTAACGGTCAGTTTGATCAAGAAATTTACCAAGCATCGCTACGTCGTGCAGGTTTCTCTCCTGATTCTTTTGCTGAGTACATGCGTCGTGAATTGGTGCGTGAGCAGCTTCTAACAGCGCTTCAAAGCAGTGAGTTTACTCTTCCAGGCGAAGTTCAATCTCAGGGTAAACTGTTTACCCAAACACGCGACATCCGCACTGTAACCATCGATTTGGCAGAGTTTGCGAAGAAAGTTGAGTTAACTGACGAAGAAATTCAAGCTTACTACAAAGCAAACCCAGATAACTTCACTCGTCCAGAGCAAGTGAAAGTGTCTTACGTTGAGTTGTCTGCTGAAGCACTTAAGAAGCAGATTCAAGTAACAGATGAAGACGTTAAGAAATACTACGACGAGCATCTAGACAAATACTCTTCAGAAGAGCAACGCCGAGTGGCGCACATTCTTGTTGAAGGTGATGATGAAGCAAAAGCACAAGCTATCTTAGATGAATTGAACGCAGGTGCAGATTTTGCTGCGGTAGCGCAAGAGAAATCTGATGATTTCGGTAGTGCTGAAAACGGCGGTGACTTAGGTTGGATCGAACGTGATGTTATGGATCCTGCTTTTGAAGAAGCTGCGTTTGCACTTAAGAACCCAGGTGACATGTCTGGTCTAGTAAAATCTGACTTTGGCTACCACATTATCAAGCTAGAAGAGCTGAAAGATGCCGTTGCAAAACCATTTGATGAAGTGGCTGCGGAGATTAAGCAAGAGCTAGTAGACCAAAAAGCGGTGGATCAATTCTACGAGTTACAAAATGAGCTTGAGCGTGTTGCTTTTGAGTACCCTGATTCACTAGATGATGCTTCTAAAGCCATTAACCAAGAAGTGAAGACAACAGACTTCATCTCTCAAGTTGATGCTCCTGAGGTTCTACGCAACCAAGCCGTTATGCAAGCACTACTGAGCCCAGAAGTGAAAGAAGACGGTCTGAACTCTGAAGCGATTGAAGTTGCGCCTGAGCACATTATTGTTGTTCGTGTTGAAGATTCTCGTGACGAAACAGTGCTTCCATTAGCTGAAGTGAAAGACCAAGTTGTGGCGGAACTATCTCGCGTTAAAGGTGAGCAAGGTGCCCTAGAGCTAGGTACAAAAGTGGTAGCTGCTCTGAATGAAGGCAATACGGCTGTTCTTGCGGAAAACAACCTAACATTTGGTGAGCAAGAGACCGTTGACCGTCGTTCGCCACTAGCAACTACCGTCTTTGCAATGGCGAAGCCAGTAGATGGCAAACCTGTCTACGGTCAGTCGAAAGACCTTGAAGGCAACATCGTAGTGATTGAACTGGATGCTGTGAAAGCGGAACTAGATAGTTCGCTAGAAGATCAAGTTGCGATGCAAATGCAACGTGCATCATCTCAGCAGGATCTATCTTCTGTTCTCGCTGTATTGCGTGCTAACACAGACATTGAGTACTTTGTTGTGAGCAACTAAGCACTAATTATGTAATTTGCATGTTAACTAAAACGGGTCGCGTAAGCGGCCCGTTTTATTTTTGTTTAAACAAACTTCAATGACGATGAGTGTTTGCCTACATTAGGGCGGATTATTTCAGAGCGTTAATTTGGAGTGTATATGTTCAATATGAAATGGATTTTAACCTTGTGTTTAGTGGTGTTCGCACCACTCAGTTTGGCCGCTGATACCAAGGCTGATAAATATGAAGGAATTGAAATTACGGTCAATATCAATACTGCTTCTGCAGAAGAGATAGCAACGATGCTGAAAGGTATTGGCGAAAAGAAAGCGCAAAGCATAGTTGACTACCGTACCGAGCACGGCCCATTTAAAACAGCAGCTGATTTAACCAATGTAAAAGGAATTGGTGAAGCAACCATCAAGAAAAACGAAGACCGCATTCTTCTATAAACGCGGGCTTCGACCACTGTATTCTTAATGAGTTTTCGTTTCCGGTTACTGCTTTCCCGAACCAAACCCTCTTTCGTGGTTCGGGATTTTTTATCCAAATATACGGCGATGGAATCCTTTCTCTACTAATGCCATACCTAAGCCTCCCATTGCACCAAACAGATGTGCATCAACAGCAACACGAGCGCCTATCATTGCAGCAGTGCTGGTTGAAGGGCCATAAAATTGCTCCCATGCGATTTTCGCAATAAGTCCGGCGACTAAGAGTAGGCTACTTCTTCTGTTTTCAAACACTTCTCTGAGAGCCCAAAAACCAAACAAACCGTGTAAGACGCCAGACAAGCCGACATAGACTGACATGCTAGTCAGTAAGTTCATTGCGCCGACAAAGGCACAAAGCAAAAGAAAAACAATCGAGAAGTTGCGTGCACTAGGACGGAATATAAACGCGATAACCCATAATCCTGCCAAGTTCATTCCAAGGTGGGCAAAGTTGGTATGCGTGAGATTTCCTGTTACGATTCGCCACCATTCACCATGACGTATGTTGTAAGCGTGCCATTCAGTGAGGCTCGCCATTGGTTCGAATTGTAGTACTAAGCAGATAACGCTGATGATGGTCAGCAATGTATAAAGGTTCACTCTATGTCTCGTTATTGTTCTCAGTGTGGAAAATCGCGCAAAGCCTGTATTTGCCAATGGATTGTACCGCTAGCAAGCGGGGTTGAACTTATCATTCTTCAGCATACGAGTGAAGCGCATCGTCCACTTGGTACGGCACGGATTCTCAATTTGAGTTTAAAGAACTGTACTTGTTTGATTGGCGAGGATTTTTCTGACGACGCACAGTTAAACGCGTTACTCACCGATGAAGCGTATCAGCATTTTATCCTTTATCCGTCGGAGCAATCACAGTGCCTTTCAGACATTGCGTGTACCGAGAGCGAGCGCACAAGAAAAACACGCCTAATTTTGCTCGATGGCACGTGGAAAAAAGCCTATAAAATGTGGCAGCTTTCCACCAACTTGCACGCTTTAACCACAGTAAAGCTTCCCGAGGATTTACAAGGTCACTATACAATTCGTAAAGCGCCTTCAGACAACAGTCTTTCGACAGTGGAAGCAGGGTTTTATGCGTTGAGTTTATTGGAGCCGGATAACGACTTCTCGCCGCTACTTAATGCTTTTGACAGGATGATTGAATTTCAAATCGCCCAGATGCCTCCGGGCGTATTTGAAAAAAATTATTTGAACAAGTAGAACAACGTTCTACAACACAATCGAAGAGAACAATTGGCGGTGTAGCTTTTGCGCATGACCATCGGTCATTGCGGATATGTAATCGGCAATGACTCGCATTTTGCCACTATCGCTAGTTGCACTCTGCCAAAGCTCTTTTGTGTGTATTGGCAACAATCGTTCAGGATCGGCACTTAGTGCTTCGAATATATCCATGATGATTTGTTGCCCTTTGTATTCGACAATCTGTACCTGCGGCACTTGAATGACATACTGACTGACGAAATGTTTAAGCACATCTAGCGCTTTCGCCATATGCGGTTCTAAACAAGCATTCCATGCCAGTAAAGGGTTTTGGAATGGTTCATCAACCACTTTAATAGAGATGCTTGTAAGTAGGGCATTGACCATACCGCCAATCGCATCTTTGCGTTGGTGATGTTTACCGCTAAACAGCATTTGTCCAATAGAGCCGATATGTTCTTCAAACCAAGGATCACCGCAATCGGCTAACTGACTTGCTGCACCTTCTTGCCATTGCTGACGTGTGACCATACCCAGCACAATGGCATCTTCTAAGTCGTGCACGCCATACGCAATATCATCGGCGAGCTCCATAATGGAGCAGTCGAGGGATTTAAAGCGCGTTTTGCTGTGCTCTAAATCGGAGTCTGGTCGATAGCGCATTTGGCTCAACAGGCTTTTGTCATTCTCGCTGAGTGGAGCGATAACCCAATCAAACAGATCTTTATCACAATCGTAGATGCCTTTCGCTGGGCTCCATTCTTTGGCTTTTAATCGGCGTTGATGTTCTGCAGGGTTTGGCAGCTTGACTGAACGAGTCTGACTGATGAGTGCTGGGTATTTGATCAAACCTAACAAAGTTCGGCGCGATAGATTCATCCCGAAGTGCTCAGTGTATGGCTCCAATTTGGTCACAATACGAAAAGTCTGCGCATTGCCTTCAAAGCCACCATGGTTACGCATCATATAGTTCAATGCGACTTCGCCACCGTGTCCGTATGGTGGGTGGCCGATATCGTGCGCGAGACACAGAGAGTCAATCAAACTGTCCGAGGGCAATAGTTCTTTAAATTCAGACTGTTTCTTTTTGAGTTGCGCGACAATCCCCGTGCCTAATTGGGCCGCTTCTAACGAGTGGGTAAGTCGACTTCTATGAAAGTCTTCCAAGCTGTTGCCATGAACTTGAGTTTTCGCTTGCAGGCGTCGAAATGCCGCAGAGTGCAGGATTCTCGCTCTATCACGTTGATAGGGGCTGCGATGGTCATCACGGCGGATTTTATGCTCATCATCGTGGCGCTCTTGCCACAAAGAGTGTAATTCAAACGACACGTTTATCTCCATAAACTAAACTGGCTAACTGATTTCATCCAGCGATAGCTCAAAGCTTGGGGCGAATGTATTAAGGAAGTATTCCATTTCTGGCGTTTTACGTTCTTGTAAAGTGACGTCTAGGCGCTTTTTTGCTAAGGCAAACTCATGGTTACCTGCGCTTAGTTCTTCCAAACATTTTAAGTACGCACAGATGGAGTCGGCCTGTTTTACTATCTGAGAGTCTTCTTCGTGAGACGAATGAGAAAGTAGAAATGGGGCAAAATCTTCCTGAAATTCTTCCGGTAACATAGAAAGTAATTTGTGCTCGGCAGCGGCTTCTATCTTCTTATATTCTTTTGCGATTTCGGGATTGTAGTACTTAACGGGAGTTGGCAAATCGCCAGTGAGCACTTCACTTGAATCGTGATACATCGCGAGAAGAGCAATGCGTTCAGGATTAAGCGTGCCGCCGAACTTTTTGTTTTTAATTAACGCGAGTGCGTGAGCGACAAATGCGACTTGTAAGCTGTGTTCCGAAACGTTTTCTGGTGATACAGAGCGCATCAAAGGCCAGCGTTGGATAAGCTTCATTCGTGCCAAGTGGGCGAAAAAATGGCTTTCTTTCATGGCTTTCTCCGTTTCTGGTATAAAAAAAGGAACTTACTAGGAGTTCCTCTAAGCATATGAGAGATCAACACTAATTACTACCAGTGATTCTTTACTGGCTGTAGGTTGATAGGAATCGCTCGAAGCGTCCGATTGCGGTTTCCAGATCTTCAACATGTGGCAAAGTCACAATGCGGAAATGGTCTGGTTTTGGCCAGTTAAAACCTGAGCCTTGTACTAGCAGTACTTTTTCCTGTTTCAAGAAATCGAGCACCATCTGTTGGTCATTCTTGATGTTGTACATCTTGGTATCGATTTTAGGGAATAAGTACATGGCACCTTTGGGTTTCACACAAGATACCCCTGGGATCTGGTTGATCAGCTCGAACGCGCGATTACGCTGCTCTAGCAATCGGCCACCAGGTAAGATCAACTCATTGATACTTTGGTAGCCACCTAGCGCGGTTTGAATCGCATGTTGCATCGGCACGTTGGCACAAAGACGCATAGAAGAGAGCAACTCTAGACCGTTAACGTAGCCTTGTGCTAAGTGTTTTGGACCAGTTAAGAACATCCACCCACCGCGGAAACCACATACCCGGTAAGCTTTCGACAACCCGTTGAAGGTCATCACAAGTACGTCTTCCGTTAGCGTCGCAACAGAAGTGTGTGTTGCGCCATCGTAAAGCACTTTGTCGTAAATCTCGTCAGCGAAAATGATCAGCTTGTGCTGGCGAGCAATCTCAATCACCTCTAGCAAGAAGTCACGACTATATACAGCACCTGTTGGGTTGTTCGGGTTGATCAGAACAATACCGCGGGTCTTCGGCGTGATTTTCTTTTTGATGTCATCAAGGTCTGGATACCAATCCGATTGTTCATCACACAAATAATGAACGGGGTTGCCACCAGACAACGCTACTGATGCCGTCCACAATGGGTAGTCAGGCGCAGGGATGAGCATTTCATCGCCGTTGTTTAGCAACGCTTGCATTGCCATCACGATCAGCTCCGACACGCCATTACCGACGTACACATCTTCTACGTCTAAAGAACGAATGCCTTTGCGTTGGTAATGTTGAACCACCGCTTTACGCGCAGAGTAAATGCCTTTGGAATCACAGTAGCCTTGAGAGGTCGGTAGATTACGAATTACATCTACAAGAATCTCATCAGGGGCGTCAAAACCAAATGGGGCAGGGTTACCAATGTTCAACTTTAGGATTTTATGCCCTTCTTCCTCCATGCGCTTAGCATGTTTGAGTACAGGACCCCTAATGTCGTAGCAGACATTGTCGAGTTTTGACGACATCCCGATATTTTGCATTGTATAATTCCTAAAAATTCGTTAATTTCTTTATTAAAATACAATAATTTGTTTTTTATTAGAATATAAATCTGTAAATTATCCGTTTGCAGGCTAACTTTTGCTCGCTTGCTATCACAGGATTTTGCAAAAGATCGCATACGACCTTGATTTGCTTTGGGTCTAAACTTAGAGTAGCCGTCAGTTACCTTTATCCTCACATACTTCGAGGTTGATTTGTCAGAGTTCCATCAAGCCGTAAAAAGAATTATCGAGCGAGTTCAGCACACGGAAGGCAATCAAGTACGTCTGGTCGAGCCCCTCAGCGAAAAACCGAATTTCGCATTTATTGATTGGCTTGATGCACAACCACTTTTCCCCAAGTTTTATTGGCAATCCCGTGATACTCGTGAAGAGGTCGTCGCGCTAGGACAGCTGCACTCTTTTGTTGAGCCGGGTCCTGCCTATACCATTCTTGGTGAAGGGCAGCGAGTATGGGGCGGGCGATCGTTTGATGGCCAGCACGAAAAAAATCGCCGTTGCATGCCTTCTTTTTTCTTTTTGCCTCAAATTGAACTGATTCGATTTGATCAGCAGTGGTCACTCGCGGTTAACCTAACTGAAGACAAAGCGCGCACGCTTGCAGGCTTGAGAAAGCTTATTTGCGATGTCGCCGCTTTACCTCCGATCTCGTCACACATTCGCTCGATTGTTCATACTCCTATCAAATCTGAGTGGGATGCGCTGGTACATAAAGTTCTGACTGGGATTGAGAATGATGAGTTTAAAAAAGTTGTGTTGGCTCGCCGTTCTACTGTCCAACTGGATAACACGTTGAGCGCTGCACAACTGCTTAAAGCGAGCTATTTGAACAACCATCACAGCTTTCATTTCTTGCTGAGTTTAGACAGCAAACACAGTTTTATGGGTTCTACGCCAGAGCGTTTGTATTCTCGTGTTGGACATGAACTTCATACCGAGGCTTTAGCGGGCACTATTGGCCGCGGCGACAATGCCACTCATGATATGGAATTGGCGAATTGGTTATCTCAGGATTCAAAAAACTTAAACGAAAACCAGTACGTCGTGGACGATATCGTGGAACGCCTTTCTCCTCATTCTGAAATAGTAGAAGTAGAAACCGAACCGAGATTGGTGCGTTTACGTAAGGTGCAGCACCTCAAACGTAATATTCATGCAAGCTTAAAAACAGGCACAAATGGCGTACAACTGCTTTCTGCATTGCAGCCGACGGCCGCAGTGGCAGGTTTGCCTCGTAAAGAGTCGATGCAGTTCATCCTTGATAACGAGCCGTTTGCTCGTGGCTGGTATGCCGGCTCTATGGGTTATATCAGCCATGAACGCGCAGAGTTTTGTGTGGCAATAAGAAGTGCATTGGTGCTTGGCGAGCAAGTTCAGCTGTTTGCTGGAGCGGGTATTGTTCCTGGATCAGTTGCTGAACACGAATGGGCTGAGTTAGATAAAAAGATGTCGACGCTGTTAACGTTGATTTCCGATCATCCGCCACTTGGAGTGGCATCATGAGTTACGATCAAGCGGTTCTCAATCGAATTTGGTCAGAGACCATTTTGACTGAGCTTCACCGATTTGGTGTGAAGCATGTTTGTATCGCGCCGGGGTCGCGTTCGACTCCTTTGACTTTAGAAGCGGCGGAACAGCCAAATTTTTCCATTCATACTCATTTTGATGAGCGTGGATTAGGTTTTATGGCGCTTGGCTTGGCGAAAGCGAGCCAAGAGCCGGTAGCCGTTATCGTGACTTCTGGCACTGCGGTCGCAAACTTGTTGCCTGCGGTATCAGAAGCTAAATTAACGGGCGAAAAACTGGTTTTGCTTACCGCTGATCGCCCTGTTGAACTCGTCGGTTGTGGCGCAAACCAAGCAATTAATCAGCTTGGGATTTTTTCACAGCATGTATCGGCAAATTTGAACTTGCCAAGTCCGACCTTAAATACGCCGCTCAACTGGTTACTCACTTCGGTTGATGAGGTGATGTTTAACCAGCAGTTACATGGCAGCGCGGTTCACATTAACTGCGCCTTTCCTGAGCCGCTGTATTCTGACGGGGAAAAAAGCGCTTACCAAAGCTACCTGAACAGTGTCGAAGCGTGGCGCAAAGGCGGTCAAACATATACTCAACGATTCGTCAGTCCATCATTCCGTGACATTCCATTTTGTGCTGATAGAAAAGGAGTGGTTGTTATTGGCAGCTTACCTGCTGATCACGCGCAAGCGGCAAAAGCGTTTGCACAGCAAATGGGGTGGCCTGTATTGGCGGATCCGCAAAGTGGAGTTAGCTCCGATTGGTCACATTATGATTTGTGGTTACAACAGCCTAAGTTGGCCAGCCAACTCGACGAATGTGATTTGGTGCTCCAGTTTGGTAGCCGCATCATATCTAAGCGATTGAACCAATGGATTAATAAACAGGTGTCGCAAAGCCAACAAGGCCGAGATGTTCAGTACTGGTTTATCTCGCCAAGTTTAAGCCGAGATAACCAAACACACCTTCCGCAATTGCATTGGGCTGCATCACCTAAAAGTTGGGTCGAGCGTGTTGATGTTAAGAGCTCAAGTACTCAAGGGTGGGCTGATGGATTGCTGACCGATATAGCCCATGTTCGCGCTCACATTCGCGATGAGTTTCTGTCTTCATCAGCTTCAACGCTTAATGAAATCGCGTTAGCGGCTGACATTGAAGAGCGAACGCAGAACGTCGATGTCTTTCTCGGTAACAGCTTGTTTGTTCGATTGGTCGATATGTTTGGCCGATTAAATACTGAGGTGTTTACCAATCGCGGAGCGTCGGGTATTGATGGTCTATTTGCCACAGCTTCGGGTGTTCAGCGTTCGCGAGGCAAGCCGCTATTGATGTACATCGGTGATACATCGGCGCTTTATGACCTCAACTCGCTCGCGCTGTTTTCTCGTAATGATCTGCCATCAGTACTTGTGGTCACAAACAATGATGGTGGTGCGATTTTCGATATGTTGCCAGTGCCTCAGGAGCATCGCACTGCGTACTACCAAATGCCCCACGGTTATCAGTTTGAACATGCAGCTAAGCAGTTTGGCTTAAAGTATGAAAAGCCAACTACATTAGAAATGTATCAAGCAGTGGTTGCCGAGCACTTGTCGAGCGGCCAAGGCACAATGCTGGTGGAAGTTCAAACCCTACCAAGCCAAGCCGCAGAGTTGATAAAGGCATTTAATAAGAGCCTGCATGCTTCACTCTGAGCGTCTCTCTCCAACTGAAAAACACCAAAGTGGTGATCTTCCCACTCTGGTGTTTTTGCATGGTCTTTTAGGAAGTGGTGCTGATTGGCAAGCTTGTTTGGATGAGCTGACTCAGTTTGAACGAGTCGTTATAGACCTTCCTGGTCATGGTCGCAGCCAGTTTACAAAGTGCAACGATCTCGATGATTGCTGCAAACTTCTTAATTCCACACTATCTTTATTATTTCCTCCGCAACAACCACTTATTTTGATTGGCTACTCAATGGGTGGAAGAATCGCAATGCACGGTCTTGCTGGTGAGTGCTTCTCAGATCTCAATATTGTCGGCGCGATTGTGGAAGGGGGAAACTTCGGGCTTCAAACAGAGTCAGAGATACAGTCAAGATTGCACAACGACCAAAAATGGGCACTGCGCTTCGAGAGTGAACCACTTGGACGTGTTTTGAGCGATTGGTATCAACAAGCGGTGTTTTCTTCACTAAACCATGAGCAAAGACAAACATTAATTGCCAAGCGAAGTGCTAATCTTGGCTCGGCAATTGCGAACATGTTGATGGCAACATCGTTAGCCAAGCAGGCGTATTTACTGCCCGCACTGCAACAACAGCGCATATCCATTTATTATGTGTGTGGCGCGAAAGACAAAAAATTTAGCCAACTGGCACAAACAAGCGGGTTGGCGTATCGACAAATTGAAGGCGCAGGACATAACGTTCATCAAGAGCAGCCAAAGCAGTTTGCGATGCACATTAAGCAAATAATTCATTCTCACTTTCAGTGAGAGCAACGAGAACAATGGGAATCACCATGGCTAAAACAGTAGGCATTTCTGAAGAAGAACTTTACGCTCCGGTTCAATGGAAAGATTGCGGCGAGAAATACGAGGATATTCATTACCACAAGTCTGAAGATGGTATCGCGAAAATTACCATTGCACGCCCTCAAGTGCGTAACGCGTTCCGCCCTCAAACGGTAAAAGAGATGATTGATGCGTTGGCAGATGCACGCTACGACTCAGGTGTTGGCGTTATCATCCTAACTGGTTTGGGTGAAGATGCATTCTGTTCTGGTGGTGACCAGAAGATTCGTGGCGATTACGGCGGTTACAAAGATGACCAAGGTACACATCACCTAAACGTATTGGATTTCCAACGTGATATTCGTACATGTCCAAAACCTGTTATTGCTTCCGTAGCGGGTTGGGCTGTTGGCGGCGGTCATGTACTGCACATGATGTGTGACCTAACAATTGCAGCGGACAACGCGCAGTTTGGTCAAACGGGCCCTAAAGTGGGTTCATTTGATGGTGGTTGGGGCGCGTCTTACATGGCCCGTATCGTAGGCCAGAAGAAAGCGCGCGAAATCTGGTTCCTATGTCGTTTCTACAACGCGCAAGAAGCGTTAGACATGGGCTTGGTCAACACGGTTGTGCCTCTAGAAGATCTAGAGAAAGAAACCGTTCGATGGTGTCGTGAAGTTCTTCAGCATAGCCCAATGGCGCTACGCTGCCTGAAAGCGGCATTGAACGCCGATTGTGATGGTCAAGCTGGTCTTCAAGAGCTTGCGGGTAACGCAACGATGATGTTCTACATGACAGATGAAGGACAAGAAGGTCGTAACGCATTCAACGAGAAACGTCGCCCAGACTTCGACAAGTTCCCTCGTAACCCATAATCCGTAAATAAAGAGGAGCCAGAGTGCTCCTCTGCTTCGTTTTTAGTCCCGAGCGCCTCGCCCTCAGGGAGGATGGTTCGTTCTTATAGCCAGCAAGCTTGGGTTGTACGTAATAGGACAGGAATTATGCGTAAAGCAAAGATTTACCGTTACTGCCTTCCAATGGACAGTGGCGTAATACTGCGTGATAACAAGCTGACGGAACGCATCGGCTACATTGTTGAGCTATCTGATGGCGAGAACATGGGATTAGGTGAAGTCGCACCGCTTTTTGGTTTTAGCTTGGAAAGTACCGAAGAGGCTGGCATTCAGTTACAAGAACAGGCTGAACGCTGGGTCGCGGGTATACCGGTTGATTATGCCAATATGTATCCTTCAGTTGCGTTTGGCTTATCTATGGCTCAATTGGAGTTAGAAGGTGGTTTGCCGACGCAAGGCAAATATCAAACTGCTCCACTGTGTACGGGCGATCCCGATGAGTTGATTCCAAAACTCAACGAGATGGAAGGCGAGAAAGTGGCAAAAGTGAAAGTGGGTCTGTATGAGCCCATTCGCGACGGCATGCTTGTGAATCTCTTCCTTGAATCTATCCCTCAATTAACGCTTCGACTGGATGCGAACCGCGCTTGGACTCCCGAAAAAGCGCAGCAGTTTGCTAAGTACATTACACCGTCTCTTCGCCAACGAATTACGTTTTTGGAAGAGCCATGCCGAGCTCCAGGCGACAGCATGTCTTTTGCCATTAATACTGGTATCGCGATTGCTTGGGATGAAACGCTGCAAGATGCCGTTCGTCGAGAAGACTTTAGCCTTGAAGATCTGACAGGCGTGAAAGCGATCATTATCAAACCGACATTAATCGGCTCCGTCGACTTCTGCATTAAATTGATCGAAAAAGCAAAAGCGTTAGGTATGAAAGCGGTGATCAGCTCAAGCATTGAGTCGAGCCTTGGTTTGAACCAATTAGCACGTTTGGCGCAATGGCAGTTGCCTGATGAAGTTCCTGGTTTGGACACTATCGGGTTGTTCAAAGCGCAGCTAGAGCAAGGTTGGCCAAAGTGCGAACTTCCTGTGCTTCCTTTGTCTGAGCAGGAGTTAGTGTGGCATTCAGCATAGAGCCATTCTCTACAGAAAATAGTGCGATTCCACCTTGGAAGTATTGGGCTCAAACGAGCCCTTTTTCTATTGCACTCGCAACACCTCAAGAAACATTGAATTGGCAACAGCTCTCGCTTCGTGTTACTCAATACGCGCAATCGCTCTTGCAGCAAGGTGTTACGCGCGATGATGTGGTGACTCTGGTAGGGAAGAACCAAGTTGAAACAGTATTGTTTTATTTAGCGGCGCAACAGTTAGGCGCCATCACCGCGTTGACTATGCCTCAGCCAATCGAGGCGCTACAAGGTAAGCTCTGCACACTGTACGGCGATCATCAAACGCGTTTTGTTTGGTTAACTCCGGAGTGTGAGTTCGCTTACTCTAGCGAAGATAAAGCAGCATTAAATGCGATTTTTCTCATTTTGCCTACGGTAGATACCGTGGTTGAAAACACTGAGGACGACTATCAGCATGACAGGTTGGCTTCGATCGTGTTTACCTCAGGCTCAACGGAGGCACCGAAAGCGGTGGTACATACGCATCGACAGCACCTCGCTTCGGCAGAGGGGTTACTATGTGAGTTCACCTTCCACCAACAAGATACTTGGTTGTTGTCGCTCCCACTTTATCATGTTTCCGGCCTTGCGATTGTCTATCGCTGGTTGTTTGTTGGCGCAACGTTGAAAATCGGCACGGGAAGACTGGCAGACGATATCCTCGCGGTTTCACACGCCTCTTTAGTGGCGACTCAACTTAAACGCTTGCTAGATGATGATGTTGAACTGTCACTGACGCACGTTTTGCTGGGGGGCAGCCATGTGGCTCTTGAGTTGGCGGTAAGAGCCACAGAAAAAGGCATCGAAACGTGGCTAGGTTATGGTATGACCGAGGCTGCATCTACCGTTACGGCAAAACAGATCAATGACGTAAGCAATGCTGGGCATTTACTAAAAAATCGTAAGATTAAGTTGGTTGATGAGCGCATTTACATTGGTGGACAAACGCTAGCTTCAGGCTATTTTCACCAAGGTCAAGTGACGGCATTCGTGGACGAGGATGGTTGGTTCGACAGTAAGGATCTCGGTACTTGGCAAGGAGATGAGTTAAAGATCATCGGTCGGGCCGATAATCAATTTATCTCAGGTGGAGAAAACGTTCACTGTGAGGAAATAGAAGCAGTATTGAACCAAATCCCAAGCGTCATTCAGAGCATTGTCGTGCCAGTCGAAGATGCTGAGTTCGGTCATCGTCCTATAGCCGTTATTCAATCCGAAGCGTTACTGAGCCAACAGGAATTCGAGCAATACTTGCGGAAAAAGCTTGAGAAGTTTAAATGTCCAATCGCTTACTATTTGATGCCACAAGCCTTGTTAGAAGGTGGGATTAAAGTCTCGCGTAAAGCGGTAAAAGAGTGGTTGCTGTATGAGTTAGATAATCAACGTTAAATAGCTGGCGCTCATTTGCCCTGCTGAAATGAGGCGAAGATTAGTCAATTTTGCTATGTGTTAGTCGGAAAGGGAATTTCGTAACCTTATAACTCTGAATCATAATTATGTCTCAACGTAGAGCAGAAAGGCATAAGCTTCAGAATGGTGAAATTGGTTTTATTGATAGCAGTGGTATTACAAATTGGCATCGCAATCAGCAGTGAAGGGCTCACTCGCTCGTTAGCTGAATTGACGGCGTTTTTAATCGCTATCGCGTTGGTGTTTGCGCTCAAGAGTGACAAACAAGAGTCAACCTCCGACCAACGCGATAAGTCGACAACGATTATCTAAGTACTAGCCAGCTTAGTGACGTGGTGGAAATTAATACCCATAAAGTCACACCAAACAACAGCGGTTTAGGACCCGAAGATTTCAGTTTCGAAATCGAAATACTACATCCTATCAAGAATAAGCACACCACCAGAGCTTGCTTCGCAATGGTAAAAATACCGTGATACACCACCTCAAATTGTGGAAAGAAATCACTAAAGGCGATGGCCGCGCAATACCAGAAAATGAAGTAAGGAATCACTAACTTTTTCGAACCGTTCTCTTTGTTCCCACGTGAGAAAATCACGGCGCTAATCAAAGCAACAGGAATGATCCACAAGGCTCGCGCCAGTTTGAGCGTGGTTGCAGTTGTCAGTGCCTCTTCACCGTAGGCAGAGGCAGCGCCAACAACAGACGAAGTATCATGAATCGCAATTGCCGCCCACGTCCCAAAGGTGTGTTGGTCTAGGTTTAACGCATGACCAATGACGGGGAAGATGAACAACGCTAGAGAGTTGAGTACAAAAACGGTAGCGAGTGCCAAACCTATTTGTTCATCTTTGGCTCTGATTGCTGGTGCGACCGCAGCAATTGCGCTGCCACCACATATCGCAGTTCCGGATGAAATGAGATACGCAGTCGTCGTTTCGAGTTTGATTACTTTGGCGATGAGTGAGCCAATGACGAGTGTGCCGACAATCGTAGCGATAATTAGCCCGATACCATCTGACGTGACAGACAATGCCTGTTCAAAATTGATACCAAACCCTAAACCGATAATAGAATAAGAAAGCAGTTTTTTGGTGAAAGAGGCGATGGGTAACTCAGTAGGAACTAAGCCAAAGCTGGCAAGTAAGAAGCCAATAACAAGTGCAATAGGGGATGACACAAAAGGAGTTAAGCAAAAAAGCAGTGCCAGTCCAAAGGGGATGTACTTTCTGTTCAAGATTTATGATTCATTGTCGTTAGTGAAAGCGAGAGTATATCGCACTGTATCTGGTCAGTTTGTCTTAATGATTTGAACACACGTTCAGATAATCTAAACGTGTGCTCAAATAATTCTCAACGTTTTGTTTATCGCCAATCTCCGCGCAATGCGTGTACTTTTTCGAACATAGTTTGTGCGGTGGCTGAGCTAGGATCTACCGGTTCGCCAGCTTCAATTTCCAATTTGGACCAGAAGCGAGTCGGGAACCCTCTGCATGCTCGTCCTTTAGCGCGGCTAAAATAACTACCCCACAATCCTTTCAATGCCATCGGAATCACAGGTACTGGGCTTCGACGCAGAATAATGTCGATGCCACGCATGAAGTCGTTCATTTCGCCATCGGAGGTCAATCGCCCTTCAGGGAAGATACAGACAATATGGCCTTCATTGAGAGCTTCTTCGACGTCGTTAAATGCTCGACGAATAGAACTTCGGTTGCTAGCAGAAATTGGTATCACGCCAGCACGGCGTAAAAAGCGTCTTAGCGGCGGCAGGTTGGCGTAATCTTCTTCCATCACAAAGCGAATCAAACGAGGGCATACGGCACTCAGTAACAGGGCATCCATGTAGCTCACATGATTGCACACAATCAATGCACCACCATGCTCAGGTAAGTTGTGCAGATTTTTGTGTTTAACACGATAGATGGTGTGCGTGAGCATCCACATTGCAAAGCGAACCACAAAAATCGGGATTTGTAGAAAGATATATGCCGCGACTAAGAAATTAAGCACTGCAAGAAGCGCAAACAATTGTGGAATACTCATCTCTACTACGCTTAGGCATATAATGCCAAGGATCGCGCTGCCCACCATAAATAGTGAGTTAAAGATATTCAGACCTGCTATCACTTGCGCACGTTCAGTCTCCTTCGCTCGGTGTTGCATTAAGGCGTACAGTGGGACGATAAATAATCCGCCCGATGCTCCTATCATGAGCAGATAGAAAAACAGAGGCCAGAAAGGCTCGAAACGAACAAATTCAATGAAGTTTGCGAACTCAGGTAGCTCAGTTGGTACTGATGTCGCCATTAAGTAACCGAAGATGGTGATGCCTAAGGCACCGATTGGCACGATGCCCACTTCGATTCGATGATTTGATATCCAGTTGCAAGCCAGTGAGCCTAGAGCAATCCCTACTGAGAAGAGTGCAAGTAAGAAAGATACGGCGCTTTCTGCACCGTTCAGGTAGACCTTGGTGAAGTTTGGGAACTGAGTAAGATATGCAGCACCGAGAAACCAAAACCAACTGATGGCCATGATGCATTGAAATACGATGCGATCGGATTTCGCGATCGCCAGTGTGTGCTTAGTTTGCTGATAAGGTCGCCAACGGAATTTAAGTTCAGGGGCACTTGCCGCAGCAAATGGAATCGAGCGACTGGATAAGTAACCGAGCAGGGCAAATAGAACCACGCAGAAAGCGGCCAGATATTTCGCGTTGTCAGCAGAAGCAATAATGCCTGCACCGAGCGTGCCGATAAGAATGGCGATAAATGTCCCGGCTTCAACCAAGGCATTGCCCGGTACCAGTTCCTTAGCGTTTAATTCCTGAGGAAGAAGCGCGTACTTGACGGGGCCGAAGAACGCGGATTGCGTACCCATTAAGAAAAGCAGCAGAAGTAAGACACCATAGCTTTCTGTTATAAAGCCAACGGCGCCTAGCAGCATGATAGCGATTTCAAACAGTTTTACTTTGCGAATAAACCACGATTTCTCGTATTTATCCGCCAAAACTCCAGCAGAGGCAGAAAAAAGGAAGAATGGAAGAATGAATAAGCCAGCTGCTAAGTTTATGAATAAGTTACTAGAAATGGGTAATGCGCTAGAACCAGCGAAAGCGACAAACAGCAACAAAACGTTTTTAAAAATGTTGTCGTTGAAAGCGCCAAAAAACTGAGTAACAAAATAGGGCAGGAACTTTCTTTGCGTAAGCAAGGACGGCTGTCTGTCGGATGACATGGATAATCCTTTGTTTGTTACCAGTTCATGATGTAGTTAGAAAGCAAGTTACTGATTAACTCTTTACCATCTACAGGCTCACTTGAGAAAAACTTGTCATCAACGCTTAGAAGAGTAATGCCGTGTACGCCAGCCCATAGTACGCGACTCGCTTGAATGACTTCGGACTCTGTACGTTGAGGAGCGATTTGTGCGAGTAATGATTCGAGCATGCCTGTCATGCCATCAATACGTTTCGCATGCCATTCTGGAAGTTCGGCACCGTTCATGTTGTGTTCGAAAACCAATTGCCAACGGTAAGGATGTTTTTGCGCGAAATCGTGGTAGCAGTATGCAAGTTCAAAAAGTGCTTGATGAGCATCTTTACTGCTTTTTGTTGCATTTAGCGCTTCTTGCGATAACTCATCTAAAGTTTGAGCCACGGCATGAAGTAGCAACAAATTATAGTTACCAAAAATATTCACCAATGTGCTTGGCACGTAACCAATCATGTTAGCGATCTTACGAAGGCTAAGTTCGTGGTAAGAGTTCTCATCTAAAAAATTTTTGACCGTCGTTAAGGTCAAGTTAATCAACTCTTCTCTGGTGTGATCGTTTCTGCGCGCCATACTCTCAAACTGCTTTATTGAACAACGTTCAATATGATAGACAGCTACTTAATGAGCGTCAACCGCGCAATCACGTCAGAAGGCGACATGTTTGGCAATATTCTGATACATGTCGGACTCTTTAGATTGTTTTCATACGGTGACATACGGAGTATGATGAACTAACAATCATCTTTGGCGTGCTACTGCTTGTATGTACAAGGTTTGGAGCACAATCTGAGATGTACCCAAACGGCTTCTTTTACCTGAGGTTGCGTGGGTATAACAATCGTCAACTTTAAGGATAACGATGAAACGTTTATTTTCTATTGTTGCTCTATTAATGTTTACCGTTGCTGTCACTCCTATCGCAGAAGCGAAGAAGTTTGGTGGTGGTAAGTCTTTTGGTAAGAGCTACAAAACAGCACCTGCGCCTAAACAGCAGCAACAAAACACCAATACGATCGGTAAAGAGCAAACGACCAAATCTTCTAGCAAGAAAGGTTTGATGGGCGGTCTATTAGGTGGCCTTCTAGCTGGTGGTCTGCTTGCTGCGTTCTTCGGTGGTGCTTTTGAAGGTATCCAGTTTATGGATATCCTAATCATTGGTTTAATTGCCTTTATTATCTTTAAGCTTATGCGCGGAATGTTAGGTGCGAAGCAGGGCAGTATGAACCAGCAACGTCAACAACCGGCATTTGGTGGTAACGCGTCAAAGTTTGAACAACCAAACATGCAGAACTTTGAACAACAACCAAATACTAACGCAGGCGGTTTCACCGGTTTTGGTGCTCAAACAGATGTACCACACAATTACCCACCGGGTTTCGATCAAGCTGCGTTTATTAACGGTTCTCGTGAGCACTACCGCATTTTGCAAGGTGCGTGGAACCACAACCAACTAGACACTATTGAAGAATATGTTTCTCCAAGTCTATTTGAAGATCTGAAAGCTGAGCGCGCGAAGCTAGAAGGTGAGCAGCACACTGATGTGATGTATGTAGATGCAGAGATCGTTCGTGCTGAATACGATGCGAACAAAGCACAATTAAGTTTGCAATTTAGTGGCCGTTACCGTGATGCTGCAGAAGGTGTCGAGGAAGATATTGAAGATATCTGGCACCTCGAGCGCGACCTAACAGTACCGAATGCACCTTGGTTGATTGTTGGTATTCAAGGTTAATCACCAAGCTCGTTCACTTTAGTCTTAATTAAATCCCGCTATTTAGCGGGATTTTTTGTATCTGTTAATTGTTGGATGAGCGGAGAGAGCTCTACAGGTAAAAGCGAAAGGCAATGCTCCGTAGCTATGCACAATACAACTCAGTCGTTTTATGATTTAGCAGTCTAATGACTTAACCATCTGGTATCTGGGATAGCTCAGTTAGTATTTTGTTGTGTCTATTCTTGAGAGATTTAGAAAGTTAATACTATTCAGCGTCTTATCGAAGAACTCTTACCTGTTAAAAGATCGGTTCTAACGTTGAGTTTGGCTTAAAGCAATGTGTCGGTATTGGTTGAAGATCTTAGCTACATTAGGAGTTCGTAGAACATGAATGCGACACTATGGGGTGAGCGAGAGATTGTTAGAATGGGTGTTGATCTTACGATGTATAGAACGAAAAAAGCCAGCTCGATGAGCTGGCTTTTTCAATATGGTGGAGGGGGACGGATTCGAACCATCGAAGGCGGAGCCGGCAGATTTACAGTCTGCTCCCTTTGGCCACTCGGGAACCCCTCCAGGGTGTTTTTATACTTAGAAAGTGTTTTCCCAACACAGCTTTCCAAGTGTTTTCTTATGACATAATCATAAGAAAGAATATGGTGGAGGGGGACGGATTCGAACCATCGAAGGCGGAGCCGGCAGATTTACAGTCTGCTCCCTTTGGCCACTCGGGAACCCCTCCAGGGTATTTTTATACTTAGAAAGTGTTTTCCCAACACGGCTTTCCAAGTGTTTTCTTATGACATAATCACAAGAAAGAATATGGTGGAGGGGGACGGATTCGAACCATCGAAGGCGGAGCCGGCAGATTTACAGTCTGCTCCCTTTGGCCACTCGGGAACCCCTCCGGGGTATTTTTATACTTAGAA
>NZ_MQVK01000080.1:0-415 GCF_002002385.1 Vibrio sp. SALL6
CCTGCACGGCCTTCGTCTAGAAGCTTACGGAACATCTCTACACCAGTACATGTTGTAGTAGTTGTATCCTTGATACCTACGATAGCAACTTCGTCACCAACTGTTAGGATACCACGCTCGATACGGCCAGTTACTACTGTACCACGACCTTGGATTGAGAATACGTCTTCGATAGGCATTAGGAATGGCTGATCTACCGCACGCTCTGGCTCAGGGATGTAAGTATCTAGAGCTTCAGCTAGTTCAACGATTTTCGCTTCCCACTGCTCTTCGCCGTTTAGTGCGCCTAGTGCAGAACCTTGGATAACTGGTAGGTCATCACCTGGGAAATCGTATTCAGATAGAAGTTCACGAACTTCCATTTCTACTAGTTCTAGTAGCTCTTCATCGTCAACCATGTCACATTTGTTCATGA
>NZ_MQVK01000081.1:0-398 GCF_002002385.1 Vibrio sp. SALL6
TTACTCACCCGTCCGCCGCTCGACGCCGTTATCGTCCCCCGAAGGTTCAGATAACTCGTTTCCGCTCGACTTGCATGTGTTAGGCCTGCCGCCAGCGTTCAATCTGAGCCATGATCAAACTCTTCAATTTAAGATTTTGTTCGGCTCAATGAATACTGAACATTACATAAAGTAATGTTTGAATTGACTGTGCTGAATCCGAAGATTCAATGGTCACTTCGTTTCATTGAAACCTAATTTGATACCGAGGTATCTAATTGGATTATCATCAACGAGTGCCCACACAGATTGATAGGTTCTTATTTTTAAAGAGCACACTTTGAAGTTCTCTTCAAAGTGGACGGCCATTTTAGCTAGATAACTTATCGTGTCAAACACTTTTTTAAGTTATTTATCTG
>NZ_MQVK01000009.1:0-2253 GCF_002002385.1 Vibrio sp. SALL6
GCATTTTTACTATGCGTTGTGTTTATCGTTTAAGGTGGTATGCGGCGGCTTTGGTATTGCGTTGCTCACCCCTTAACAGGGCGTTATAACCACGGCATAAAATGGAGTATTTATGATAGCAAGGGAATGGAAAGCTACCTGTCCGAAGGAGCATTAAGAAGGGTTTATTGTGTACCTTTACGAGACAGGCATAAAAGACACATCAGCCACCAAAGGTTTTCTTGGGGCACAAATTCTGAATCGAGATTTAGGAGATGATGCTGAAATCACGTTGCTGACTTACTGGGAAGACCTAGATTGTATTAAGTCGTTTGCAGGTGAAGATATCAGTATTGCTAAGTTGTACCCAGAAGACGAGAAGTACAAATTAAATCCTGATCTCCACGTGAGCCATTATGAAGTCCGCGAGAACATGTGGTTATAACAAAGCGTTTAAGAGGGATTCTCAACGCTTGGCAGTTTTGGTTCAAAGTTGAGCTTTTGTGTTTATGGCACAATGGTTTAAGTTAGGTGGTATCGCGTTGTTCACCCCTTAACGCGGCGTTATGTAACAAAGGAAAGTTCGAGCATGGAAATAGTTACGGATAGACTGAAAATGACTCAAATTACGGACAAAGATTGGGAGTTATTTAAGTCTTTACATCGTAACCCTGCTGTTATTAGTTTATGTTTCGATGAACCATCGACCATAGAAATCAGGGAAAGATTTGAATCACGGTTATCTTTGTGGACTAAAGGCTCGGGAAACTGGCTATGTTTTACAATGACTGTACTGGAAGCTGGTGAAAAAATAGGTGTCACTGGCTTTTACCTTGTTGATGGTGATGCAGACGTTGGGTATTTAATTCTCCCTCAGTATCATGGTCTCGAGTTTGGTACAGAATCATTGAGGGCTTTAATCAAATGGGCTTTCAATGAACATGCTATTAAGGCATTCAGCGCAGTCGTCACAGAGGGCAATGTTGGTTCAGAGAAAGTGCTTATCAAAAGTGGCTTTTCTCTAAAAACAGTAATACCCAATGCCTATAAAATTGGCGGTAAGCTGATCGCATTTATTGCATCGAAAATATTGTTACATAACAAACAGTTCAAGTGGGATTCAGCACGCGTGGCATTTTTAGTATGCGGTGGTTCCAGTGTTGAAGTGCCATGCAGTAACATCGGTATTGCGTGCTTCACCCCTAGTTGCCAACGAGGAAAAATGTACCTAAAGCAGAATGTTTAGGGCCAATGTCCGTGTGTTTTTGGCTAGGTTTTCGTATTTCAATTTCTAGTTATTAGGTGTTGTGAAAATCGTGCTTTGGTTCCTTGCGCGATTTGGGTTTTCTGTTTCAGAAGCTGATTAGCTTGTTGAAAGCCTGCTCTGCTGCATTATCGTTCCAAAAGGTTTGTTTGGTGTTCAAATTCCGTTTTCTACGGCGTTGTAAATTCCAAGTGGTTTCAGTGACAGGCGCTTTGAAACTGCGCCTGATCTAAGTATCTCAAGATACGAAATATGGGCGTTGGCAAAGTCCAGTAAACTTCAAGTCACTGCCTTGGGCTTGGCAACTAACAAACTGTTCAAGAGGGATTCCCAACGCTTGGCGGTTTGGTGTTAAATTTGGTAAACGTGTTTACGGTGCTGTTTTTAAGTAAGGTGGTGGCGTTGGTCACCCCTTAACAGGGCGTTATGCTACCGATCGAAATCTTCAATAAGGAATACCATGAAACAGAATATTGTCCATATTGCTTTGGTTGTAAAAGACTATGATGAAGCAATTGATTTTTACGTAAACAAACTCAAATTTGAGCTGATTGAAGATACTTATCAACCTGAACAAGACAAACGTTGGGTGGTTGTAGCTCCACCAAATTCTCATGGTGTTACGTTGTTACTTGCCAAAGCCTCGAAACCAGAGCAGCATGATTTCATTGGTAATCAAGCCGGCGGCCGAGTATTTTTGTTCTTAAATACAGACGATTTCTGGCGTGATTTTGAGCGCATGAAATCGATTGGTATTAACTTCGTCAGAGAGCCAGCAGAACAAGACTATGGAACGGTAGCTGTGTTTGAAGATTTGTATGGAAACTTGTGGGATCTTCTTCAATTAAACCCAGATCACCCAATGGCGAAAAGGTAGCATAACAAACAGTTCAAGAGGGACGCAGCACGCGTGGCATTTTTGGTATGCGTTTATTTCAGTGTTGAAGTGCTATGCAGCGGTTTGGTCATTGCGTGCTTCGCCCCTTAACTGGGCGTTAACTGGCGCAGAA